>NZ_JBKFAL010000006.1:0-230716 GCF_053345625.1 Methylobacterium sp. D53M
TCAGCCCGAGGCGGCCCGTCCGGCCGCCGCGCGCCCAGCTGCCTCCGCCGCGGCTCCGGCCGCTCCGCGCCCGCCGCTGACGCCGCGCCCCTCCACGGGCGAGCCGCGCAAGACCATCACGGCCGACTCGCGCAAGCCGCGCGACCTCAACTTCATGGCCCGTCCGGCTCCGGTGCCCGAGCCCGAGAAGAGCGCGACGCCGGCGACCGCCGCGCGTCCTGCCGGCGCGGGGGCCGCGGCGCGCCCCGCCGGTCGCGGTGCCCAGACCAACGAGGACGAGTCCGAGACCAAGCGGGTGATCCGCCGTCCCGGCATGCCGCTCAAGATCATCGCGCCGCCGAAGACCCCGAAATCCCCGGGCGGCGACCGCAACCGAGGCCGCCTGACCATCGCCAACGCGACCTCGGGCGAGGACGAGCGCACGCGCTCGGTCGCCTCGTTCCGCCGCCGCCAGCAGCGCATGAGCGGCCGCGGCCACGTGGAGCAGAAGGAGAAGCTGTCCCGCGAGGTGACGATCCCCGAGACGATCACCATCCAGGAACTCGCCAACCGCATGTCGGAGCGGGCCGTGGACGTGATCCGTCTGCTGATGAAGCAGGGCCAGATCCACAAGATCACCGACGTGATCGACTCGGACACCGCCCAGCTCATCGCCGAGGAACTCGGCCACACGGTGCGCCGCGTCGCCGAGTCCGACGTCGAGGAGGGCCTCTCCTCCGACGAGCCGGATCTGGAGGAGGATCTCGATCCCCGTCCGCCGGTGGTCACCATCATGGGCCACGTCGACCACGGCAAGACGTCGCTGCTCGACGCGATCCGCAAGGAGAATGTGGTCGAGGGCGAGGCCGGCGGCATCACCCAGCACATCGGCGCCTACCAGGTCGCGTCGCCCTCCGGTGACATGATCACCTTCATCGACACCCCGGGCCACGCGGCGTTCACGTCGATGCGCGCCCGCGGCGCCAAGGTCACCGACATCGTGGTGATCGTGGTGGCGGCCGACGATGGCGTCATGCCCCAGACCATCGAGGCCATCCAGCACGCCAAGGCGGCCGGTGTCCCGATGATCATCGCGGTCAACAAGATCGACAAGCCGGATGCCAAGCCGGAGCGGGTCCGCACGGAGCTGCTGCAGCACGACATCCAGGTCGAGTCGATGGGCGGTGAGACCCTCGAGTTCGAGGTCTCGGCCAAGACCGGCGCCGGCCTGCCGCAGCTCCTGGAGGGCATCCAGATCCAGGCCGAGATCATGAACCTGCGCGCGAACGAGAAGCGCGACGGCGAGGGCACGGTCATCGAGGCCCAGCTCGACCGCGGCCGCGGCCCCGTGGCCACGGTCCTGGTCCAGCGCGGCACCCTGTTCACCGGCGACATCGTCGTCGCGGGCGCCGAGTGGGGCCGCGTGCGCGCCCTGATCGACGATCTCGGCGAGAACGTGCAGTACGCCGGGCCGTCGGTGCCGGTGGAGGTGCTGGGCTTCAACGGCACGCCGGATGCCGGCGACCGCGTGATCGTGGTGCCGAACGAGGCCCGCGCCCGCGAGGTCACCGAGTACCGCGCCCGCCAGAAGCGGGAGCGCCAGAACGCGCGGACCGGCGGTGCCAACCGCTCGCTGGTCGACATGATGCGCGACCTCAAGGAAGGCGCCGGCCGCAAGGAGCTGCCGGTCGTCATCAAGGGCGACGTGCAGGGCTCGGTCGAGGCGATCTCGGGCGCCCTGGAGAAGCTCGGCAACGACGAGGTCGCGGCCCGCATCCTCCTGGCCGGCGTCGGCGGCATCACCGAGTCGGACATCACCCTGGCGCAGGCGTCGAAGGCCGTCGTCATCGGCTTCAACGTGCGCGCCCACAAGGAGGCCCGCGAGGCTGCCGAGCGGGCGGGCATCGAGATCCGCTACTACAACATCATCTACGACCTCGTGGACGACATCAAAGCCACGCTGTCGGGGATGCTGCCGCCGACGCTCCGCGAGGAGCGCCTGGGCGAGGCGACGATTCAGGAGGTCTTCGAGGTCTCCAAGGTCGGCAAGGTCGCGGGTTGCCGCGTCACCGACGGCATCGTGGAGCGCGGCGCGCATGTCCGCCTCATCCGCGACAGCGTCGTGATCCACGAGGGCAAGCTCAAGACGCTCAAGCGCTTCAAGGACGACGCGAAGGAAGTCACCTCCGGTCAGGAGTGCGGCATGGCCTTCGAGAACTTCGAGAACATGCGCGCGGGCGACGTGATCGAGTGCTACCGGGTCGAGGAGATCCGCCGCACCCTCTGACGCTCCGGACTCATCCGGACAGGGCGGCCGCGGCACCTGCCGCGGCCGTCTTTTCTTTTTTCAGGACGTGCGCCGTCCGCTCCGGCGGGCCGGCCCGAGACAGAATGGCCCAGAAACCGACCTCCACCGGCCCCTCGCAGCGCCAGCAGCGCGTGGCCGAACTCGTGCGCCACGCGCTGGCCGAGGTGCTCCAGCGCGGCGATATCCAGGATCCGGTGCTCGGCACGCATGTCGTGACCGTGCCGGAGGTGCGGATGTCGCCGGACCTGAAGCTCGCCACGGCCTACGTGATGCCGCTCGGCGGCCTCGACGAGGCGCCGGTGATCGCCGCCCTGGAGCGCCACCGGAAGGTGCTGCGCCAGGAGGTGGCCCGGCGGGTGAACCTGAAATTCGCGCCGGAACTGCGGTTCCGGCGGGACGAGACCTTCGACGAGGCCGCGCGCATCGACCGGCTGCTGCGGGACGAGCGGGTCCAGCGCGACCTCGAGTCCGGGCCCGAGGACGACGAACCGGAGACCGGGACGGGGCATTGAGTCCCGATACCAAGCAGAAAGGGACGGGGCATCGACCCCGGGGGACACGCGGACATGACGGTTTCCATGGAAGATTTTCCGCCGGCCGAGCGCCAGGCTCCCCCGCCGAGCGCTGAGCGCCGCGGGCCGGAGGGGCGCCGTCCGCAGCGCGGGCCGCGTCCGGACCGGCCGAAGCGCCGGGACGTCTCGGGCTGGGTGATCCTCGACAAGCATGTCGGCATGACCTCGACCCACGCGGTCGCGGTGGTGAAGCGCGCCTTCAACGCCAAGAAGGCCGGCCACGCCGGCACCCTCGACCCGCTGGCCTCCGGCATCCTGCCGATCGCCCTCGGCGAGGCGACCAAGACCGTCCCGTTCGTGATGGACGGCCGCAAGGCCTACCGGTTCACCGTCCAGTGGGGCATCGAGACCGACACCGACGATGCCGAGGGGCGTCCCGTCGCGACGAGCGACGCCCGCCCGGACCGGACGGCGGTCGAGGCGGCGCTGCCGGCCTTCGTGGGCGCGATCGAGCAGGTGCCGCCGCGCTACTCGGCCATCAAGATCCAGGGCGAGCGCGCCTACGACCTCGCCCGCGAGGGCGAGACCGTGGAACTGGTCGCCCGGCCGGTGCAGATCGACCGGCTCGCCATCGTCGAGCACGACGGCGAGCGGACCGTGATCGAGGCCGAGTGCGGCAAGGGCACCTACGTGCGGGCGCTGGCCCGCGATCTCGGCCGGATGCTCGGCTGCTACGGCCACGTGGCCGCCCTGCGCCGGACCCGCGTCGGACCGTTCTCGGAAGCCGAGGCCTGCCCGGTCTCGGCCCTGACCGACGGCAGCCCCGAGGCGGCCCTCGCCTACCTGCGACCGGTGGAGACGGCCCTCGACGCCATCCCGGAGGTCGCGGTGTCGCGCGATCTGGGCCTGCGCCTGATGCGGGGGCAGTCGGTCATCCTGCGGGGCCGCGACGCCCCGGTGGAGGGCAAGGCCTTCGCGACCTGCGCCGGGATCCTGGTCGCCGTGGGCGACGTGGAGCGCGGCGAGTTGGTCCCGCACCGGGTGTTCCATCTCGGCGGCACGGCCCCTGGCCGCAGCGCCTGACACGCCGGCTCCGCGCCGCCGGAGCGCGCGGAGCCCCGGCCGGTCCAGGCCGGGCTGAGACGAGAGCGCGCAGGCGGAACGAACCTGGGCCGTGACGCTTTGGCCCCGGCGGACGGTCCGGAATGCTGATGCGTGAACTCGACTACGACGTGGCGGTGATCGGTTCCGGGACCGCCGGAATCGCGGCCCATCGCGCCGCGACGGCGGCGGGGGCGCGGTCGGTCCTGATCGAGCGCGGCCCCGGCGGCACGACCTGCGCGCGGGTCGGCTGCATGCCCTCAAAACTCCTAATTGCCGCGGGCACCGCCGCCCACGCGGCCCGCACCGCCGACCTGTTCGGCATCCGGGTTCCGGACGTCGCGGTGGACGGGCCCGCCGTGCTGCGGCGCCTCCGCGAAGAGCGCGACCGGTTCGTCGGCAGCGTCCTCGAAGGTCTCGACGATTTCCCCGAAGACGAGCGCCTCGGCGGCACGGCGCGGTTCGAGAGCGACCGCACCCTGCTGATCGACGACGCGATCCGGATCCGCTTCCGGGCCGCGGTCATCGCCACGGGCTCGAGCCCGATCGTCCCGGAGCCCCTGCGGGGCCTCGGGGCGGACGTCCTCACCACCGACACGCTCTTCGAGATCCCCGATCTCCCGGCCTCGCTGGCCGTTCTCGGGGCCGGTGCCGTCGGGATCGAGATCGCCCAGGCCATGGCCCGGCTCGGCGTCGCCGTCACGGTCATCGACGCGGGCGACACCGTCGCCGGCCTGACCGAGCCCGACCTCGCCCGGCAGGCCGCCGCGATCTTCGCTTCGGAGATGGATCTTCACCTCGGCGCCGAGGTTCGGGACGCCGTTGCGGACAGCGACGGCGTGCGTCTCGGCTGGGTCGACCGCCACGGTCGCGACCAGGTCACGCGGGCGGCGCGGGTGCTGGCCGCCACCGGCCGTTCTCCGAACCTGGAGCCCCTCGGGCTGGAGGCGACCGGCCTTCGAATCGGCGAGACGGGCGTGCCGGACTTCGACCGGCGCAGCCTCGTCTGCGCCGGGGCACCGATCCTGATCGCCGGCGACGTCGACGGCTGGCGACCGGTGCTGCACGAGGCGAGCCGCCAGGGCACGGTCGCGGGCGCCAACGCGGCCGCCCTCGTGGCGGGCCGCCCGGTCGCGACGCCGGAGCCGTGGACGAGCCTCGCGATGGTCTTCACCCATCCCCAGGCGGCGGTGATCGGCGCGCCCTACGACCCGGAGGACGATCGACGGATCGTCGGCGCCCTGGATTTCTCCGACCAGGGGCGCGCCCGCGTGGAGGGACTGAACCGCGGCGGCATGCGGATCTGGGCCGATCGGTCCGGGCGACTGCTCGGGGGCGAGATGCTCGGGCCGGCCGTGGAACACCTCGCGCACCTGCTCACGTACGCCGTCGCCGACAAGCAGACGGCCCAGGCCGTGCATGATCGCCCGGTATACCATCCTACGGTTGAAGAAGGGCTTATCAGTATTATGTCTAAGATCATACACAGAAGCTGAGGCGTTGATCTTGCTGACATCACTAGCATTGCGCTCGGCCATTTCGGTCGCCATACCGGTCTGAATGAGCCGGTTTCGCTCCTGATGCCGCCCAGCCAGGCCCCCGATACGGACGTCGATCTCGACGTCATCGCGCCGGACGCGCTCGACCGCCTGGACCAGGGCGTGATCGGGCTCGATGCGGCCGGCACCGTCGTGGCCTTCAGCGAGGGCGCGAGCGCGATCTCCGGGCTGTCGCGCGAGGCCGTCCTCGGGCGCGACTATTTCCGCGACGTGATGCCGGGCACCAACGTGCCGAGCTTCCGCGGCCGGTTCCTCGCGGGTGCGCGCCGCGGCGCCCTGAACGAGACCTTCGACTACGTCTTCGGCCGGCTACCGCAGCCGCTCCGGGCGCGGATCCACATGCGTCACGGCCAGATCGGCGGCACGCGCCCGGTGACGTGGCTGACCATCGATCCGGTCGAGAGCCTCGGCGCCGACCTGTCGCGCGAGGCCGTGATGGCGGCGATCGGCCGGCGGGTGCGCGCCGAGCCGGTGGATGCCAGCCTCTGCGAGCGCGAGCCGATCCACATCCCGGGCTCGATCCAGCCCAACGCCGTGATGCTCGCGGCCGATGCCGGAACCCTCCTGGTCGCGGCCTACTCGGCCAATGTCGGCGAGATCATCGACCCGATCGAGCCGCCGCTGGCGGGCCGGCCCCTGGCGGACGTGCTACCGGCGGAGGTCGTCGCGGCGATCCGCGCGCGGCTCGCGAGCGGGACCCTCGAGGACGGCGCCTCCATCCGCCGGACCCTGACCTTCCCGGATCGCGGCGCCTATCACGCCGTCGTCCACGCTCATGCCGGCCGCGTCATCGTCGAGATGGAGCTCGAGCCGGACTCGGCCGACGATTTCGCCACGGCGAGCCAGGTCGATACCGAGCTGGCCGTCGGTCGCCTGCGCGAGGCCGGGACCCTGGCCGAGGCCGCCCGGATCGCGGCTCTCGAGATCCGGGCCCTGACCGGCTTCGAGGCGGTGCTGGTCTACCGCTTCGACCCGGACTGGAACGGCGAGGCCGTGGCCGAGGACAAGGTGCCGGGCTGGTCGCGCAGCCTGCTGGGCCTGCGTTTCCCCGCCTCCGACATTCCCGCCCAGGCCCGGGCCCTCTACACCAAGGCCAAGAGCCGCTTCGTCATCGACCGTGACAGCGTCCCGGTCGGGCTGGTCTCGGCTCCTGGCGCCGGCAACGGTCCGATCGACCTGACCTTCGCCCAGCATCGCACGCTCTCGCCGATCCACCTGGAGTACCAGCGCAACCTCGGCGTGAACGGGTCCATGTCGATCTCGATCATGGTTGAGGGGCGACTGTGGGGCCTGATGATCGGCCATCACCGCCGCCCGCACTACGTCACGCCTGAGACGCGCGCGGCCGCCACGGTGCTCACGGACGCCTTCGCCATGCGGGTGCAGGAGATCGAGTCGCGCCGCCTCTGGGCCGAGCGGCAGGCGCATCTCGACGTCGAGGGGCGCCTCGTGCGCGGCCTGACGCGATCCGACGACTTCGTGGCCGCCCTGACGGCCGGGACGACGACGCTGCTCGACCTGTTCAGCGCCACCGGCGCCGGCATCGTCTCGGGCGAGCGGGTCACGCTGATCGGCCGGACCCCGCCGGCCGGGATGGTGGCGGTGATCGCCAGCTGGCTGCGGGCGCGCGTGCCGGAGGGCGAGGTCGTCTACAGCAGCGACAGCTTCGGCGCCGATTTTCCGGAGGCCGGGCCGCATCGCGAGATCGCCAGCGGCCTGCTCGCGGCCTTCGTGGACGATTCGCGCGAGAACTTGCTGGTTTGGTTCCGGCCCGAGGTGCCCAGCACGGTCACGTGGGGCGGCGACCCGCGCAAGCCCGTGCTCGCCGGAAGCGGTCCCGTGGCGGTGCTGCCCCGCCGCTCGTTCGAGCGCTGGGTCGAGGAGCGCACCGGCTTCGCCGCGCCGTTCGCGGAATGGCAGGTCCAGCTCGCCGGCTCCCTGGCCGAGGCGGTCGAGGGCGTGGTGCTGCGCCAGCGGCGCAAGATCGACGAGCTCACCGGCCTGCTCGCCGAGAAGGAGCGTCTGCTCGAGCAGAAGGACCTGCTCACGCGGGAGATCGACCACCGGGTCAAGAACTCCCTGCAGATCGTCTCGGCCTTCCTGCAGATGCAGCGGCGCCAGATCGCCGACGGCGAGGCCCGGCAGGCCTTCGCCGACACCTCCGCGCGGGTGATGAGCGTCGCGCGGGTGCACGACAGCCTGTACCAGGCGGATCGGTTCGACGAGGTCGATCTCGGCCAGACCATCGAGAGCCTGTGCAACGACCTCGCGGGGCTGGCCGGCGACGGGCACGCGGTCGACCTGTCGGCGGAGCCCGGCCTGATGGTGCCCTACCGCAAGGCCGTGGCGCTCTCGCTGATCGCCACGGAACTCGTCACCAACGCCTTCAAATACGCGGCCAACCCGGCGGGCATCGGCCGCGTCGAGGTCAGCGTCTCGGCCTCCGGCCCCGGCGAGATCCAGCTGCGCGTCTGCGACGACGGGGCCGGCCTGCCCGACGACTGGGCGGACGCCAAGGCGCGGAGCAAGGGCTCCGGCCTGGGCATGAAGCTGATCCGGGCGATGCTCGACCAGATCAACGCCAAGCTCACCGTCGCCAACACTCCCGGCGCCTGCTTCACGATCACCGCGTGAGATCCCGCGACGGCCTGCACGCGCGGCTGCGCGCCGCGACCGATCCGGCCCACCGGGCGCTGGAGGCGTCCCTCGACTGGCAGGCGCGGGTGGCGACGCTCGGCGGCTACCGGGAGCTGCTGGGACGCCTCTACGGCTTCCACGCGGTCTGGGAATCGGCCATCGGGTCCGGGCTCGCCGACGAGCCGTTCCTGGCGCCGCGCCGCCGACTCGCGCTCCTCGCGGCCGACCTCGTCCATCTCGGCCTCCAGCCCGGCGCGGTCGCGGCGCTCCCGAGACCGGCCGCTCCGGTTCTCCGCGGGCCGGCCGCCGCCACGGGCGCGCTCTACGTGCTGGAGGGATCGACCCTCGGCGGGCAGCTGATCGGCCGCCACATCGCCGGCCTGCACGGCTTCTCCGACGCGGGGCTCGCCTATTACCGGGCGCACGGGCCCGCCGCGGGGGCGATGTGGGCCGCCTTCCGCACGCGCCTGGACGCGTTCGGCGACGACCCGGCCGCGGAGGCCGCGCTCACCGGCGCGGCCGTGTCGACCTTCGCGGCGATGCGCGCGTGGCTCTGCCCGGTCCCGGAGCTGCCGGCCGCCGCCTGAGCCGCTCAGGCGGCGGCGAGGGCGTCGCGCTCCGCCGCCAGATAGAGCATCAGCCGCTCGACGAGCCGCCCCGGTGGCCGGCCCGCCGGCCGGAGCAGCAGCGTCTCGATGAGAATCTCGGGCCGGAACGGCCGCAGCACGATGGGCAGCCCGCCGAGCGCCCGTGCCGGGACCGGATCGACGATGGCGGCGCCGAGTCCCTCGGCGACGAGCCCGCAGCGGGCCGCCGTGTACTCGGCCATCAGGGCGAAGCGCGGCGTCGCGCCGGCGCTCGCGAAGGCCGCCTCGGTGGCCGCCTGCACGGGGCCCGACCCGGCCGCGATCAGCGGCACCCCGGCGAGATCCGCCGCCGTGACGACGCGCCGGCGGGCCAGGGCGTGCCCGCGGGGCAGCGCGCACACGGCCGCGACCCGCAGGAACGGCTCGGCGCTCACCCCGGCATGGCCGGAGCGCGGCCGGGCCAGGCCGAGGTCACACTGGCCCGAGGCGGTCCACGACCAGATCGTGTCTGGGCTGGGGACGTGGACCGAGATGCGCAGATCCGGGCATTCCGCGTCGAGGCGGCGAATGGCGCGCGGCAGCAATCCGGCGGCCAGGGAGGGCTGGCAGGCGACGCGCAATCCGCCGGTGCCGCGCTCGCGGATCCGGCGCGCGGCCTGCTGCAGGTGATCGAGGCCCGCGTAGGTCTGCGCGACCTCCTGGGCGAAGGCCTCGCCCTCCGGGGTCGGGAACGCGTTGCCGTGCCCGCGCACGAACAGCGCGAAGCCGAGGGCCTCCTCCAGCTGCGCGATGGCGCGGCTGATATGGGGCTGCCCGATGCCCAGGACCTCGGCGGCCCGCGTCATGCCGCCGTGGCGCATCACGGCGCGGAAGAGGTCGAGATGTGCGGGGTTCATCATGCCGAAACTGCATGGACGCGGGTCAGCGCGGCATTTGACGGCATCGGCCGGGACGGTTGTCAATGCCGCCCGCCGTCCCGACCCCGAGGCCCGTCCCGCAATGCTCGCCTTCGCGCTCTCCGCCCTGCTCGCCGTGCTGGCGGGCGCCGGCCTCGTCTTGCAGCAGGTCCTGAACGCGAATCTCCGCACGGGCCTCGACTCCGCGTCCTGGGCCGGCGTCTCCAGCTACGCGGTCGGGCTCGCCTGCATGGCGCTCCTCGCCGCCGCCTTGCGCGACCCGGTGCCGACGGCCAGCGTGGCGGAGCGCATCCCGTGGTGGACCTGGAGCGGCGGCCTGTTCGGCGCGGTGTTCATCGGCCTCGCCATCCTGCTGGTCCCGAAGCTCGGCGCCGCGACCTTCTTCGCGCTCCTCGTCACGGGCCAGATGGTCGCCTCGGTGCTGTTCGACCACGCCGGCCTGCTCGGCCTCGCGCAGCGGCCCGTCGACCTGCCGCGCCTCCTGGGGATCGCGCTCCTGATCGGCGGCGTCGTGCTGATCCGCCGCTAGAGCCGTGCCCGATCGCGCTGCAACCGAGCACGGCTCCAAGCCTATGTCTTGACACGCTCTCTTGCGCCGGACCGGTATCCACTTCGGCGGAGAGCGCTCCAGGGCCGGATCACGGCGTCTCGGCCAGCAGGCCCTCGACGAAGGGGGCGAGTCCGGTGCGGCGCGCCCGCCGGAGACGCTCGGCAGCCAGGATCCCCTGGAGGGCCCGGAAGGCGTTCTGCAGATCGTCGTTGACGATGACGTAGTCGTACTCGACCCAGCGCTGGATCTCGGTCCGGGCGTTGGCGAGACGCTTCTCGATCGTCTCGGCGGAATCCTCCGCCCGGCGTTCCAGGCGCTGGCGCAGCTCGGCCATGCTGGGCGGCAGGATGAAGACCGTCACGACGTCCTGGGCGAGCTTGGAGCGCACCTGCCGCGTGCCCTGGTAGTCGATGTCGAAGATCATGTCCCGGCCGGAGCCCAGCACCTTCTCCACCGGCCGACGGGGCGTGCCGTAGAAATTGCCGTGCACCTCGGCCCATTCGAGCAGGTCGTCGCGCTCGCGGAGGTCGTCGAACGCCTCGCGATCGATGAAGTGGTAGTGCCGCCCGTCGATCTCCGAGGGACGCCGCCCCCGCGTGGTCACCGAGATCGACAGGTCGAGCGCCCAGCTCGGATCCTGCGCGATCGCCCGCGTCAGGGTAGTCTTCCCCGCGCCCGAGGGCGAGGAGAGGATCAGGATCAACCCGCGCCGCGCGATCGAGTCGGAGACGCTCCCGGCCGGCTCGGTCATGCGCGTGGCTCCCCGACGTTTCGCATCCGTATCCTCACGTCCCGATCCGGCATCGTGCCCAGCATCGTGCCCGGCATCATTCGATGTTCTGCACCTGCTCGCGGAACTGCTCGACCACGGCCTTCAGGTCGAGTCCGATCCGCGACAGGCTGATATCGTTGGCCTTGGCGCACAGGGTGTTGGCCTCGCGGCCGAATTCCTGGGCCAGGAAGTCCAGCCGCCGGCCGATCGCGCCACCGGCCGCCAGCAGGTCCCGGGCGCTCGCCACGTGGGCGCGGAGCCGGTCCAGCTCCTCGCGGACATCCGCCTTGCCGGCGAGCAGCATCGCCTCCTGGTGCAGGCGGTCCGGGTCGAGGCCGCTGCCGCCGAGGGCCGCGACGGCCGCCTCCAGCCGTGCCCGCACGGCCTCGGGCTGGCGGGCCGGGTTCTCCTCGGCCGCCTGGGTCAGCGCGGCGATCCGGTCGACCTGAGCGGTGACGACCTGCTCGAGCTGGCGCCCCTCGGCGCGGCGCGCCTCCACGAGATCCGCGACCAGCTGGACCACGCCCGCGGCCAGGTCCCGGGCGAGGGTGTCGGTGTCGGCCGCCTCGTCCTCGACCTCGATCACGCCGCGCACGCCGAGCAGCCCGTCCATCGTGGCGGGGGCCACGCCCTCGGGGACCGGCACCCGGGCCACCGCCTGGGCGAGGCTCGCCAGGAGCGTCTCGTTGATCCGCACCCGCGCGGTCGTCTCCGGCTTGGTGAGGGTCAGCGTCAGCTGGCACTGCCCGCGGGTGAGTGTCTTCTGGAGCGCGGTGCGCGCGGTCTCGCCGAGCCCGTCATAGCCGGCCGGCACGCGGGTGCGCACGTCGAGGCCGCGCCCGTTGACGCTGCGGACCTCCCAGGCCCAGTGCACCGGTCCGGCACTGCCCGCCGTCCGGGCGAAACCGGTCATGCTCGCGATCTGGGTCACGCCGACCCCCGTCCCCGTGAAGATCGGGGCCTGTAGCACGGATCACTCCGGTGGGAAGAGGCCGGTCGCCGCCGTCGCCGCGTCGCGAGGCGCGTCGGGCGCGCGTCGGACGCGCCGCGCGCCCGGCCATCTCGGGCGGCGCCGTGCAGTCGAGCGGCACCCGGCACGCTGTTGGGACCGGTAGGGCCGCCCGCCCGCGACGCGGTCCCCGTCCGCCGTCGCCCGCGCGGTCGCGGTGGTCACGTTTTCACTTTCGTGTCGCGCGGCCGACGTTGCATTCCGCAGTGAAGGTGTGCTCGAAATCCCGCTCGTCTGCACATGAACTCGGATGGCGCATGCCGCGATCAGTATTGGGGAGGACCGCGCTCACGCCGTTCGGGATGTCCGCGCTGGGCGTCGGCATCTGGGAGGATGCGCCGCACACGGGATGCGTGCGCGGGGACGCGACGATGGCGCGGATCTTCGGCCTGACCGAGGCCGAGGCGGCGGACGGCATCACCTGGGAGCAGCTCTCCGCGCTCTTCCACCCGGAGGACCTCGCCCGGGACCAGAGCGAGCGCCGTCGCGTCCGCGAGGAGGGCGGTCTCTTCGCCTGGGAGCACCGCATCGTGCCCGCGCCGGGCGTCGTGCGCTGGGTCCTGGCGCGGGGCCGGTTCGAGCGCCGCGCGGACGGGCACATCTACGGTCGGGGCATCGTGATCGACATCACCGACAGCCGAGTCGACGGCCCGTACGAGCCGCCGGTCGGTTTTCTCGGGGCTCCGACCGAGCCGGGGACCGCCGTCGAGCGGATGGCCGATTACGCGATGCGCCTGTGGGAGCTGGTCGGCGATCTCGGACCCGGGGAGGCGAGGCGGGTGCAGCCGCTGCTCGAAGCGCTGCTCTACGAGCTGGGACGGCAGATCGCGGCCTCGCTGTCGGGCGAGCCGCCAGAGGCGCCGCGGCGCCCGCGGAACCCGCGGGCGCATTGAGGGTGGCCCCGACGGCGCCGAAGCCGGCGCCGCGGACCGGCGCGGCTGCCTAGCGGCGGCCGCGCGGCGCCGGTGCCGGCTCGCTCAGGGTCGGGACCGTCTTGGGCGAGCCCAGATCGTAGCTGCGGTTCTTGAGGGGATCGAGGCGGGTGCCCTCGGAGGCGTCGAAGGCGCGCGTGCCCGGCGCGCCGGTATCCAGGGCGAAGGCCGCGTTGGTGTTGATCCCGTTCCCCGCGGGGGCGCCGCCCGGCGCGTAGGCCGAGGCGCGGCCCGGCGTCGCCGAGTCCGGGCCCGGCTCGACCTTGTCGACGGCGTCCGGCGGCGCCTGCCGGCTCTTCTCGACCGCCCGCCAGCGGGCGACGTTGCGCTGGTGCGCCTCGAGGGAATCGGCGAAGGCGTGGCCGCCGGTGCCGTCCGCGACGAAGTACAGGTCCTTGGTCCGGGAGGGGTTGGCCACCGCCTCCAGGGCGGCGCGGCCGGGATTGGCGATCGGCCCCGGCGGCAGGCCCTCGATCACGTAGGTGTTGTAGGGGGTCGGCCGGTCGATCTCGGAGCGCAGGATCCCGCGGCCGAGGGTGCCGCGCCCGCCCACGAGCCCGTAGACGATCGTGGGGTCGGATTGCAGCTTCATCCGCTTGTTGAGGCGGTTGATGAAGACGCCGGCCACCCGGGGCCGCTCGTCGGCGCGGCCGGTCTCCTTCTCGACGATGGAGGCGAGGGTCACCATCTCGGCCGGGGTCCGCACCGGCACGTCGGCGCTGCGCCGCAGCCAGATCTGGTTCAGGACCTCGCGCTGCTTGGCCTTCATCAGGTTGACGATCTGCTGCCGGGTGGCGCCGCGCTCGAACTTGTAGGTGTCCGGCAGGAGCGAGCCTTCCGGGGGAATCTCGTTGATCTCGCCGGCGAGCACGTCGTTGTCGTTGAGGCGGGTGACGATCTGCTCGGAGGTCAGGCCCTCCGGGAAGGTGATGGCGTGCTGGACCTGCCGGCCTGTGGCGATCGTGTCGAGCGCGTCGGAGATGCTCGCGTGCGCCTTGAAGACGTACTCGCCGGCCCGCAGCGCCGGCCGGCCGCCGAAGCGGGCGGCGAACTCGAACAGGCCGGTATGGTCGATCACGCCCTCGCGCTTCAGGGTCTCGGCGATCTCGGCCGTCCCGCTGTGGGTCGGGATGACCACGACCTTGTCGGCCGGGAGCGGTCCCGGCTCGCGCACCTGCCGCTGGAACAGCGTGATCCCGATCATCGCCGCGATGGCGATGACGACCGCGAAGGTCAGGGCGCCGCTGACCAGGCCCACGAGGCCGCTCCGCTCGCGCTCGGGCTTCTCCGGCGGCGGGGGCGCGACGGTCGGCTTGATCGCCTCGCCGGGCGAGCGCGGCGACAGCCGCTGCGGCAGGGCGGGCTCGTCCGTCGGATCCTGCGCGGCGGTCTCGGGCGCGGGCGTCTTTGAGCGGCGGAAGAACATCGGGATCCTGTCTGGGCCCGCGCGACCCGTCACGCGTCGCGGGCCGGGATCGGCTGCCCGCAACCGGGTGCGCACGTCGAGGGGCGTAACCCTAGTCGGGTTTGTGGCGAAATTGCCGTTCCGCGGCGCGATAGGCGCCGATCGGCGCGCTCAGCCCGGGGGCTGGCAGGTGGCGCAGTAGAAGGTCGAGCGGTTCGCCTGCACGATGCGGGTGATCGCGCCGTCGCATCCGGGCCGGCTGCAGGGCAGGCCGACCCGGTCGTAGACCCGGAAGGCGTGCTGGAACGCGCCCGCGCTGCCGTCCGTGTGGGCGTAGTCGCGCAGGGTCGAGCCGCCGGCCTTCACGGCCTCCTCGAGGACCTGCACGATCGCCTTGGCCAGGGCATTGGCTTTGGGCGTCGGGCGCCCGTCCGGCCGGGCGAGGCTCCCGGCCGGCGCCTCCGGATGCAGGCGCGCCCGGTGCAGCGCCTCGCACACGTAGATGTTGCCGAGGCCCGCGATCAGGCGCTGGTCGAGCAGGGCGGCCTTCAGCGGCGCGATCTTGTGGCGGAAGAGCTGCGCGATCACAGCCCCGGTCAGCCCGTCGAGGGGCTCCACGCCCATCCGGGCGAAGTGGCGGCAGGCCGCGAGCTCCGCGCTCGGGACCAGATCCATGAAGCCGAAGCGGCGGGCGTCGTTGTAGGTCACCGTGGCGCCGGTGCTCATCGCCATGACCACGTGGTCGTGCCGGGGCGTGCCCTGGGCGCCCTCGAGGTAGAAGTCTCCTGGGGACAGGTTGCTGCCGTCGGGCAGAGCCACGTCGAACCGCCCGCTCATGCCGAGATGCATGACCAGCGTCTCGCCCGAGTCGAGGGCGGCTGTGAGGTACTTCGCCCGGCGCGCGAGGCCCGTGACGGTCCGCCCCTCGAGGCGGGCGGCGAAGCGCTCGGGGAACGGGAAGCGCAGGTTGGGCCGGCGCAGGGTGACGCGGCTGAACCGCGCGCCGACCAGGGCGGGCGCCAATCCCCGCCGCACGGTCTCGACCTCGGGAAGCTCCGGCATCTCTCTCGCGATTTCTGCGTCCGCGGCGCCCCGTGCGCCGTCCCGGATATCATCGGTATCGGACCTCGCCGCAACCGCGGGGATCCGGACGGGTTGCCGCGCGTCCCGCGCTCGGACCCGCCCTACCGCCGGCGCAGGCGCACGTAGAGGGCGCCGCCGCCGCCGTGGTGGCGGGCGGCCTCCTCGAAGCCGAGGACGATGCCGCGCAGATCCGGCCCCCGCAGCCAGTGCGGCACGCTGCGGCGGAGGACGCCCCGCTCGGAGAAGGCGTCCGCGTGGCCCGGGCCGCCCTTGCCGGTGACGACCAGCACGTAGGAATGCCCGGCGGCCCGGGCGCGGAGCAGGAAGCCCGTCAGCGCGGCGTGGGCCTCGGCCTGCACCATCCCGTGCAGGTCGATCCGCGCCTCGATCGCGAGCCGCCCCCGGCGCAGGCCGAGCTTGGCGTTCCGCTCCAGCCCGGCACTCGGCGCATGCCGCTGGGGCGGCGCCTGGTAGGGAGCGGCGGTGGCCGGGCGCGCCGGCTCAGGGGCCGGCTTCGGCGGGTGCTTCGCCCGCGGCCTCTTGGCGGCCGGCGGCGCGCTGGGCTTCAGGATCGGCGCCGAGAGGGCCGGCATGGTGGCGGTCGGGCCCGGCGGCGGAGGCGTCTCGGGCACCGGGGCGGCGCGGCCCGGAAGCGGCGTGACCAGCTTGGCGATCGCGTCCCAGAGGCGGGTCTCTACCGCGGTGAGGCGACGCCCGCGGCGCGGGGCTCTCACGGCGCGGCTCCGGGCACCGCCGCGCGGCGCGGCAGCAGGACCACGAAGCCGATCGCGTCGCGGAGGTTGCCGGCGGCCACGCCGGCCTCCGCACCGGTACCGACGAAGAGGTCGCCGCGGGCGGGGCCGACGATCGCCGAGCCGGTATCGGCGGCGATGACGAGGCGCCCGGCCTCACCTGGAGTCGCGCCGGGGAGGGGGCCGGCGAGCCAGAACGGCAGGCCGTACCGCCAGAGGTTCGAATCCACCGCCAGGCTGCGGCCCGGGCTGAGCGGGGCGTTCGCGGCGCCCGGCGGCCCGAGGGCCGGATCCGCGACCGGAGCGAGGCGGAAGAAGATGTAGGAGGCGTTGGCGCGGATCAGGCGCTTGGCGGTCTCGGGATGGGCGCGCAGCCAGCCGGTCCAGCGGGCGAGCGTCAGGCCCTCCAGGGGCAGGTGGCCCTCCTGGACGATCAGCTTGGCCACCGCCGTGTAGGGGCGGCCGTTGCGGCCGTCGTAGAGCACCCGCACCGCGCGCCCGTCCGGCAGCCGGACGCGCCCGGAACCCTGGACCTGCAGGACCAGCAGGTCGACCGCGTCGCGCAGCCACAGGATCGGCTTCGCCCGCGCGCCGAGGGCGCCGTCGTCGATCGCGGCGCGGTCGGGGTAGGGGGCGAAGCCGTCCGCGGTGGCGCGGGCGGCGCGCAGGCCCGGGTCGAGCCCCGGGCGGGTCTCGCCGGGGCCGAGGGAGATCAGGTCGTCGGGGCGGGCCAGGACCGGCGTCGGGAAATCCGGGCCGGGCTCCAGGGAGCCGGTGAGTTCCGGCTCGAAATAGCCGGTCAGGAAGCCGGGCCGGTCCGCGCCGGTCCGCGCGACGCGGAACGCCTCGAACCGCTCGCGGAAGAAGGCGGCGGCGTCGGGCACGGGGCCGGCGGCGGCCGCGCAGGCCTCGGCGAGGGCGGCCGGATCTCCCACGACGCCGTCGGGCTGGGGCAGGGCGGGCGGCGGGGCCGCGCAGACGCGGCGGAAGGCGTCGAGCGCCGCCTCCGTTTCCGCACCGGGGAAGCCCGGCAGGTCGGCCGCGGCCACGGGGGTCAGCACCGCGCCGCCGACCGCCGTCGGCGCGGCGGACACGGCCTGACTCAGGAGGGACGCGAGGAGGGCGGCCGGGACTGCTCCGGACCGGGCGCGGGACATCGGCACGGCAAGATCGTCACGGAACGCCGGTCACGGACTCAGGCGCCGGCCTCGGTGGCCACGAGCTGCCAGTTCGGGTCCCGCGAGCCGAGCGTGCGGGCGAAGGTCCAGACATCCGGCACCTCGACCACCGTCTCGGCGCTGCCGTCCACCACCTTGCCGTCGGCGTCGCGGGTGGCGGTGATCAAGTTCGACAGGAAGCGGACGGTGACGTGCGCCACGCGGTTGCGCACCTCGACGGCGACAATCTCGGCCTTGTCGATCGACACGAAGGTGGTCTCGAGCGTCTGCCGGTTGCGCTCGCGCTCCGCGATCGCCCGCTCGAACGCCTCGCCGACCTCTTTCGAGAGGAGGCCGCGCAGGGTCTTCCGGTCGCCCTTGGCGAAGGCGATCATGATGGCTTCGTAGGCCGACTTGGCGCCCTCGATGAAGGCGCGGGGGTCGAAGCTGGGCTCCGCCTGGATGCAGGCCTCCAGGCCGCGCGCGACCTCGGATCCCGGCTCGGCGATCCCGCGCCAGTCCCGCGGGGCGGCGGCGGGCTGCGGCGCGGCCTGGACCCGGTCGGCGCCGGGCAGGCGAACGACGTTGTCGCCGTCGGAGCGCGCCTGTGGCTCAGTCCGGCTGCGGTCGACCGGCTTGAACGGCGAGCGCTCGGCCCCCGTCTTCTGACCGAGCACCGAGCGCAGACGCCAGATCACGAAGACGGCCAGCGCGAGGAAGATGATCGTCGTAACGTCGAAACTGTCCTGCATCACCGATCCGATGGTGGCCGCGGCGAGACCCTGTGCCCCTTGCTCAGGTCGCGCGCGGTGCGGCGCCGGCTAAGCGCGCAGAGGTCTGGCCGACTCATATCCGACCAACGCGTCGGGAGCGAGCCGGTTGTGTCGGCCGGACGATCGAACCCACGCGTCAATTGCGATCCGGTCGATATGGGTCGTGGGGGCCGCCGGCGCCAGCGCCGCGCCCGCTCGCTTGTCCAGGCCCGGTCCGCGTGTTAGCGGCCCTGCCGTTTGGGCAGTTCCGCGGCGTGATCCAGCCGCTCCCGCCGCGACAACAACCCGCGCCGGCCCTGCCGGTCGATCGAGAAGGATGATCCGCATGGCCGATTCCCCGGCAGCGAACGGCAACGGCGGCGGCATGCCGCAGGGCGATGCGCCGACCATCAACGCCCTGGCGCAGTACACGAAGGACCTCTCCTTCGAGAATCCGAACGCACCGCGCTCGCTCCAGCCCAAGGAGGGCCAGGGGCCGCAGATCAACATCCAGGTGAACGTCAACGCGCAGCAGCTCTCCGAGACCGATTTCGAGGTCGAGCTGAAGCTCGAGGGCGACGCCAAGATCCAGAACGAGGTGCTGTTCGCCTTCGAGGTGACCTATGCCGGCGTGTTCCGGCTCCTCAACATCCCGGCCGACCAGATCCATCCGGCGGTGATGATCGAGTGCCCGCGCCTGCTCTTCCCCTTTGCCCGCCAGATCGTGGCCGAGGCGGTGCGCAACGGCGGCTTCCCGCCGCTGTACATCGACCCGATCGATTTCGTCGGCCTCTACCGGCAGAAGGTGATGGAGCAGCAGGGCGCCCAGGGCCCGCTCGCCTCCTGAGGACCGGACGAGCCGGCGGCCGGTCAGCGGCCGCCGGGACCGCGATAGGCCGCCGCCAGGGCGCGCAGCGCCTCGGCGGGGCGCCCGGCCAGGCGGCGGGCGCGCAGGACCACGAAGGTGCGCGGCAGTTCGGGTAGCCCGAACCGGCCGCCGACCTCCACGGCGCCGGCCGGGGCCGTGCTCGGCGCCAGGGCCGCCACCGCCAGCCCCGCCATCACGGCCGCCCCCACCGCCAGCACGCCGCCGCCGACGAAAACCTCGGTCCAGGGGAGCCCGGCCGCGTCGAGAACCCGCGTCGCGGCGCCCCGGACCGTGCACGGACCCGCGAGTCCCGCCAGCCGCAGCGTCTCGCCCGGCCGGGGCGCCGGGAAATCCGGTGCGGCGAACCAGCCCAGCCGCTCCTCCGCCAGGACCGCGCCGCCGTGGCCGGCCTCGTCCTCCGTCCGGAAGATCACCGCGTCGTAGCCGCCCTCGCCGGAGGATCCGAACGCGGCCGCGAGGTCGCGCGACGGGACGATCCGCACCTCCGTGATCAGCCCGGCCCGATCCAGGCCCAGGCACCGCAGCAGCACCGGGAGGTCGGGGCCGGCGACGTGGTCGCTGATCCCGAGGCTGAGCCGGGCGGGCTGCGCCGTCGCCGCGTCGGCCACGGCGCTGTCATGGGCGTCCAGGAGGCGCCGAGCGGCCGGCAGGAACAGGGCGCCCTGGCGCGTCAGGTCGACGTGCCGCGGGGTCCGGTCTAGGAGGCGCGTGCCGAGCCGGTCCTCGAGCCGCTTCAGCCGCAGGCTGATCGCCGCCTGCGACGTGGCGAGCGCCTCGGCGGCACGGGTGAAGCTGCCGAGATCGACCACGCGCACGAAGGCCAGGACGCCTTCGAGGTCGAGGGGACGGTCGGCGACCATAACGCACCCTTATCGTAGATATCGGTGCCGATATGTCGCCGTTATCGAGGCGGCGTGCAAGCCTGTGGGCCTCTTCGGGAGTGCCCCATGCTGATCACCCGCTACCGGCATCGTCTGCCGGCCGACTACGCCATGGACAGGATCCGCGCGCGCGTCGCCACCCGCGCACCGGCCTGGGACGCCGTGCCAGGCCTCGTCTTCAAGGCCTTCACGGTCGAGGACCGGGCTCGCGGGGCCGCCGCCAACGCCTACAGCTCTCTCTATCTGTGGCAGGATGCCGGCGCCGCCGCCGCGTTCCTGGCCGGGGCCGGGTTCGGCGCCGTGATTGCGAGCTTCGGCCGGCCGCGCATCGAGACGTGGCTGGCGGTCGCCGCCGCGTTCGGGCCGGGCGACGCCGCGGGCGCCCTCTCGGAGGAGACGCGTATCGTCGGGCCGGCGGAGGATCTCGCCGCCCTGCGCGACGACGAGCGGGGACGCGGGCACGACATCGCGGCCGGGCGCGACGTCCTCGCCACCGTGGCCGGGCTCGATCCCGACGGATGGCGCCTCACCCGCTTCACCCTCCGCGCCGAGCCGGCCGCCGGGCTGTCCGGAACCGCGATCGTCCACCTCGCCGCGCCCGGCCTCGCCGCGGCGCGCGGCCGCTGATCTCGGACCGATCGAGGAGTGAGACCATGCCTCTGACCCGCATCTCCCTGCGTGCCGGGACGACCGAATCCTACAGAGCCGCCCTCGTCGCGGGTGTCTACGACGCCATGCGCGAGACCTTCGCGGTGCCGGAGGGCGACCTGTTCGCCCTGGTGCACCAGCACGACGCGTCGGACTTCGTCTACGGTCCCGACTATCTCGGGATCCGGCGCAGCGACCGCCTCGTGATCGTCCAGATCACCGCCAACGCGACGCGCGGCACCGCGCAGAAGCGCGCCCTCTACGCCGCCGTGACCCGCAACCTCGCCCGCGATCCCGGCGTGGCGCCGGGGGACGTCTTCATCAACCTCGTCGAGGTCAACCCGGAGAACTGGTCGTTCGGGGACGGGTTGATGCAGTACGGCCCGCCGGAGCCGTGAGGCCGGTGCAGCGAGTCTGCCGCTGGAGCGGTGCGGCGATGATGGCGGCGATCCGGGCTTGACCGTTCCGGGGGGGGAGTACAGGTCCGGGGCCCGAAACGGCTCCAGGATCGCATGGCCCCCACCGCAAACCTCGCCCTGATCAACCTGTTCATCGGGGACATCCAGGGCGGCCTCGGACCCTTTCTCGGGACCTGGCTGGCAGAATCGGCCTCGTGGAGCCCCGCGCGGGTCGGGTTCGTCATCACGCTGGTTGGCATCGGCACGCTGTTCCTGAGCGGACCGTTCGGCGCCCTGGTCGACCGGTTCCCGCGCCCGCGCCTGCTGATCGCGCTGGCCTGCGGGGCGATCCTGGTGGGGACGCTGCTGCTCCTGCCGGCCCGCAGCTTCCCGGCGGTGCTGTGCGCGCAGCTCTTCGCAGCGGCCGGCGGCACCCTGCTGCTGCCGGCCGTCGCGGCGCTGACCCTGGGTATCGTCGGCAAGGACCGGTTCCCCGCGCAGCAGGGGCGCAACCAGGCCTTCAATCACGTCGGTATCCTGATCGCCGCGGGCGCCATCAGTCTCGGCACCGGCTATTTCGGCCCGGCGATCGCCTTCTGGGTTCTCGGCGGCATGGCGCTGGCGGCGATCGCCGCGACGGCGACGATGCCGGCCAAGGCGTGGAGCCGCCGCCGCGCCGTCGGCTGGAAGGAGGACGACTCGGACGAGCCGGAGCGCAGCGGCCTCCGACAGGTCCTGGGAAATCGTCGCCTGCTGGTGCTGACCGTGGCGCTGACCCTGTTCAATCTCGGGAACGGCGGCATGCTCTCGCTGCTCGGCCAGAAGCTGGTCGCGACCGCGGCCGACGCTACGACCTGGACGGCCCGCTACGTCATGGTGGCCCAGCTGGTGATGGTCCCGGTGGCGCTGTTCGCCGGATCGCTCGCCGACAAGCGCGGCCGCCGCCAACTGCTGATGGTCGCTTTCGCGGTCCTGCCGGTGCGGGCGCTCCTGTCCGGCCTCATCGACGATCCGGTCTGGCTGATCGCCGCCGAGGTGCTGGACGGCGTCGCCTCCGGCATCGTCGGGGTGGCGGTGCCGGTCATCGTCGCCGACCTGACCTGGGGATCCGGCCGGACCCAGACGGCCATCGGCAGCGTCAACGCCGTGCAGGGCGTCGGCGGCGCCCTGTCGGGCTGGTACGGCGGCCTGTCCTACGGGATGTTCGGCTGGACCGGCGCCTTCCTGGCTCTCGGCCTGCCGGCGCTCATCGCCCTCGCGCTGGTGATCTGGCTCGACGCGACGCCGGAGCCCGGCCGGCGCAGTCGCCGGCGGGAGCGGCGGAGCACCGCCGCTCAGGGAGCCTGAACCGGCCGCGCGACCGAAACCCGAGTCGACCCGCTATAGGACCCGATCGCGGCCGCCCCCGCGCGTTGCGGTGCCGCCCGACGACGCCGCGCCGACTGCCGTCCCATACCCCGGATCGCCGCGCGGCAATCCGGGGTATGGGACGCGGGGCCCTCTGAAACGCGAAAACCCGGCCTCGGGGCCGGGCTTCGCGTCGGTGTCGCTCCCGTGGGCTCAGCCGATATGCGGGCTGCCGGTGGCGGCGGGGAAGCGGTCGGCCAGGGCGCGGCGCAGCTTCTCCAGGGCCCGGTTCTCGATCTGGCGGACGCGCTCCTTGGAGATGCCGAGCCGCTGGCCCAGGGCCTCCAGGGTTGCCTGATCCTCGGCGAGGCGGCGCTCGCGCAGGATGCGCAGCTCGCGCTCCGACAGCACGGTCAGGGCCTGCTGGAGCCAGCTCAACCGACGCTCGCCGTCGACCGTGGCGCTCACGGTCTCATCCGGCAGGTCGGCGCCGTCGACGAGGAAGTCCATCCGCTCCGAGGAGGCGTCGCTGTCCTCGCCCACCGGGGCGTTGAGCGACATGTCGGGACCGGACAGGCGCGCGTCCATCAGGGCGACGTCGTCCCGCGACACGCCGATGGCGCTGGCGATGCGGCGGTGGATCTCGTCGCCGACATGCTCCTCGGTGGATTGCATAAGCCGGGCGCGAAGCCGCCGCAGGTTGAAGAACAGAGCCTTCTGCGCCGAGGAGGTGCCGCCCCGCACGATCGACCAGTTGCGCAGGATGTAATCCTGGATCGACGCGCGGATCCACCACGTCGCGTAGGTCGAGAAGCGGACGTCCCGCTCGGGCTCGAACCGGGCTGCGGCCTCCATCAGGCCGACATGCCCTTCCTGGACGAGGTCGGCCATGGGCAGGCCGTAGTGACGAAAACGCCCCGCCAGGGCGATGACGAGGCGCATATGGGCGGAGATCAGACGGTGGAGGGCCCGCTCGTCGCGCTCGTCCTTCCAGCGGACGGCGAGGCCGCGCTCTTCTTCCCGGGCTAGGAAGGGTGCCTCCATGGCAGTCCGTATGAACTGCCGTCGAATTCCCGCGATCTCAGCCATCCGCCTGCCTCTTGTTGTCGAGTGCTGTTGCGGCGTCGAGCCGATAGCCCGACGCGCAGGCGCCACCGGGAGGCGACGCCAGGCAACCGACAACGGAAGGCAAAACGCGAAAGTTCCGTCCCGATGCACCACAATGCGACAACCGGGCGGCCACGAAATCGTGTTCTGTTCCGATCACATGGGATCCGGCCGCGCGCCGTCCAGCCCGGATGTCCCGAAACGACCGGGCCGGCGCGCCGGTTCGGACCGGTCCGGGCACAAAAAACCCGGCCACAGGGGCCGGGTTAGATGTCGTCCGCGGGGGGAAGCGCGCCTCAGGCGGCCTCCTCCTGAATGTCGTCGCCCTCGCTGTCACCGTCGGCCTCGGCCTCGGGCTCCGCCTCGTTCTTCGCCCGACGGGGCGACTTGGCGAGGCTCTGCTCGATCAGCTTCAGGGCCTCGGTCTCGGTGATGCGGTTCACCGACGAGATCTCGCGCACGATCCGGTCCAGGGCGGCCTCGTAGAGCTGGCGCTCGGAGTAGGACTGCTCCGGCTGAGCCTCGGACCGGAAGAGGTCGCGCACGACTTCGGTGACGGCGAGCAGGTCGCCCGAGTTGATCTTGGCCTCGTATTCCTGCGCGCGGCGCGACCACATGGTGCGCTTGATCCGGGCGCGGCCGGTCAGCAGGTCGAGCGCCTTCTTAACCAGCTCCGGCTCGGCGAGCTTGCGCATGCCCACGCTGTTGGCCTTCGCGGTGGGGACGCGCAGGACCATCTTGTCCTTCTCGAACGATACGACGAACAGCTCAAGCTTGTAGCCGGCGATCTCCTGCTCCTCGATCGCGGTGATGCGACCGACGCCGTGGGCCGGATACACGACAGCCTCGCCGGTCTTGAAGCCCTGCCGGCCTGCGGTCGTCGTCTTCTTGGCTGTGGTCATGCGAGAAGGGCCTCCACTGGCGCGCAGCGTTCGGCGCCGCGCGAAACCGTGTTCTTCCGGGCGGGACACCCGGTCTGCCTCGCCGCTCCCGGACCCGGCGCCGAGCGCACGAATCCGGGCGTTCCCCGGCGCGGCCGTGCGAACGCCTGGCCCGCCCGCCGAAGTCGCCTCCAGCGGTCGAGCGCGTACTACTCCTAACCCACGAAAAGCGAAGGCGTTTCAGCCGGAGGGAGCACGTCAGGCGCGAGCGACGGCAGGCGGATTGTCTACCACAATCCGGCGCGCAGATCAAAGCATCCCTGAAGACGCACGCGCGGACCAAGCGCGGCGCCAAAGAGTTTTACACTGGTGCGGCGGGACAGGAATGACCTGGCCGCGTATCAGGCCCTCGTATGACGCAGCCCCGCCGCGGGGTTCAGCGGCGGCAGGGGCCCGACAGATCTTCCCGCAATCTGGGAAGCGGGCCGCGGGCCGGCGTCAGAACCTGCGGGGCCGGCGCGGGGTCAGTCGCCCGAGCCGGGGTTGGGCGAGAAATGCGCCTCGAGCTTCCCGCTCTTGCCGTCCCAATCCTTGGCGTCGGCCGGCGCTTCCTTCTTCTGCGTGATGTTGGGCCAGGACTTGGCGTAGTCGGCGTTCAGCTTCAGCCACGTGTCGAGATTCGACTCGGTGTCGGGCTTGATCGCCTCGGCGGGGCATTCCGGCTCGCAGACGCCGCAATCGATGCACTCGTCCGGATGGATGACGAGCATGTTCTCGCCTTCGTAGAAGCAGTCCACCGGACAGACCTCGACGCAGTCCGTGTACTTGCACTTGATGCAATTGTCGGTGACGACGTAGGTCATCGGATGTCTTCGTCCTAAAACTCGACTTGGCCCGGGCGGAGCCTGGAGACGGCCCGCGCGCCCGGAGGGTGCTGCGAGGGGAACGCCGGTGAGACCCGACACGGGGACGGATCCCGGAGGCCCACGGCTCTAGACGCTGCCTCCCAGACTGACAAGCGTGCGGGCGCCGCAAGGGTTCGCGTCGGGTCGCTCGCGCGGCCGCTGTGGCGCGACCTCATCACTCGGACGGCCCGTCCGGACCGTCCTCGACCGACAGGGTGCCGCCCGACAGGTCGTCGTAGAGGAGCCGCGCCTCCGACGCCGGGCCGCGGCGCAGGCCGAGACCGAGGATCCGCACGGCCAGGGTCGCGTGGGGCGCCGCCACCGTGACCACGTCACCGATGCCGATGGCCTTCGCGGGGTTCTCGGCCCGGCTGCCGTTCACCCGCACGAAGCCGTCGGAGGCCAGCCGCGCCGCGAGCGACCGGGTCCGCGCGAAGCGCGCGAACCACAGCCACTTGTCGAGGCGCTGCCGGTCCTCGCGCATCCGCCGCGGATCAGCGCTTCCCGCCGTCGCCGGCCTCGAGCTGCGCCTTCAGGGCCGCGAGCTTGGCGAAGGGCGAGTCCGGATCGGGCGCCCGCTCGCGCCGCGGCGGCCGCTGGTCGGGCCGCGGGCCGGAATGCCGCTGCTCGGCGCCGCGCTGGTCGTCGCGGCGTTCCGGACGGCCGCCCTCGAAGCGGTCGCGGCGCGGGCCGCGGTCCCGGCCGGGGCGCGGGCCACCGTCGCCCTCGGCCCGGCGCTGCTCCGGCCGGCCACCGTCGGGACGCCCCTGTCCCGCATGCTGGCCCTGCTGGCCGCCGTCGCGCCCCCGACCAGCCCCGCGGGGACGGTTCTGCGGGCGCTGGTGGGCCGGGCGCTGGTGGCGCTGCAGGCGCCAGACCTCGATCTGCGGGATCTCGGCTGCGCCCTCGCCCTCGGCACCAACGGCCTCGGCCGTCTCGGCCGCGTCGGGCTTCGCCTCGGCGGCCGCGTCGGGCGCGGTCTCCTCGGCGATGGGTTCGGCCGCCGGCGCGGCGTCCGCCTCGGCCGGCTGCTCCGCCTCGGCGTGGGGCGACTCGGTCGCAGATGTCTCGGTCGCGAGCGCCTCGGTCGCGGGCGCCTCGGTGGCCGCGTCGACCGGCGTGCCGGCCGACTCGTCCGCAGTCTCGCCCTCGGCGGGCTCCGCCTCGAGGGCGGCCGGGGCTTCCTCGGCCGCGTCAGCGTGATCGGCGGTGGTCTCGACACCCTCGGCGGCCGGGGCCTCGTCGCCGACCGGCTCGGCGGCATCAGCCTGCGCGGCGACAGCCTCCTCGGAGGAAGCCTCGGCGGCGGTCGGCGCCGCCGGCGCGGTGGCGGCAGCGGGGACGAGCGGCACCGTGATGGCCGGGCCGGGGCGCGCCTCGGAATTGTAGCCGAGCGACTTCAGGATCGAGGCGAAATCCTCGCCCGAGCAGCCGACCAGCGAGGTCATGCCGACGGTGGCCACGAAGCTGTCGCCGTCGGCGGTGCCGTCCGGCGGGGCGCCCGGGGTGGTGCCGGGCCGGTAGGCGATCGCCGGGCGGATCAGGTCGGCGAGCCGCTCCAGGATGTCGACGCGCACCGCCCGCTCTCCGCTGACCCGGAAGCCGGCCGCGCGGTAGAGTCCCTTGGCGATCTCGCGGTCGACCTTGATCGAGGTGCGGCCGGAGCCGGCGAGATGCGCGATCTCGTCGAGGCCGCGCTGGTCGAGGCCGCCGTTGCGCAGGGCCCAGAGCTGGGCCGCGAGCGTGCGGGGCGCCGGCTTCAGCAGCGCCGGCAGGAAGATGTGGTAGGCGCCGAACCGGACGCCGTGGCGGCGCAGGGCGCCGCGGCCCTCCTGGTCGAGGCTGCGCATCTCGTGCGCCACCTTCGAGCGCTCCAGCACGCCGAGCGCCTCGACGACTTGGTAGCCGATCCCCTTGGCGAGGCCGGTGAGGTCGGCCGCGGTCTCGATCTCCATCAACGGCCCGAGCAGCCGCACGATGTAGGCCTTCAACCACGCGTCGAGGCGCGCCTCGACCTTCTCGCGATGCGCGCCGGTCAGGCTGTCGTCCGCCAGCAGACGGATCTGCGGGGCGAACAGCTTCTCGCCGGGGGTGAGCTTGGCGACGGGCGCGCCGGTCCAGCGGATCGTGCCGTCGTGCGAGAGCACGAGGGTCGAATCGGCCGTTGCCGAAAACCGCTCGGCCCGGGACTCGATCTCCCCGGCGAGCGCCTTCTCGGCGGCGCTCCTCAGGGTTTTGGCCTCGTGCCCCTCGGCGCTGGCATCGGGAACGAACAGGAATCCGTGAAGGTGGCCGACATGCTGACCCTCGACGGTGACGTCACCGTCGGCGGTGATCTGGGCTTCGAGCATCGTGTTCTCTCTCAGGCGCCGCATCAGGACGCTTGTGCGCCGGTCGACGAAGCGGCTCGCGAGGCGTTCGTGCAGGGCGTCGGACAGCCTGTCCTCTACCCGACGAGTCTCGCCCTGCCAATGTTCTGGGTCGCGCAGCCAGTCGGGACGGTTCGCCACGAAGGTCCAGGTGCGTCCCTGGGCAATCCGGCGGGACAGCGTGTCGATGTCGCCGTCGGTCCGGTCGATCATCGCGACCTGCTCGGCGAACCACGTGTCGGGGATGCGGCCCGCCATGCCCTTCATGAGGAATCGGTAGAGCTGCGCCACGAGGTCGGCGTGCACCTGCGGGTGGACCTTGCGGTAATCCGGCACGCCGCAGACGTCCCACAGGCGGCGCACCGTAGCGGCGCTCCGCGCCATGTCGCGGATGTCGTCCTCCTTCATGAGGATCTCGAGGGCCTGCTGGTCCTCCCCCATGGGCGCGCGCGTCAGGCCCGATTCGCGCGGGTGCTCGTCGAGGCTCGCCTGCAGGCCCTCCAGGCTGCCGAAGCTGAGATCCGGATTGCGCCACTGCAGGATGCGCAGGGGATCGAAGTCGTGGCTCTCCAGCCGCTCCACCAACTCGGCCTCGAAGGGCGGGCAGCGTCCGGTCGAGCCGAAGGTACCGTCCGCGAGGTGGCGGCCGGCGCGCCCCGCGATCTGGCCCATCTCGGCGGGGGTGAGCTTGCGGAAGCGGGTGCCGTCGTACTTCCAGTTGGCCGCGAACGCGACGTGATCGACGTCGAGGTTGAGGCCCATCCCGACCGCGTCGGTGGCCACGAGGTAGTCGACGTCGCCCGCCTGGTACATCTCGACCTGGGCATTGCGGGTCCGCGGCGAGAGTGCGCCCAGCACCACCGCGGCGCCCCCGCGCTGGCGGCGGATCAGCTCGGCGATCGCGTAGACCTCCTCGGCCGAGAATGCCACGATGGCGGTGCGCCGGGGCAGGCGCGACAGCCGCTTCTCTCCCGCGAAGGTGAGTTGCGAGAGCCGCGGCCGGGTCGTCGTGTGGACGTTGGGAATGAGGTCCTGGACCAGCGGCAGCATGGTCGAGGAGCCGATCAGCAGGGTCTCCTCCCGGCCGCGCACGTAGAGCAGGCGGTCGGTGAAGACGTGGCCGCGATCCATGTCGGCGGCGAGCTGGATCTCGTCGATGGCGACGTACGCCACGTCGAGGTCACGCGGCATCGCCTCGATGGTGCAGATCCAATAGCGCGGCCGGTCCGGCTTGATCTTCTCCTCGCCGGTGACGAGGGCGACCTTCTCGGGGCCGACCTTCGCGACGACGCGCAGGTAGACCTCGCGGGCGAGCAGCCGCAGGGGCAGCCCGATCATGCCGGTCGGGTGGGCGAGCATCCGCTCGATGGCGAGATGCGTCTTGCCGGTGTTGGTCGGCCCGAGGACCGCGGTGACGCCGCGGGCGCGGGCCTCGCGGGACAGCGAGCGGCTGGGCGTGGGGCGGAGCAGCGCGTCGATGGTCGGCGGTTCCTTCGAGCGGGAAGGCCGTCGCGGCGCCGTCGCGGCGCGGGCGGGGAGGCGGGTTCGACCGGCCGGCCGCGTCAGGAACGCTAGGGCCGGTACGGTCCTCCCCCATATGGGATGCCGCCGCCGCCAGGTCCAATCTGCGGCGTGATCATCGGGTAGACGTCGATCTGCGTCGTCGTCGCGCCCGGCTGCGGCGCGAGGTCGGCGCAGAGCGTGTCGGGTGTCGCGACGAGGGGGCCGCGGCGGGGCGGCCTGTTCTCGACGACCTCGGCCGACGAGAAGGCGTCACCGCCGCACCCCGGATCGGCGGACCCGGCACTGAGGGACTGCGCCGCGGCCGGCCCCGCGAGCGCGACCAGGGCGAGGGCGAGGGCGATTCGGAGGGCAGGCGAGCACATCCGGGCATTATCGCCGGGAACGTGAAGATTCCCTCCACCCGCGCGGCCGCGGTCCCCGCCGCGATCGCGCCCGCCGGCACGGAATGCGGGGCACCGCGGGCGCGCGACTCTGTCCGTCCCCGCGCCCTTGCCGGGTCATTTCGCGGCTTGGGCGCGGAAGGCGCGGGCCGCGTCAGGTCCGGTTGTGACCGGGCCGGCGATCAGTCGACGCCCTCGACGAGCACCACCTCGCCGATGCCCGCGGGCCGGCGCTTGGCTACGGCAGCCTGGTACTCGGGCGAGAAGTAGTAGGTGCGCGCCGCCTCGTAGGACTCGAATTCCAGCACGACGTTGCGCGGACGGCCCTCGCCCTCCAGCGCCTCGCAGCGGCCGCCGCGCACCAGCGGCTTGCAGCCGTACTTGCGCATCGCCTCGGAGGCCATGGCGGCGTAGTCCTTGTAGGTGTCCGGGTCGGTGACCGTCATCCGGACGATGATGTAGCCCTTCGGCACTGCTGACCTCCCCGCGCGGCTGCCGCGCCGCGCCGAGGTGCCGGGAAACCGGCCGCCGGTCAAACGCTCCCTGCGCAGCCCTCTGCGGCGCCGCTACTGCCCGGACAGGCTCGCCTGCGCGACACTGTTGCCGGCCGTGCCGGTGGTCGTACTGTTGCCGGCCGTGCCGGTGGTCGTCGGCGTGCCGCTCTGGCTCCAGCGCGTGGCCTCGATGATGTTGGTGCCGATCGTGGTGAGCACCGAGATGCGCAGCGGGATCAGGACGCGCGTCCCCTCGACGGGGGCGAGCCAGACCGACATCTCGCGGTTCTCCTCCATGAACTTGACGCCCGGCCGGTCCGGCCGGTGGCCGGCGACCGCCTGGTAGCGGGCGTTGCATACGAGGACTTGCCCCGCATAGCCGGGCTTCTGCACCGGGCGGGTCTCGGCGTAGCTCAGCACCACGTTGAAGCGGGTGGCGCCGTCGAAGACCGGCAGGGTCCGGTTGCAATTCTCCGGGTCGAGGGGCTCGCCGCGCCCCTGGGTCGGCATCAGCAGCGCGCTCACCGGGTCGATGATGCCGCGCTTGTTGGCCGGGGTGACCGGCACGCGGTCCTGCATGTCGACGAGCGGCGGCGTGATCTCGGCCTGGACGACGTTGCCGCGCGCCAGGGCCATGCGCACCGCGATGCCGGAGCTCGCCGTCTGCGTCGCGATGGCGAAGGCGCCGGGCTGCGGCGCGGCCGAGAAGCTTCCGGAGGCCCGGGCGGAGCCCTTGCCGCCGGTGATCGCGCCGACGAGGCCGGTGAGCACGGCCGACACGTCCATCAGGTAGCGGTCGCGGTCGAAGGAGCCGGCGAGGCGCGCCGTGCCGATCGGGAGACCGGCGAGGTTGATGCCGTAATCGACCGCCACGGTCGCGGCGGCGGGCGCGGCCCGCTTGGCCCGCGACGTCCGCGCGCCGGCATCGGTCGGGGTCGCGAAGGCCGCGACCGCGAGGAGGCTGCCCGCGAGGCGCCCGGCAGCGTGCTTCTTCGACGGCTTGATCATTCGACGGATTGGCGTGGCGCTCATGATCCGGATCGCATCCCAGGGCGGGCGGGCCAAGACACTCGCTCGAACGCACCCTCTCGAACACACCCGCTCGCCGACGTCCTCTGCGACGCACGGAGCGGGGAGAGGCGCCTTCCTGCAGGTGGAAGAAGGCTATATCCCGGCATCGTGGTTAACAGACCGTTGGTCGTCCGGCGCGATGCTGAACCCCGCCGGCACCTTGACGCACCGCGCCTTCGTCGCCTATAGGCTCGCGCCTTCAACAGGACTCCGCCGGACCTGGAACACGCAATGGGCGCCGCCCGCTGCGACGATGATCGCGCCGGCCGCGATCGGGTCTTCACCGGGCGGAACGAGACGGGATCGTTTTTTATCATGGCGCGCCGCTGCGAACTCACCGGCAAGGCCGTTCAGGTCGGCCACCTCGTGAGCCACTCGAACCGCAAGACCAAGTGCCGGTTCCTGCCGAACCTGTGCAACGTCACACTCCAGTCCGACGCGCTGGGCAAGCGCGTCCGCCTGCGGGTCACGGCGCACGCCCTGCGCTCGGTGGAGCACCGCGGCGGCCTCGACGCCTTCCTGATCAAGGCCGGCGAGGGTGACCTGTCGCAGACTGCCCGCCTCCTGAAGCGCGAGATCCACAAGAAGCTCGCCGAGACCCCGGCCGCCGCGGCCTGAGTCGTCGGGCTTCACGCCCCTATCGGACGGTTTGAACCGCCGTGGCCGTCGAGGCCGCGGCGGTTTCCGCTTGTTTGCGGCTGGCATGCCACTCCAAGCAATCCAGAGCTCGGCCGCAGGCTGCCGTCAATGTCCGGCCGATGCCCCGGCGCCGTCTTTGCGAGCGGAGCGAAGCAATCCAGGCGGCGCCACGTGGACAAGCCCCGCGCTGCCCTAGGTCACTTCGCTGCGCTCGTGATGACGGAGGGGGCTTCGCCGTCCAAGTTGCGAACATGAACCGTGTCGAGGTTCGGTCCGGATCTGCCGGCTTCCTCGACGCGGATCGTCTGTTGCGCGCGGCAGCGCGGGGCGTGATTACCGCCGCCCGCCCGCTGCACGCAGCATCCGCCCCGTTGGCGCCGCGCCGTCCTCCTCGAACAGCTCGGCGAGCTTCTCGGTCATCGCCCCGCCGAGCTCCTCGGCGTCGATGATCGTCACGGCGCGGCGATAGTACCGGGTCACGTCGTGGCCGATGCCAATGGCCAGCAGTTCCACCGGCGAGCGCGTCTCGATCTCCTCGATCATCCAGCGCAGGTGCCGCTCCAGGTAGTTGCCGGCATTCACCGACAGGGTCGAATCGTCCACCGGCGCGCCGTCGGAGATCACCATCAGGATCTTGCGCTGCTCCGGCCGTCCGAGCAGGCGCTTGTGCGCCCAGTCCAGGGCCTCGCCGTCGATGTTCTCCTTGAGCAGCCCCTCGCGCATCATCAGCCCGAGGTTCTTCCGCGCGCGCCGCCAGGGCGCGTCGGCCGACTTGTAGACGATGTGGCGCAGGTCGTTCAGGCGGCCGGGATTCGGCGGCTTGCCGGCGGCGAGCCACGCCTCGCGGCTCTGGCCACCCTTCCAGGCACGGGTGGTGAAGCCCAGGATCTCCACCTTCACGCCGCAGCGCTCCAGCGTCCGCGCCAGGATGTCGGCGCAGGTCGCCGCCACGGTGATCGGCCGGCCGCGCATCGAGCCCGAATTGTCGAGGAGCAGCGTGACAACCGTGTCGCGGAAGTTGGTATCCTTCTCCTGCTTGAAGGAGAGCGGCTGGTACGGGTCGATGACCACGCGCACGAGCCGCGCCGGGTCGAGCTGACCCTCCTCCAGGTCGAACTCCCAGGCGCGGTTCTGCTGGGCGAGGAGGCGGCGCTGGAGCCGGTTGGCGAGGCGGCCGACCACGCCCTGCAGGTGCGAGAGCTGCTTGTCGAGGTAGGAGCGCAGGCGCGACAGCTCGTCGGCGTCGCACAGCTCCTCGGCGTGGATGACCTCGTCGAACCGCGGATTAAACACTTTGTACTCGGGCCCGCGCGCCTCGTTGCCCTGCCGCTGCGGCGGGCGCGAGGCCTCCGAGGCCTCCTCCGACTCCGCGTCCTCGGCCTCCTCGGGCAACTCACCGGACGGTGCGTCGGCGGATTCCTGGGCGCCCTCCTCGATCTCGTCGGAGGCCTCCTCGGAGGTCTCGATCTCGGCGCGCTCGCCCTGGCTCTTCTCCTCCGAATCGCCCTCGCTGGGGCTCTGCTCGTCGTCCTGGGCGTCGTTCTCGTCGTCGTTCTCGTCGTCCTCCGCGTCGAACGGCGTCTCGTCCGACATGTCGAGGGAGGTGAGGAGGTCGCGCACCGAGCGGGCGAACTTGCGCTGATCCTCGATCGAGCCGAGCAGCCCGTCGAGGTTCGGGCCGGCCTTGGCCTCGATATGCTCGCGCCACAGCTCGACGATCTTGGTCGCGGCCTCGGGCGGCTTCTGGCCGGTCAGGCGCTCGCGCACCATCAGGGCGACGGCATCCTCCATCGGAGCGTCGGCCCGGTCGGTGATGGACTCGTACTTGCCGCCGCGATGGTAGCGGTCCTCCAGCATCGCCGAGATGTTGCTGGCCACGCCCGCCATCCGGCGCGACCCGATCGCCTCGACCCGGGCCTGCTCGACCGCGTCGTACACGGCGCGCGCGGGTGCGTTCTCGGGGGCGAGACGGCGGTGGACGGCCACGTCGTGGCAGCCCAGCCGCAGCGCCATGGCGTCGGCGTTGCCGCGCAGCACCGCGACGTCCTGCGCCGAGAGCTTGCGCGGGGGCTCAGGTAGGCGGGCCTTGTCGCCGGTGAGCGCCGGCCGGTCGGTCGCGTAGGTGACCTCGACCTCGGAGCGCCGGGCGATGGCGCGCAGGCACCCGGCCACCGAGCGCTTCAGGGGCTCGGCCACGGGTTCGCGGCGCTCGCCGGGCTTGCGGTTGGAGATAGACATCAGCGCTACCGGTCGTCCTCGAACGCGAAGGGGCGGTTCAGGATCTCGTCCCAGCTGTAGGGACAGTCCGCGGGCAGGGTTTCGGGCGATCGCTTCATCTCGCGAGCGGCTCGGATCCGACCGATCCGGTAGCCTTCGCTGGCGGCTTCGGCGATGCGCGGCTTGAGACCTGAATTTTTGCGCACCTGCCTGTCGATCCGTACGCGCTGTTCCGCAATCGTCAGCGACCAGCTTCGGCTGCGCCGCTCGGGCTGGTGATCCCATTTGAGGGCGTGGGCGAGAAGCACCTCGATCGCGCTCTCGAGCTTATCGTACTGCTCCGAACCCACATCGCTCAGCTCCTCGGCGATGTTGTCGAGGTCGAGCGCGTCCACCCGGCCGGCGCGGAGCAGTGCCACCTGCTCCTGAACCCAGGTGTAGAGATCGTCCGCGTGGCGAGTCCGTCCCCGCGCGTGCGCAGTCGCCGGGGCGTCCTCGCGCGTCGGGGCCGGATGCGCCATCGCGTCCTCCATGCGGGTCAGCTCAGCGCGACGTTCACCGCGCTCTCGGGCAGCTCCTTGCCGAAGGCGCGCTGATAGAACTCGGCCACCAGCGTCCGCTCCAGCTCGTCGCACTTGTTGAGGAACGTCACCCGGAAGGCGAAGCCGATATCCTTGAAGATGTCGGCGTTCTCGGCCCAGGTGATCACCGTGCGCGGGCTCATGACGGTGGAGAGGTCGCCGTTCATGAAGGCGTTGCGGGTAAGATCCGCCACGCGCACCATCCGGTTGACGATGTCGCGGCCCTGGTCGCCCCGGTAATGCGTCGCCTTCGAGAGCACGATGTCGACCTCGCGGTCGTGCGGCAGGTAGTTCAGCGTGGTGACGATCGACCAGCGATCCATCTGGCCCTGGTTGATCTGCTGCGTGCCGTGATAGAGGCCCGACGTGTCGCCGAGGCCCACCGTATTGGCGGTGGCGAACAGCCGGAAGGCCGGGTGCGGGCGGATCACGCGCTTCTGGTCGAGGAGCGTCAGCCGCCCCGAGAGCTCCAGCACGCGCTGGATCACGAACATCACGTCCGGGCGGCCGGCGTCGTACTCGTCGAACACGAGCGCGACGTTGTTCTGCAGCGCCCAGGGCAGGATGCCGTCCTGGAAGGCGGTGACCTGCTTGCCGTCCTGCAGGACGATGGCGTCCTTGCCGACGAGGTCGATGCGCGAGACGTGGCTGTCGAGGTTGATCCGGATGCACGGCCAGTTCAGCCGGGCGGCGACCTGCTCGATATGGGTCGACTTGCCGGTGCCGTGATAGCCGGTGACCATCACGCGGCGGTTGCGGGCGAAGCCGGCCAGGATCGCGAGCGTCGTCTCCCGGTCGAAGATGTAGTCCGGGTCGACATCCGGCACGTGCTCCTCGGGCTCGGCGAAGGCCGGCACCTTGAGGTCGAGGTCGATGCCGAAGACATCGCGGACGGAGACGGTGCGGTCGGGCAGCGCGGCGGGCGTAGCGTCAGAGAGCATTCGGAACCTCGTGAGGCGCGGGCGCTCCACTCCCAAACAGTGAAGCATCCGCGCGGAAGGACGTCGAGCCGGGCCTCCGCGGCGGGGCGGAGCCATCCTTAGACGGCGGCGCGCTCGCGCGCCACCGACCGGCATGGATCCCATATAGGGCCGCCCCGCGCGGTTTGCCCTATCCTGGGTGCGAACCGGCGTGCATCGTTCGTGCCGCTCAGCAGAGACCGGCCGCGCGGAGCACGTCGTGGGCGCGGATGATGTCGCGCAGGCGCTCCTCGAAGGAGCGGTCGCCGCCGTTGGCGTCCGGGTGGAAGCGCTTCACCAGCACCTTGTACTGCGCCTTGATGGCGGCCGCGTCCGCGCCCTCCTCGAGGCCCATCACGTCGAGGGCGCGGCGCACCGTCGCCGAGTGCTTGGGCTTGCGCGGCTCCTCGGGCTGGCGGGCACGCCGGCGCGCGTCGCCGACGCCCTCGCCGCGCAGGATGCCGAGGGGATCGACGTAGGCCCAGTCCCGAACCGGCTCGTCCGCCGGCTTGGCCTCGCCGGTCCGGTTCACGCCCATCGCCCAGGTTGGGCGATGACCGATGATCGCGTCCTTCTGGTAGGCCTGAACGGCGGCGTCGTTCATGCCATCGAAGTAATTGTAGGTGGCGTTGTAGGCGCGGACATGGTCGATGCAGAAGCGCCAGTACTGACCCTCCGCCTTCCGCCCCTTCGGCGCCCGGTACAGGCCCGGATGGGTGCAGCCGGGGCTCTCGCAGCCGGCTTCCGCGGCGGGCTTCGGCTCGTCGCAGGTCGGCTTGATCCGGATGCTGTCGAACAGGCGCGAGTTGAGATCCATGACGGGCCGATTATGAGGGGGCGGACCTGAGACACAAGGGCACCGGGCCTGATGACGCATGCGCGGGATCGGGCTTGACGGCGCCCACGGACACGACGCGAGGGCACGATGACGGACGGTGCGGGCGCGGGCGGCACCCTGCGGGACTGGATGGAGGCGCGGCTGCGGGAGCAACTCGCGCCGGCGCGGCTCGACGTGATCGACGAGTCGCATCTGCATGCCGGCCACGCCGGAGCGCGGCCGGGGGGCGAGACCCATTACCGGCTCGACATCGTCGCGTCGGCGTTCGAGGGCAAGAGCCGCGTCGAGCGGCACCGCTTGGTGAACGCGCTGCTCGACGACGCGTTCAAGCGGGGGCTGCACGCCCTCGCGCTCCGCGCCCGCACGCCGGCCGAGGCGGCCTGAATCGGGGCTCCGCGTAGGACGAGGGCGGGATCGCTCCGACGGGGCGCGGTGTACGGGACGGGAGGCACGAGACAGATATGGTGACGGGGCCGCCGATCCGCATCCGCCCGCCCGTGGGCTGCGCACCCGACGCGGGCGCGCGGCGCGCCGTCGGCGTGCGGCCTGGGAGGGTGCCATGCCCCTGCGGGTGACGCCGCGCATCGCCATCGACGAGGACGAGATCGAGCTGTCCTTCATGCGCGCCTCGGGCGCCGGCGGACAGAACGTCAACAAGGTCGAGACCGCGGTCCAGCTGCGCTGGGCGGCGCTGGCCTCGCCCGCCCTCGACGAGCGGGTGCGGACCAATCTCGTGCGGCTCGCCGGGCGGCGGATGACCAAGGACGGCGTTCTCGTCCTCGCCGGGCAGCGGCACCGGACGCAAGAGCGCAACCGGGCCGACGTGCTGCAGCGGCTCGTCGATCTGGTGGCGGAGGCGGCCAAGCCGCCGCCGCCGATCCGCCGGCCCACGAAGCCGACCCGGGGCTCGCAGGAGCGGCGCATCGGCGCGAAGAAGAGCCGCGCCGCGATCAAGCAGGGCCGGGGCAGCGTCCGGGATTCGGACGGCTGACCCCGATCCCGCCGCCGCGGCCGGGTCTCAGTGGATCGCGTCGATGACCTCGGCCTTCGGGCTGGCGTCGGGCGCCGGGGAGGAGCCCGCCACCAGGGTGCTGCCCGGCTTGGCGATGGTCAGGACGATCGCGATCATCGCCAGGATGGCGGCCAGGGCCGCCGGGAACAGGAAGGCCGACTCGCCGTAGCGCATGTCGAGCAGGCCGCCCACGACCGCGCCGGTGCTCAGCCCGGCCCAGAGCGGTGCCTGGATCCAGAAGGACGGCGCCACCGTGCCGAGCAGCAGGTTGGCGCAGCCCGTGCCGAAACGCACCACGGCGCCCGTGACGTAGGTGAGCGCCAGGGAGCGGCCGCCCTCGTCCTGCAGCGTCGCGTTCTGGAGGCCCAGCGCCAGGACGATCGGGTAGGCGTGGAGCGGATACGCGAAGGTACCCCAGGGCATCAGCAGGCCTCCGGCGAGCAGCAGGGCCTGGAGCGTCAGCAGGACGGCGAGGCGCCAGCGCCCGACCCAGGCGGCGATCAGCGTTCCCAGGAAGGCGCCGAAGCAGAACATGCAGATCGTGCTGGCGACGCGGCTGACGTTCTCCCAGTCGGCGTTGGCCACCGCCACGCCGAAGCGGGTGGTGTTGCCCGACATGAACGACATGAAGAGCTGCGAGAATTCCAGAAAGCCGATGGAGTCAGCGCAGCCCGCGAGCGCCGCGAGGGCGATCGCGAAAGGGATGCGGGTTCGCGGATCGGCGGGAAACGACTTGTCGGCCGGTGGCTCAGGTTTCCGCTCCGGTGCTGCACCACCTGTCCGACTTCCGTATTCCGCCATGCTGATCCCCCGATCGAGCCGCCGCGCCTAGTCGCGGTCGACTGACAATGGACGAATAGCGGAGCGGTTTCATGCCGATGTGCGCCGCAACACAACGACGCGCCCCGGCACCGGCCGTCCGCCCTCGCGACGGACTTCCGCCGGTCTCGTCGTCAGCAGCTCCAATCTGGACGCGGCTGCCGTCGCCGCGATGTGGGCCTCCGCGTGGGCGTAGCGGCCGTCCTCGCCCAGGACGGAACCGGGGCCGTCGTGGGATTGCACCGTGACGGCACCGAGCCCGCCCGGCCGCAGGACCCGCCCCACCCGCGCCAGGAACGTCGCGAGATCCGCGACGTAGATCAGGACGTCCGCGGCGAGGCAGAGGTCGGCCGACGCCTCCGGCAGGTCGGTCAGGGCGGCGCCGATGTCGCCCTCGACGAGGCGCTCGTAGAGCGGCCGACCCCGCGCCGTCTTGGCCCGCGCCAGCGCCAGCATCCCGGGGGAGAGGTCGATTCCGGTGAGATGGTCGACCCGGTCGCGCACGACCTCGCCCATCAGCCCCGTGCCGCAGCCGAGATCGAGACCGACCGCGAAGCGCTCCGGAATACACGGCAGGGCGTCGCGGACGAGTTGCGGGCCGACATAGCCGAGGCCGTCCACGAGGTGGCGCTCGAAGCGCGGCGCGTAGCCGTCGAACAGGGCGCGGACATAGGCCGGCGACAGGACCGGGAGGGTGTCGCCGCCGCCCAGGCGGGCGAGGTGCGCGCGCACGCCCAGCCTGTCCTCGGGATCGATGGCGAGGGCGCGGGCATAGGCCTGCGCCGCCGCGTCGCGCAGGGCCGGATCGGGGCCGGCGGCGGCCAGACCCGCGCGCGCCCGGCCCAGCAGGAGCCAGGCCGGCGCGTAGCGCGGGGCGCGTTCCAGGACCTGCTCGGCGAGGTCGGCGGCGGCCGCGTGGTCGCCGTCGGCGAGGCAGGCCTCGGCGTAGCGGTAGCGGCGATCGGCGAGGAGGTCGCCGGAACTGAGCTGCGAGGCCATGCGTCTGCCGGGTCGGGGGCGCCTATATACCGGGGCCACCGGCGGACTCCACCGGCAGCACGGACCCGATGCCGATACGCGCCAGCGATCTCCTCACCCTGACCCGCGAGGGTCTCTACTGCCCCCTCGGACGCTTCCACGTCGATCCGACCTGGCCCGTGGAGCGCGCGCTGATCACGCACGGGCATGCCGACCACGCCCGCGCGGGCCACGGCCAGGTGCTGGCGACGCCCGAGACCCTGCGGATCATGGCGGTGCGCTACGGCGCGGATTTCTGCCGCCAGCGGCAGGAGGCGCAGCTCGGCGCGGCGCTCCGCGTCGGCGACGTGACCGTGCGCTTCGCCCCGGCCGGCCACGTCCTCGGGTCGGCGCAGATCGCCATCGAGCGGGACGGCGTCCGCGTCGTGGTGTCGGGCGACTACAAGCGCGCGCCGGACCCGACGTGCCTGCCCTTCGAGGTCGTGCCCTGCGACGTGTTCATCACCGAGGCGACCTTCGGACTGCCGGTCTTCACTCATCCCGACACGCGGGGCGAGGTCCGCAAGCTCCTCGAATCGGTGAAGCTGTTCCCGGAGCGCGCTCACATCGTGGGCGCCTACGCGCTCGGCAAGGCGCAGCGGGTGATGGCGCTCCTGCGCGAGGAGGGCTGGGACCGCCCGATCCACCTGCACGGCGCCATGGAGAAGCTGACGACGCTCTACAAGGAGGAGGGCGTGCCGCTCGGCGACACGCCCAAGGTCGTGGCCGCCGAGCGGAAGGACCTGCACGGGGCGATCGTGCTCTGCCCGCCCTCGTCGATCCAGGATCTGTGGTCCCGCAAGTTCCCCGACCCGGTGACCTGCTTCGCCTCGGGCTGGATGCGGGTGCGCGCCCGCGCCCGCCAGAAGGGCGTCGAGCTGCCGCTAGTGATCTCCGACCATTCCGACTGGCCGGACCTGTGCCGCACCATCCGCGACACCGGCGCCGGGGAGGTCTGGGTGACGCACGGCCAAGAGGACGCGCTGGTCCACTGGTGCGGGACCCAGGGGATCCGGGCGAAGCCGCTCCACCTGCTCGGCTACGGCGATGACGGCGAGGTCGAGGAGACCTCGGAGGCGGGCTCCGGGGCGGAGGCGGCGGCGTGAACGACTTCGCCCACCTGCTCGACCGCCTCGCCTACGAGCCGCGCCGCAACGCCAAGCTGCGCATGCTCCAGGACTACTTCGCGCGCACGCCCGATCCCGAGCGCGGCTACGCGCTCGGCGCCATGACCGGCACGCTGAGCTTCCGCGAGGCCAAGCCGGCCCTGATCCGGGGACTGGTCGAGGAGCGGATCGACCCGGTGCTGTTCCGGCTGTCGCACAATTACGTGGGCGACCTCGCGGAGACGACGGCGCTGATCTGGCCGGGACCGGCGGAGGCGCCGCGGAAACCGGGCCCCGGCCACAACAACCCGCCGCCGCATGTCCCGACCCTGGCCGAGGTTGTGGAAACCCTCGCGACCATCCCCAAGCGCGATCTGCCCCGCCATCTCGCCGACTGGCTCGACGCCCTCGACGAGACCGGGCGCTGGGCGCTCCTGAAGCTGGTCACCGGCAACCTGCGGGTCGGCGTCTCGGCGCGGCTCGCCAAGACGGCGGTGGGCGCGCTGGGCAACTACGACGCCGACGCCGTCGAGGAGGTCTGGCACGGGCTGACCCCACCCTTCGAGACCCTGTTCGCCTGGGTCGAGGGCCGGGCCGAGCGGCCCGAGACGCTGAACCCCGCGCCGTTCCGGCCGCCGATGCTGTCGCACCCGATCGAGGAGGAGGCCGACCTCGAGAAGCTGGAGGCCGGGGCGTTCTCGGCCGAGTGGAAGTGGGACGGCATCCGCGTCCAGCTCGTCGGCGGCCTTGACCGGAGCGGCCAGCAGGTCGGGAAGGTCTACTCCCGCACCGGCGAGGACATCACCGGGGCGTTCCCGGACCTCGCCGAAGCCATCACCTTCGCGGGCGCCCTCGACGGCGAGCTGCTGATCCTCCGCGAGCGGCGGGTGCAGAGCTTCAACGTGCTGCAGCAGCGCCTGAACCGGAAGGCCGTGACGGGCAAGCTCCTGGAGGAGTTCCCGGCCCACGTGCGGGCCTACGACCTCCTCACCCTGGAGGGCGACGACCTTCGGGCAGAACCCTTCGCGGAGCGGCGGCAGAAGCTGGAGGCGCTGGTCACGCGCCTCGACCACGCGCGGATCGACATTTCGCCGCTCGTGCCCTTCGCGGACTGGGAGGCCCTGGCGGCCGCCCGTGCGGACCCGGCCTCGGTGGGCGCCGGCGCGGATGCCGACGCCATCGAGGGCGTGATGCTCAAGCGCCTCAACAGCCCCTACCTGCCGGGACGCCCCAAGGGGCCGTGGTGGAAGTGGAAGCGCGAGCCGCACATCGTCGACGCCGTGATGATGTATGCCCAGCGCGGGCACGGGAAGCGCTCGTCCTTCTACTCGGACTACACGTTCGGCGTCTGGCGGGAGGTCCCCGAGGGCGGCGACGAGCTGGTGCCGGTGGGCAAGGCCTATCACGGCTTCACCGACGCCGAGCTCGCCAAGCTCGACCGCTACGTCCGCAACAACACCACCAAGCGCTTCGGCCCGGTGCGCGAGGTCGCCCACGGCCGTGAGGCCGGGCTCGTGCTCGAGATCGCCTTCGAAGGCGTGCAGCGCTCGACCCGGCACAAGTCGGGGGTGGCGATGCGCTTCCCCCGGGTCAGCCGCATCCGCTGGGACAAGCCGCCCGCGGAGGCCGACCGGATCGACGTGCTGGAACGGATCCTCGCCCGCGGCGAGCGCGAGATCGCGCCGGGCGCGGCCCTGATGGAGAAGACCGCATGAGGCAGGGACACGGCAGGATCGGGTCGGTCGAGGCGCTGGCCTCCGGTCCGGTGGAGCGCCACGCCAGCGCGCGCCTCACCATCGCGACCCCGGGTCCGGGCTTCACGGATTTCACCGCCGCGGTGGCGCAGTTCGTGCGCGGCAGCGGCGTCCGGGACGGTCTCGTCACGGTGTTCTGCCGGCACACCTCGGCCTCGCTCACCATCCAGGAGAATGCCGATCCCGACGTCCAGACCGACCTGATGACCGCGCTCGACGGCTTCGCGCCGCGCCACGCCGGCTACGTCCACGGCGCCGAGGGGCCCGACGACATGCCGGCCCATATCCGCACCCTGGTCACCGATTCGGCCCTGGCCATCCCGCTGGTCGGCGGGGCGCTGGCGCTCGGCACGTGGCAGGGGATCTACCTGATCGAGCACCGCGACCGGCCGCACCGGCGGGAGATCGTGCTGAGCGTCCTCGGGGCGTGACGGGTCCGCCGGCATGGCGCGCGCGGCGCGGGCCGGCTCAGCAACACGCGGTCACACACCGTCGGTTAACCATAGTGGGTCCTTATCGGCCTCCGTCGGATCGGGGACCGTGCCGCTCCGGCGAACGGAGACCCCGATGGGCCTTTACACCGCGCTCTCGAACTCGATTTCCGGCGCCTCGGCGCAGTCGCTAGCCCTGAACAACATCTCGGGGAACATCGCCAACACCCAGACGGTGGGCTTCAAGTCCACCGAGACGCGGTTCGCCGACATGCTGGCCGAGACCCGGGACGGCACGCAGCTGACCGGCGGCGTGCTGCCGAGCACGCGCAACAGCCTCAACATCCAGGGCACGATGCAGTCGACCGGTGTGGCGACCAACCTCGCGATCTCGGGCAACGGCTACTTCGTCGTCAAGAAGAACACCGGGACGCCGGACAGCCCGGCCTTCGCCGGCGACACCGGCTACACGCGGCGCGGCGACTTCGCGCCGGACGCCAGCGGCTACCTCTCCAACGGCGCGGGCTACTACCTGTTCGCCGGCCCCTCGGCGACAACCCCCGTCCAGGTTCCGACCGGGGCGAGCACCCTGGCGAGCCTCGCGGTCTCGCCCGCCGGCACCCTCACGGGCACGGCCGCGGACGGCAGCACCCTGGCCCTCGGCACGCTGCAGCTGGCGCAGTTCGGCATGCAGGACAACCTCGCCTCGCTCGATGGCGGCACCTACGTGGCCACCGGCCAGTCCGGTACGCCGAGCTACGGCCTCAACGGCGCGACCATCACGGCCGGCTCGGTGGAGCAGTCGAATGCCGGGATCTCGGATCAGTTCTCGAAGATGATCGAGACCCAGCAGGCCTACACGGCCAACACCAAGGTCATGAGCACCACCGACCAGATGCTGCAGGACGCCATCGCGATGTACACCTGAGGCGGCCCCGTCAGAGGAACTTCAGCGGGTCCTTCTCGGGTGGGGGCGGCGCCACGTCGGCGCGGTTCCACCAGCCGCCGCCGAGGGCCACGAACAGCGCGGCGGTGTCGGCGTACTGGGTCGCGCGCGCCGCCGCCGAGGTCACCAGCGCCGAGAGGTAACCCTGCTGGGCGATCAGCACCTGCGAGGAGGTGATCGCCCCGGCCGTGTACTGCTTGCGGATCAGCGCGAGGCTCTGGTTCGTGGCGCTCACCGCGGCGTCGGCGGCGGCCACGGCCTTGGCGTCGGCCTGGAGCGCGCGCAGCGCGTCCGCGACGTTCTGGAAGGCGGTGATCACCGTCGCCTTGTACTGCGCCTGCGCCTCCGTCAGCGATTCCTCGGCGGCCCGCTGGCGCCGGAACAGGGTGCCGGCATCGAAGATCGGCGCCGTCGCCTGCCCGATGATCGTGAAGAACGCCGCCCCCGGGTTGGCGATCTGGGCGATCCGCGTGGCGCTGGAGCCGCCCGTGGCGGTCAGGCTGAACTGCGGCAGGCGGTTCGCCACCGCGACGCCGACATTGGCGCTCGCCTGCTGCACCAGGGCCTCCGCCGCCTTCACGTCGGGGCGCTGCTGCACGAGCCGCGAGGGCAGGCTCACCGGGAGCCGAGTCGGCAGGCGCAGGGCGGCGAGGTCGAAGGTCTCGGAGACCTCGTCGGAGGGCAGGCGCCCCGCCAGGGCGGTCAGCAGGTTGCGCTGCTGAGCGAGCGCCTTCTCCAGCGGCGGCAGGAGCTGCTGCGACAGCGCCAGCGCGGCCTGCTGCTGCACCACGTCGGCCCCGGCGATCTGACCCAGCGAGAGCTGCTTGTTGTAGAGCTGCAGGACCTCGGTCTGCGCCTGGATCACCTTGCGGGTCGCGTCGATCTGCGCCCGCAAGGACGCTTCCTGGATCGCGGCGGCGACGACGTTGGCGGTCAGGCTCAGGTAGGCCGCCTCCAGCTGGAAGCGCTGGTTCTCGGTGGTGGCCTCCAGCGACTCGATCTGCCGGCGATTCCCGCCGAACACGTCGGGATTGTACGAGACCACCGCCTGCGGCGTGGACAGGCTGTAGAGGTACCGGCTCTGATTGTTGAGGGGCGATTGCAGGTCGAGGCCGGGCGCCAGCGCCCCCTGGACCTGCGGCGTCGCGGTCAGGCTCGGGTAGAGGGTGCCCTTCTGGGCCAGCACGTTCTGCTGCGCCACCCGCAGGGAGGCCTGCGCGGCCTCCAGCGTCGGGTTGTTGGCGAGCGCCTGCTCGACGACGCGGTTCAGGGCCTTCGAGTGGAACAGCCTCCACCACTCGCCCGGGATGTCGGCGCCGGACACGAAGCTCTGGTCGGCCGAGCCGCCCTGCCGGGTCCGGATGTTGTCGGCCGCGGAGGGATTCTGCAGCGGTTCCTTGGTGTAGCGGCCGACCGGCGGAGCCTCGGGCGCCACGAAGTTCGGGCCGACCGCGCAGGCCGACAGGCCCAGGGAGGCCGCCAGCCACGCGGTCGCCCGTCCGCACCGTCTCGGCGCAAAGCTCACCATCCCGCCCCCGAAAACCTCACCTCGGTAGAGCGGCGCGACCCGCTGCCAAGTCAATCCGACCATCCCCGGGCGGCGCGCGCGGTGTGGCCGTTGTGGCCCCCCTGCAACGGGCCGCGCGCCGGCCCGCGGGGTCGTGAGCCGGCTCACGCGGCGGCCCGGTGCGCGGGCCGCGCCCGGGCGTCCGGGTTCGGGCGGCGGCGGGAGAACAGCGAGATCAGCACCGGGACGATCACGAGGATCAGGTTCGGCGCCAGGATGATGCCGCCCACCACCACGAGCGCCAGCGGCTTCTGCACCTGCGAGCCGATGCCGGTGGAGACCGCGGCCGGCAGCAGGCCGACGCAGGCCGCCACGCAGGTCATCATCACCGGGCGCATGCGGACCACGGCGGCGTGCCAGACCGCCTCCTGCCGCTTCCAACCCTCGTCGAGCAGCTGGTTGTAGTAGGCGAGCAGGATCACGCCCTCCATGGTCGAGATCCCGAACAGCGCGATGAAGCCGATCGCCGCCGAGATCGAGAACGGCGTGCCGGTCAGCGCCAGGGCGAAAATGCCGCCGATCATCGCCATCGGGATGACCGACAGGGTCAGCAGCATGTCGGCCACCGATGAGAAGTTGATGTAGAGGAGCAGCGCGATCAGCAGCAGCGTGATCGGCACCACGAGGCTGAGGCGGGCGGCCGCCTCCTTGAGGTTGGTGAACTGGCCGACCCATTCCAGCCGGTAGCCCGGCGGGAGGTCGACCGCGTCGGCGACCTTGCGCTGGGCCTCGAGCACGGCGCTGCCGAGGTCGCGGCCGCGCACCGAGAACTTCACCGGGATGTAGCGCTGCTGGTCCTCGCGGTAGATGAACGAGGCGCCGGAGACGAGGTCGACGTCGGCGATCTCGGAGAGCGGCACCTGGATCACGCCGCCGTTGGGGTTCTGGGCGCCGACCGCGATGTTGCGGATGCCGGCGAGCGAGGAGCGGTACTCCTTGGCGAGCCGCACCCGCATCGGGAAGTGGCGATCGGAGCCGTACTCGTAGAGGTCGCCCGCGGTCTGGCCGCCGATCGCCGCCTGGATCGTGGTGTTCACGTCGCCGATCGAGAGGCCGTAGCGGGCGGCCTTGTGGCGGTCGACGTCGATCCGCACCGTCGGCTGGCCGAGGGATTCGAACACCGACAGGTCGGTGACGCCCGGGACGGTGGCGAGCGCGGCCTTGACGGCGTTGGCGGTCTTGGTGAGCTGCGCGAGGTCGTTGCCGTAGATCTTGACCGAGTTCTCGCCCTTCACGCCCGAGGCCGCCTCCTGGACGTTGTCCTCGATATACTGCGAGAAGTTGAACTCGATACCGGGGAATTCGGCCTCCAGTTTCTTGCTGAGGTCCTGGATCAGGGTCTCCTTGTCGAGGCCCTTGCGCCACTGGTCGATCGGCTTGAGCGGCGCCAGGATCTCGACGTTGAAGAAGCCGGTGGCGTCGGTGCCGTCGTTCGGGCGGCCCTGGTGCGACAGGACGGTGGTGACCTCCGGAACCTCCTGGAAGATCTTGCGCATGCGCTGGACGTAGCCGTTGCCGGCCTCCAGCGAGATCGAGGACGGCATCGTGCCGCGCACGTAGAGGTTGCCCTCCTCGAGGCGCGGCAGGAACTCGAGGCCGAGATTGCGGGCCGTGAGGCCCGAGACCAGCAGCACCGCCAGCATCACGGCGACCGCCAGGATCCGGTTGCGCAGGCCGAAGCGCAGGGCCGCCTCGTGGCCGACGCGCAGCACCCGCACGATCAGGGTGTCGCGCTCCTCGAGCTTCTTCGGCAGCATCAGGGCCGAGAGCGCGGGCGAGACGGTGAAGGTCGCCAGCAGGCCGCCGAGCAGCGCGTACGCGTAGGTCTTGGCCATCGGGCCGAAGATGTGGCCCTCGACGCCGGTCATCGTGAACAGCGGCAGGAAGCCGACGATGATGATCGTCGCCGAGAAGAAGATCGCCCGGTTCACCTCGCGCCCGGCGATCGCGATCGTGCCGAGCCGCCCGGTGAGGCCGTCGGGCGGATCCTCGCCCTTCACGTGATCGGGCTCGGCGATGTGGCGGAAGACGTTCTCCACCATGATCACGGTCGCGTCGACGATCAGGCCGAAATCGATCGCGCCGAGCGACAGCAGGTTGGCCGAGTCGCCGCGCACCACGAGGATCAGGATCGCGAAGCCGAGCGCGAACGGGATCGTGGCCGCCACGATGATCGCGCTCGTGAGCGAGCCGAGGAACAGCCACTGCACCACGAACACCAGCACCACGCCGAAGACGAGGTTGTGCATCACCGTGTGGGTGGTGGTGTGGATCAGGCCCGAGCGGTCGTAGATCCGCTCGATCTTCACGTCGGGCGGCAGGATCGTGGAGCTGTTGATCTTGTCGATCTCGGCCTCGACCCGCTCCAGCGTCGGCAGGCTCTTGCCGCCGCGGGTCATGAGCACGATGCCCTCGACGATGTCGGGCTGGTTGTCGTGCCCGACGATGCCGAGGCGCGGGGCGTTCGACACGCGCACCTCCGCCACGTCCCGAACGAGCACCGGGGTGCCGTTGACGAGGCTGATCATCGTGTCGCGAATGTCGTCCATGTCGCGGATCAGGCCGATGCCGCGCACCACCGCCGATTGCTGCCCGACGTTCAGCGTCTGGCCGCCGACGTTGATCGAGGCGTTGTTCAGCGCGTTGGTCAGCTGCACCAGGGTCAGGCCCTGGGCCTGGAGGCGGTTCAGGTCGACCGCGACCTCGTACTCCTTGGCCTTGCCGCCGAAGGCCGTGACGTCGACGACGCCGGGGATCGCCTTGAATCGGCGCTGCAGCACCCAGTCCTGCAGGGTCTTCATGTCCATGGGCGAGTAGCCCGCCGGGCCGACGAGCTTGTAGCGCATGATCTCGCCCACAGGGCTCGTCGGCGAGATCTGCGGCGTGGCGCCGTTGGGCAGGGTCGGCGCCTGCGACAGGCGGTTGAGCACCCGCTGCAGCGCCTGCTCGTACGTGTACTCGTAGTTGAACTGGACCTTCACGTCCGAGAGGCCGAACAGCGAGATCGTCCGGACCACCTGGGCGTTCGGGATGCCGGCGAGCGCCACCTCCAGGGGGATGGTGATGTAGCGCTCGATCTCGTCGGCCGACTGGCCCGGATTCTGGGTGATCACGTCGACGAGCGGCGGGACCGGATCCGGGTAGGCCTCGATGTTGAGCTGCGTGTAGGCGCCGTAGCCGACGCCGAGCATCACGACGAACAGCAGCACCACCAGCACGCGCTGGCGCAGCGAGAAGGCGATCAGGGCGTTCATCGGATCCCCGCTCAGGACGCCTTGTCGCCGGTGGCCGCCCGGTCGATGAACAGGGCGCCGCGGGTGACGACCTGCTCGCCCGCGCTCAGGCCCTGGACGACCTGGGCGTTGTCGCCGTTGATCAGGCCGAGCTTGATGTCGCGCGCCTCCACGGCGCCGTCGGGCCGCGCCACCCAGACGTGGGTGCGGTCGCCCTCGTACACGATGGCGGCCACCGGCACGCTCGGGCTCGGCTCACCCTTGCCGGTGATGATCGTGTAGGTGGCGAACATCTCCGGGCGCAGTACGCGGTCCGGGTTGTCGACCTCGCTGCGCACCGCGAGGCGCCGCGTCGCCGGGTCGAGGCTGGAGGCCATGTAGTTCACCCGGGCCTTGAACACCCGCGCGCCGAAGCCCGCCACCTTCGCCTCGACCTCCTGGCCGATGCGGATCTTGGGGATCTCGCTCTCGCGGACGTTGGCCACGAGCCAGACCGTCGACAGGTTGCCGATCACGAAGACCGGGTCGCTGGAGGCCGAGAGGTACTGCCCGATGCCGACCTTGCGCTGGACGATCGTGCCGGCGATCGGCGCCCGGATCTGCGTCTCGGCGCTCATCGTGCCGTTCTTCTCGAAAGCGGCGATCTCGGCGTCCGTCTTGCCGAGCAGGCGCAGGCGGCTCCGCACCGCGTCGAGGGCGCCCTCGGCGGTCTTCAGGTCGCTCTGGGCGGCGATGACGTCGTTCTGGGCCGACTGGTAGTCCTTCAGCGCCGTCGCGCGGGCCTGGAACAGCTCCTGCTGGCGCTGCGCGATGGTCTGGTCGAGCTTCAGGAGCGCCTGCTGCTTCTGGAGGTTGTTCACGGCCGCCTGATAGTCGTTCTGCGCCTGGACCATGTCGGTGGCCTCGAGCGTCAGCAGCACGTCGCCGGCCTTCACGTCGTCGCCGGCCCGGACCAGGACCTTCGTCACCCGGCCGGCATAGGGCGAGACCACCGGGACGTTGTCGTCCTCGTTGAGGGCGATCCGTCCCTCGGCCGAGCCCTCGGGCCGGAACACGAGGTTGGCGACCGGCAGGATCTCGAAGGCGGCGCGCTGCTCCTTGGAGGGCCGGAACACCCGCTCCACCGGGCCGGCCTTCTCCACGTCGATGCCCGGGTCGGGGTTGCCCGGGGCGACCAGCCCGGTCACGGCCGCGACGAGGTGCGCGGCGGCCTCGCGGGTCCGGTCGGGAAACGCGATGGCGGCGCCCAGGGCGGCCGCGAGCAGGACGGCGGCGATCAGCAGGCCGGGCCACCGGCGCCCGCGCGCGGGGACGGCGACGGCCTCGTCCTGGTCCAGCGGATTTCGGGCGTCCATGCGGATGATCTTCTAGGTCCGGACCGAGAGTCCGGGCTGGGTGACGAGAGTACGATACGTGCCCGGACGACGCCTACATCAATGCGGTCGCTGGTGCTTTTCTATGGCGCGCCGCGGGAAGATTCGGGCGGTACGGCGTGCCTAGAGCAAAGCTTGTCCGACAGGCAATCGATCCGGCGCCCCGGTCGCGAAACCGTGTGGCCCCGTCTTCCTTTGACGGGATTTGTTACAATATGACAACGCTCGCGGGTCCAGGCCCGCGCGATCCCGCACCCGTCACCGAAGAAGCCGTCATGTCCGATACGAGCAACGCTTCCGCCCCGGCCGCTCCCGGTTCCGCCGCCGGCAAGATCCCGGTCACCGTGCTCACCGGCTACCTCGGCGCGGGCAAGACCACGCTCCTCAACCGGATCCTCACCGAGAACCACGGCAAGCGCTACGCCGTGATCGTCAACGAGTTCGGCGAGATCGGCATCGACAACGACCTCGTCGTCGGCGCGGACGAGGAGGTGTTCGAGATGAACAACGGCTGCGTCTGCTGCACGGTGCGCGGCGACCTGATCCGGATCATGGACGGGCTGGTGAAGCGCCGGGGCAAGTTCGACGCGATCATCGTCGAGACGACCGGCCTCGCCGACCCGGCCCCCGTGGCGCAGACCTTCTTCGTCGACCAGGATGTCGGCGAGGCCGCCCGCCTCGACGCCGTGGTGACGGTGGCCGACGCCAAGTGGCTGTCCGACCGCCTGAAGGACGCGCCGGAGGCGAAGAACCAGATCGCCTTCGCGGACGTGATCCTGCTCAACAAGAGCGACCTCGTCTCCCCGGCCGACCTCGACCGCGTCGAGGCCGAGATCCGCACGATCAACCCGCTGGCCAAGCTCCACCGCACGCAGAACTGCGCCGTGCCCCTCGACGCGGTCCTCGAGCGCAACGCCTTCGACCTCGACCGCATCCTCGACGTCGAGCCCGACTTCCTCGAGGCGGGGCACCACCACCATCACGATTCCGACATCCGCTCGATCTCGGCCAAGATCGAGGGCGCGGTCGACCCGGACAAGTTCATGCCGTGGATCTCGAACCTCACCCAGTCGCAGGGTCCGGACATCCTGCGGTGCAAGGGGATCGTGGCCTTCCCCGACGAGCCGAAGCGCTTCGTCTTCCAGGGCGTGCACATGATCCTCGACGGCGACGTGCAGGGCGACTGGGGCAAGGACGAGGAGCGGGTCTCGCGGGTGGTGTTCATCGGCCGCAACCTCGATCCGGCGGCGATCAAGGAGGGGTTCGAGGCCTGCCGCGCTTGAACGGGCGCCGCCTCCCCGGCGCCCCGCGCCGGGAAGGCGATTCTCAACGTTTCCGTGGCATCACGGACGGCGCGGGCCCGCGTAACCGGCCCGCGGAGCCCGCGTATCCATGGCCCACACCGCAGCGCCCGCAGGCCCGGTCCCGTCCGGGTCGGCGGGCGGAATCCCGCTCATCGCGGCCGTCGAGGGGCTGGCCAAGGCGCTGTTCGCGGCGTTCGTCTTCTTCGCCTGCTTCGCCTTCTCGGAGACCTCGCCCTACGACGCGGTCGCGATCCCCACGATCCTGCTCTGGCTGTGCCTCGGCGTCCGGCTGCACCGCGGGGCGGTGCCCCTGGTGGCGCTCCTGCTCGTCTACCTCGCGGGCATCGTCACCGCGCTGCTGCCCTACCTGAACGAGGAGTTCCCGGTCACCTGGACGGTGCAGCTGGTCTATCTCTCGATCACCTGCATCTTCTTCGCCATGTTCTTCGCGGACGACACGCACGCCCGGATGGAGCTGGCGCTCAAGGCCTACACGGCGAGCTGCGTGTTCTCGGCGGCGCTGGGCATCGTCGGCTACCTGCAATGGCTCGGGATCGAGGACCTGTTCTACAAGTACGACCGGGCCTCGGGCACGTTCCAGGACCCGAACGTCTTCGGCTCGTTCCTGACGCTCGGCGCGCTCTACCTGATGCACGGCCTGCTCACCGGCTCCACGCGCCGGCCGCTCGTGTCCCTCGCCGGCCTGCTGATCATCGTGGCCGGCATCTTCCTGTCGTTCTCGCGCGGGTCCTGGGGCGGGAGCGCCGTCGCGGTGCTGCTGATGGTGGGATCGGTCTACGCCGGCAGCGACTCCCCGCGCCTGCGCCGCCGCATCGTGCTCCTGACCCTGGCGACCATCGTTCTCGGCACCGTCGCGGTGATCGGGCTGCTCTCGGTCGACCACGTCCACAAGATGTTCGAGACCCGGGCGGCCCTGACCCAGGATTACGACCAGGGCGAGACCGGCCGCTTCGGCAACCAGATCCGCGGCTTCGCCATGCTGCTGGAGCGGCCGTTCGGGATGGGGCCGATGCACTGGCGGCTGATCTTCGGGCTCGAACCGCACAATTCCTACATCGGCTCCTTCGCCAACGGCGGCTGGCTCGGCGGGGCCGTGTTCATCGGCCTCGTGGTGGCGACCGGCCTCGTCGGCTTCCGGCTCCTGGCGCGGCCGTCGCCGGTCCGGGCGCACGCCCAGATCGTCTGGCCGGCGCTGCTGATGTTCTTCCTGCAGGCCGTCCAGATCGACATCGAGAAGTGGCGCCACGTCTACATGATGCTGGGCATGGTCTGGGCGCTGGAGGCCGCGCGGTTGCGCATGGGCACGCGGCCGCAGGCGGGCGCGCTTGAAACGCGGCGCTAGGCGCGGCATCGCTCGGTCGCGGCCGATCGGCACCCGGAGACGGTACGTGAGCACACAGCCGGACAACGAGCGCGACCGGCTCGCGGCCCTCGAGGCCCTGGCGATCCTCGGGACACCGCCGGAACCGCATTTCGAGGCCGTCTGCCGGACCGCCCGGCGCCTGTTCGGCGTGCGCAGCGCGTTCGTGGCCTTCCTGGGCGACACGCACCAGTGGCTGAAGACGCCCTGTGCCGGGGTGCCGACCACGATGCGGCGGGACGAGAGCTTCTGCCAGCACACGATCCGCAGCGACGCCCTCGTGGTCGTCCCCGACGCGCGGCTCGACGCGCGCTTCCGCGACCTGCCCGTGGCCGCGGCGCCGGACGGGATCCGGTTCTACGCGGGCATCGCCCTGAGCCTCCAGCCGGGCCTGCGGGTCGGAACCCTCTGCCTCGCCGATCCCGAGCCCCGCTCCGACTTCTCGCCCGAGGACGCGGCCGCCTTCCGCGACCTCGCCGAGATCGTCGTGGCGCATCTGCGCCTCACGGAGGCCAACGCGCGGCGCGACCGGGAGATCGCGCAGGCGGCGATCCGCGAGGCGCTGATCCGCGAGCAGCACCGGGAGATCAACGCCCGGGCCCGCGCCCAGGAGGCGGCGAACCACCAGCTCACCATGGCCGAGCAGCTCGCCAGCGTCGGGAACTGGCGCGTGGAGCTCGCGGACGGGCAGCCGGTCTGGTCGGCGAGCCTCTACGCCATCGCGGGCCGCGACCCGGCAACCCCGCCGCCGCACCTCGACGCCTTCTCGCAGATCTACCATCCTGACGACCGCGCCCGGCTCGAGGCGATCGTCGCCGACGCGATCGCCCGCGGGGGCCGGTTCGATTTCGAGGCCCGGCTGCTGCGGCCGGACGGCGCGCTGCGCGACGTGGTCGTGCGCGGCATGGCCCGGGGGGAGGGGGCGGGCGCCGGCCTGTTCGGCGTCCTGATCGACGTGACCGAGCGCCGGCGCGCCGAGGACGAGGTTCGCCGCAGCGAGCTGCGCTACCGGGGCCTCGCCGAGGCGCTGCCGCTCCTGGTCTGGACCATGCGGGTCGGGGACGGTCAGGCGACCTACGCCAACGCGCAGTTCCAGTCCTATTACGGGCCGATCGGGCCCGAGCGCGCGGAGCGCCTCGTCCGGAACCACCCCGAGGATGCCGCCGCCATGGAGGCGGCCTGGATCCGGGCGGTCGAGACCGGCACGGGCTACAGCGGCCAGTGGCGGATCCGGCGCCAGGACGGCGTCTACCGGTGGCACAAGCTCTCGCTGATCCCGATCCGCCTCGACCCGGCGGACGGCGCGGTGGCGGAGTGGCTCGGGACCGCCCTCGACGTCGACGACATCGTCACGGCGCGGCTCGCCGTCGAGGAGGCGAGCGGCCTGCTCGACATCGCCCTCGACGCTGCGGAGGCCGGCACCTGGGACTGGGACATGCGCACGGGGCTCGCCGTCCTCAGCCCGGAGAGCGCGCGGATGCACGGCCTGCCGGAGACCGGCGGCGCCCACACGATCTCGGCCTCCGCGTGGACGGCGCTGATCGATCCGGACGACGTCTCCGATGTCTGGAACGAGATCCGGCGGGCGGTCGAGTCCGGCACCCCCTACGCGGCCGAGTTCCGGGTCGGCGCGCGCTGGCTCTACGCCCGGGGCCGGACGCTCGGCGGCGCCGACGGGCAGCCCCAGCGGATGGTCGGCCTCCACCTCGACATCACCGAGCGCAAGGCGGTCGAGGCGGCCCTGCGCACCGCCACGCGCGACGCCGAGGCGGCCCGCACCGAGGCGGAGCGGGCGAGCGCGGCCAAGAGCGAGTTCCTGGCCGCCATGAGCCACGAGATCCGCACCCCGCTGAACGGCATCCTGGGCTACGCCGAGCTGCTCCTCGACGGCGACGCGATCCAGAACGAGGACCGGCGGCGCCTCGAGCTGATCCAGAGTTCCGGCGCGGCCCTGCTCACGGTCGTCAACGACATCCTCGACTTCTCGAAGATCGAGGCCGGCGAGCTGACCCTCGATCCGGTCACCTTCCCGCTGGCCTCGACCGTCGACAGCACGGTCTCGATCGTGCGGGGCAGCGCGCTCCGCAGCGGACTCGCCATCGAGGCCCGGATCGACCCGGCCCTGCCGACCTTCGTGGTCGGCGATGCCGGGCGCCTGCGACAGGTGCTGCTCAACCTGCTGAACAACGCCGTGAAGTTCACGCCCGAGGGCTCGGTCACGGTGACCGCGGAGCGGGAGGGCGACGGCGTCGCCCCCGACGGGCGCCCCGGCGACGCGGTCCGGTTCTCCGTGGTCGATACCGGCATCGGCATCGCGCCGGCGCAGCAGGACCGGCTGTTCAAGCGGTTCAGCCAGGTCGACGGCTCGATCAGCCGGCGCTTCGGCGGCACCGGCCTCGGGCTGGCGATCTCCCGGCACCTCGTGTCGCTGATGGGCGGCGAGATCGGGGTCGAGAGCCGCGAGGGGGCGGGCTCGACCTTCTGGTTCCGGCTGGTGCTGCCCCGCGGCGAGCGGGACACCGCGGCCCCGGGCGCCGCGGCCGACGCGGGTGGGCCGTCGCGGCCGCCCCCGGCCGCGGCTCCGGCGGCCGGCGAGGTCCCGGGCGCGCCGCTGCGGCTGCTCCTCGTCGAGGACGTGCCGCTCAACCAGGAACTCGCCTGCGCGGTGCTCGAATCCCAGGGCTACGCGGTGGACGTGGCCGGGGACGGCGCCGAGGCGATCACGGCGGTCGGGTCGTCCGTCGCGGCCGGCCGGGCCTACGATCTCGTGCTGATGGACGTCCAGATGCCCCGCGTCGACGGGCTCACGGCCACGCGCCGCATCCGCGCCCTCGCGCCGCCCGCCTGCGACATCCCGATCGTCGCCATGACCGCCAACGTCCTGCCGTCGCAGATCGAGGAGCTGCGCGAGGCCGGGATGGACGACCATGTGGGCAAGCCGTTCCGGCGGGCCGACCTCTTCGCCACGATCAGCCGCTGGACGGCGCCGGGCGCGCGGCGGCCGGCGCGGGCCGAGGTGCCGCGCCGCCTGCCGCAGGTCGATTCGGCCGTGCTCGACGCGGCGGTCCTGACAGAGATGGAGGCGAGCTTCGGCACCGATCGCGTCGGGGCGCTGCTCGATCTCCTGGCGAACGAGCTGTCCGAGCGGTTCCGGCCGAGCGAGACCGACCGCCTGCAGATCGCCCACGACGCGCACGCCCTGGTGGCGGCGGCCGGGCTGCTGGGCTTTGTCGGCCTGTCGAGTCTGTGCCGGGAGGTCGAGGCCGCCGCCCACGCGGGCGCCGACCTGATGCCGCTGATCCGGCGCCTGGAGATCCAGCGGGCGACCGCGCTCCGCGCCATCCGGCAGCTGCGCGCGGCGTGAGTCCGCGCGCGGTATCGAGGATCGTTTCCGTCGTCGCGGGCGGAGCGAAGTGACCCAGGGTCGGCGCGCCGCCGGTGAGCGCCGCGCTGCCCTGGATCGCCTACTCCGCTCGCAGAGACGGCGGCCCCGGAGCCGTCAATCGGGAAGAGAGTCCCCCGGCTCCTCCGGCAGCGGGTCGCCGGTCCAGGTCGTCGCGAAGGCGGCGAGCTCCCGCGCGTCGGCGAAGGCCGCCACGGTGACCTCGCGCGCGGCCGGCTCCGCCCCCGGATAGGGGGCGAGCAGGACGCGCACCCGGGCGAGCCGGCCGCTGGGCGCCTTCTCGGCGATCCAGGCCTGCGCCTCCGGGGTGAACCGCTCCGGGCCGTCGAGGGCCCGGGCGTCGGTGCGCAGCACGACCACGTAGGTGCCGAGGCTCGGATCGGCCTCCTGCACTGCCTTGACGATGTCGATCACGGGTTTTCCGCGAAGTCGTTGATCTGCACCTGGGCCTGCGCCGCAGTGAAGTTCGGGATGTCGGCGAAGATCTCCTCGCCGTGGGCGGCGACGGCCTTCTTGAAGGCGTCGACCGACTCGAAGGTCAGGAGGGCCATCACCTGGAACGGGGCGGCGCCGCCGTCCGGCGTGCCGGCGCCCTTGACGACCTTCGCGTCGTGGAGGCCGAGGGACGACCAGCGCTCGCGCACCAGCGGCATGTGGTGGCCGAGGTAGTAGCCCATGTCGAAGCTCGGGCCGGCCGGGTACATCACGCTTACCAGGATCATGGCGGTTCCTTCCTGTGTCGCGCCCGGTCGATCCGGGCGCCCGTCCTCGGGTCGTACGGCGACGGTCAGTGCAGCTTCACCCGCGGCTCGGTGCGCCGGGTCAGCGCGCGGGCCAGGGTGTCGAGGGCGGTCTTGGCCGTGCCGTGCAGCGCCCGCTCGTGCATCTTGTAGAGCGAGCGGTACATCATCCGGGCGAACAGACCGGCGATGAGCATGTTCTTGCCGCGCACGAACCCCATCAGGCTGCCCACGGTCGAGTACTCGCCCAGCGAGACCAGCGAGCCGAAATCCTTGTACCGGAACGGCTTCAGCGGCTTGCCGTCGATCTTGGCCGGGATCTGGGCGATCAGGTGGCTCGCCTGCTGGTGGGCCGCCTGCGCGCGCGGCGGCACCGGCGTGTCGGAGCCGGCCTCGACCAGGTAGGCGCAGTCGCCGATGGCGAAGATGTCGGGGTCGCGGGTGGTCTGCAGCGTCGGCGTCACCACCAGCTGGTTGGTCCGCGTCGTCTCCAGGCCGCCGATGCCCTGCAGGAAGGGCGGCGCCTTCACGCCCGCCGCCCAGACGACCAGCTCGGACGGGATGAAGGTGCCGTCGGCGAGCTGCACGCCGTCGGCGCGCACCTCGGTGACCCGCGCCTTCACGCGCACGTCGACGCCGATCTTGCTGAGGAGCTGCATCACCTCGGCCGAGAGGCGCTGCGGCACCGCCGGCAGGATCCGGTCGGCGGCCTCGACCAGGGTGATGCGGATGTCCTTGCCCGGGTCGATCTTGTCGAGCCCGGTCGAGACGACGTGGCGCAGGGTCCGGTGGAGCTCGGCGGCGAGTTCCGTCCCGGTCGCGCCCGCGCCGATCACCGTGACGTGGAGCTGGCCGGGCCGGACCGGGCCGGCCTGCGTGTGCGCCCGCAGCGAGGCGTTCACGAGGCGCTGGTGGAAGCGCACCGCCTGGTCCTGGGTGTCGAGAGCGATGGCGTGCTCGGCGACGCCCGGCGTGCCGAAATCGTTGGTGGTGGAGCCCACCGCCATCACCAGCGTGTCGTAGGGGACGGCGCGCTCGGGCGTGACCTCGCGCCCTTCCGCGTCGTAGCTCGCGGCGAGCTGGATCGTGCGCGCCTCCCGGTCGAGCCCGGTCATCCGCCCGATCCGGTAGCGGAAGCCGTGCATGTGGGCGTGGTGCAGGTAATCCACCGCGTGGTGGCCGACGTCGAGGCTGCCGGCCGCCACCTCGTGGAGCAGCGGCTTCCAGATATGCGTCCGGGCGCGGTCCACGAGGGTGACGTGCGCGCGCTTGCCGCGCCCGAGCTTGTCGCCGAGCTTCGTGACCAGCTGCAGTCCGGCGGCGCCGCCGCCGACCACCACGACGCGATGAAGGCCCGACTCGTTCTCGACGGATGCCATCGACACTCTTTCTCCTCCCGGACCGGGATCAGTCGCCGGCCTCCTTACACGGCCTGGGTTGCCGAATACCACATCGCCGGCCGCGACCCCCGGTCACGAGTGCGACGTCGCGCACCGGACGGGCGGCGCGCGGAGCCCGGTCACGCCGGCGGGGCGCCTGGCTGGCGCAGCGGGTGTGCCTCCGCGACCGCCGGCAGGGCGAGGCAGGCCTCGGCGATTCGCGCGACCGTCGGGTAGGCCGCCGTGTCGATGCCGAAGATGCCCGTCCCGACCCAGAGGCTGACGAGGCAGAGGTCGGCGTGGCTCACCGAATCGCCCTGGCAGAACCGGCCCGTCCCCGGCTCGGTGGCGAGGCGCGTCTCCAGGGTCCGGAGGCCGGTCTCGAAGGCGTTGCGCAGGAAATCCAGCATGCGCTCCCGGGGCAGGCCGTAATGCTCCATCAGGAAGGTGCGCACCCGGGGCACGTAGAGCGGGTGGGTGTCGCACGCGACCACCTGCGCCAGCGAGCGGGCCCTGGCCCGCGCCCGGGGCTCCTCGGGCAGCAGGCGGACGCCGCCCCGGGTCTCCTCCAGGTAGTCGAGGATCGCCAGCGACTGGGTGAGCGGCGGCCCGTCGCCGTCGAACAGCGCCGGCACCGCGCCCTGCGGGTTGATCTTCCGGAACGCCGGCTCGTGCTGGTCGCCCGCGTCGAGGTCGATGAAGGTCTCCTCGTAGGCGATGCCCTTCAGCTTCAGGGCGATCCGCACCCGGAAGGCGGCGGCCGAGCGCCAGTTGCCGTACATGTGCATGGGTCAGCGGTCTCCGACGGACGCGCGCGAGCACAGCCGACTTCGCGGCGGGCCGCAAGAGGCGCGCGCGCGCGGCCCGGGGGCGACAAGCGGTCCCGCCGGGCCCATATCGGTCTCCCGCCCCGGAGAGCCCGCACGATGGCCGATCAGACCGACGCCCGCCGCTTCATCCCCCTGAACATCGCGGTCCTGACCGTCTCCGACACGCGCCGCCCGGAGGACGACCGGTCGGGCGACACCCTGACCCAGCGCCTCACCGCGGCGGGGCACATCCTGGCGGCCCGCGCGATCGTTCCGGACGAGGTCCCGGCGATCCGCGCGCGGGTGGAGGCGTGGCTGCGCGACCCCGGCGTCGACGTGGTGATCACCACCGGCGGGACCGGCTTCACCGGCCGCGACGTCACCCCCGAGGCGCTGGAGCCGCTGTTCGAGAAGCGCATGGACGGCTTCTCGGCCGTGTTCCACCGTATCTCGTACGACAAGATCGGCACCTCGACCCTGCAGTCCCGCGCCACCGCGGGGGTCGCGCGGGCGACCTACGTGTTCGTGCTGCCGGGCTCGCCCGGCGCCTGCCGCGACGCCTGGGACGGGATCCTGGCCCAGCAGCTCGATTACCGGCACCGGCCCTGCAACTTCGTGGAGATCATGCCGCGCCTCGACGAGCACCTGCGGCGCGGCGCGAGCCTCACGGTGTGAGGCCGCGCGCTACGCGAGGTTCCCCTCCTTGCGGCGCAGGACCGAGTGCTTGCGGCCGTAGAAGAAGTACACGACGAGGCCGATCGCCATCCAGATCACCAGCCGCAGCCACGTGTCGAGGGGCAGGCCGATCATCAGGAGCAGGCAGGACAGGATGCCGAGGATCGGCACGACCGGCACGGCGGGCGCCCGGAACGGCCGCTTCATGGTGCGCTCGGCCCGCCGGAGGTAGAGCACCGAGCCGCAGACGAGGATGAAGGCGGCCAGCGTGCCGATGCTCACCATCTCGCCGAGGATGTGGATCGGCACCAGGGCCGCCACCACGGCGACCGCGGCCCCGATCATCGCCTGGCTGCGATACGGCGTCTGGTAGGTCGGGTGGACGTGGGAGAACATCTTCGGCAGCAGGCCGTCCTGCGCCATGGTGAAGAAGATTCGGCTCTGGCCGTAGAGCAGGACGAGGATCACCGTCGTCAGCCCGGTCAGCGCCCCGAGCTTGATCAAGAGCGCGAACCAGCCGATGCCGATCACGTCGACGCCCTTGGCGATCGGGTCCGGGACGTTGAGGTCCTTGTAGGGCACGAGACCGGTGAGCACGGCTGCGACCAGCACGTACAGGATCGTGCAGACCGCGAGCGAGCCCAGGATGCCGATGGGCATGTCCTTCTGGGGCTTGCGCGCCTCCTGGGCGGCGGTGGAGACCGCGTCGAAGCCGATGAAGGCGAAGAACACCACGCCCGCGCCGCGCAGGACGCCGCTGTAGCCGAAATGTCCGAAGGTCCCGTCGTTGTCCGGGATGAGCGGGCTCCAGTTCGCGGCGTTCACGTGGCCCCAGCCCAGGGCGATGAAGGCGACCACGACGGTGAGCTTCACCGCGACCATGATGTTGTTGAAGAGCGCCGATTCCTTCGTGCCCCGCATCAGCAGGATCGTGATCAGCGCCACGATCAGGACCGCCGGCAGGTTGAGCAGCGCGGTCCCGCCGCCCTCGATCGGCGTGCCCGGCGCGTTGGCGAACTGCGCCGGGATCACGATGCCGACGCTCTTCAGGATGCTGGTCACGTAGCCCGACCAGCCGACCGCCACGGTGGCGGCGCCCATGGCGTATTCGAGGATCAGGTCCCAGCCGATCAGCCACGCGAAGAACTCGCCGAGCGTCGCGTAGGTGTAGGTGTAGCTCGATCCGGCGACCGGGATCAGCGCGGCCATCTCCGAGTAGCAGAGGCCGACGAAGGCGCAGGCGATGCCGCCGAGCACGAAGGACAGCATGATCCCCGGCCCGGCATACTGGGCCGCGGCCGTGCCGGTCAGGACGAAGATGCCGGCGCCGATGATCGCCCCGATGCCCATCGCGGTGATCGAGAGGGCGCCCAGCGACTTCGAGAGCTGCTGCTCGCCCTCGCCGCTCTCGACGATGTCCTCGACCGACTTGCGCCCCATCAGGCCCGACGAATCCATGGCACCATCCTTCCAGATCGGGGTGGCTCAGCGCGCGTCATCATGTCCGGAGACGGCGACGATCCTGCCGCGCTTTCAGAGTTGTAGAGGCGGATCGACCGACAACAACGTGAGCGGACGCAAGATTCTTCCGAGCAAGATTCTCCCGAGCAAGATCTTTCCGGTCAGGCGCGCTCGATCCGAGCGATCAGCGGCCTGACCTTGAGGCGACCCGTGAACGCGCCCTCGGCACGCAGGGCCTCGCGCCGGACGACGTCGCCGGCCCGGGCCTGCCGGGCGCCGACGACGGTCTCCGCCCGTCTGACGAGCCGGCCGAGCCAGCGCCCGGCCGGGCGGTGCAGGCGGCCGAGCGCCGTGTCCGGCCGCGCGGTCCCGACGAAGCGGTCGAGGGTGCGGATCCAGCCCTCGGCCGGGACGTCGCCGGCCTCCAGGCACAGGATCCAGTCCCGCCGGGCCGCGGCGGCGCCGGCCGCGTAGGGATTGCCGCCCCGGTGCAGCACGAGGGTCGCGCCCGTGGCCTCCGCGACGGCCGCCACGGCCTCGCTCTCGCGGCCCGCGACGATCACCGCGTCGCCGACGAGGCCGCCGGCCACGCCGGAGACGAGCACGCTGAGCGTGTCGGCCAGGCGATCGATCGCGTCCGGATCGGCCGGTTCGGCCAGATAGGTCACGGCGGAGAGCATGAGCGCGCGCATAGACGATTCTGCGGCGCCGTAAACTGCCCCGCGGCCCGCGCGGCGACGCGCCGTCGCCCGGACGGGCTGCAGAGCCGCATTTGCCTGAAAAAAAGGCGCCCTTCGCCGTCGCGTTCGCTCTATGTTCTCACATGGATGCGTGAGGGAGGCGAGTCGTCATGGGGGACACGCGCGACGGGACCGCATCCGGGGCCGCGCCGCGACTCGGGCCGAGCGTCGCGGAACCGGCCGCCCGGCGCGGGCGCGGCGCGACGGCCAACCCGACGGGCCGGTACGAATCCGCCCGGCGCGAGGCGTTCCACGACGAGACCTGGACGGCGGACGCTCCGGCACCCCTGCGCACGCAGGTCACGCCGGAGCGGGCCGCCCGGATCATCGCGCACAACAGCTCGCCCGACATCCCGTTCGACCGGTCGATCAACCCGTACCGGGGCTGCGAGCACGGCTGCATCTACTGCTACGCGCGCCCGACCCATGCCTGGCTCGGCCTGTCGCCGGGGCTCGACTTCGAGTCGCGGATCTTCACCAAGCCGGACGCCGCCCGGCTCCTCGCCCGCGAGATCGCCGCGCCGGGCTACAGGCCCGACACGATCGCCCTCGGCACCGCCACGGATCCCTACCAGCCGGTCGAGCGGGAGCACCGGCTCACCCGCGCAGTTCTGGAGGTGCTGCGGGAGGCCCGCCACCCCGTCAGCATCACCACCAAGTCGGACCTCGTGCTGCGCGACCTCGACCTCCTGGCCGAGATGGCGGCGGAGAACCTCGTGCTGGCGGCGATCTCGCTGCCGACGCTGGATCCGGACCTCGCCCGCCGCCTCGACCCGCGGGCGCCGCGGCCGGGCAAGCGGCTCGCGGCGATGCGGGGCCTGAGCGCGGCGGGCGTGCCCGTCATGGTCAACGTCTCGCCGATCATCCCCGGCCTGACGGACCACGAGATCGAATCGATCCTGGCCGAAGCGCGCGCGCACGGGGCGAGCCGGATCGGCCACGCGCTGCTGCGCCTCCCGGGCGAAGTCGCGGACCTCGTGGCGGACTGGTTCACCGAGCACTATCCCGAACGCAGGGCGCGGGCCTTCGCACTCCTGCGGGAAGCCCGGGGCGGGCGCGAGAACGACCCGCGCTTCGGCCACCGCTTCCGCGGGGAGGGCGCCTACGCGGCGATGATCGGCCAGCGGGTCCGGCTCGCCGGCACGCGTCTCGGTTTCGCCTTCGGGCGCATCGCGCTGAATCGCGACGCCTTCCGGAAGCCCGGCGCGCAGCTGGCGCTGTTCTGACACGCGACCGACGCGGCGGCGCGCGCGACGCGGCGGACCTGTCCCACAGTACGGTTCAGCGAAAATTCCAGTCATTTTGGCCAGAAATGGCGTAAAAAGATAATCCCAAAGATTGAAAACAGCTCAAATGTTGCTCCCAAAGTCGATGATCGGATGTCTAAGGCGTGAGGAAAATCGCAGAACGTAAGATTGACATCTGTGCCATTGTGGTTCAAATGCCTGAGATCGCGAGGTTTGTTGCGAGATTTTGACCAGGTTTGATTGAGTTATCGAATTTCAGTTCTATATTGAGGGTCGTTCTGTGCGTAAGAGCGCGATTTTGTCCGGCGTCCGTGTCCGCAGATCCCGCCAATGGACGCTGTGCGCCGTGATCCGGTCGCGGGCGAGCCGCGCCCCGCGGCCCGGCTCGGTTCTGCCGGTCGCGACTGTCGTCCTTCCTTGAGACGGTAGCGTGTCGGGGTTTCGACCTCCGATGCCGACCGGGCGAACTCCCGGTCCGATGACCGGACCGGGAGCGCCGGTGGGCCCCAGGACTCGCCGCGCCCTCGCCGCGCCCTTCGAGCGATCCGGGCCGGCGCCGCGTCGGGGTGCCTGTCGCGTCGCTCAGCCTTTCCGTCGACCGAGGCCGACCGGCCGCCCTGCTCGAACCGGGCAGCCCGGCGGCGGGCCGCGCGCCTCGACGCACCGCGAAGAGAGATCCCGACCCTCATGCTGCGTCTTCCGCGTCCGTCCATCGGCACGATCCTGTGCGCGATCCTGTTCTCACTCAGCGCCATGCTGCTGGCCGCGGGCGCCCGGACGGCGCTGGAGGCCGGGGCGCAGGAGCGGGAGAGCCGCCGCGTCGTCGCGCTCACGGAAGGCAGCCGGATCCTCCTCGAGATCCTGCTCGCCGTGCGCCTCGAGCGGGGGCGGACCCTGCAGGCGCTGATCGCCGCGGGCAGGATCCCGCCCGCCGACGCGGCCCTGATCGCCTGACAGCGCGCGACCCGGATCGATCGTCTGGAAGCGCTCCTGAGGCTGGTGCGCGCGGTCGACACCGCCGCGGTGGCGAAGACGGTCGATCCGCTCCGACGGGCGTACGAGGCCGTCACCGGCCTGACGTCGCGGATCGACGCGGCCCTCGCGGTCCCGGTCGCGGAGCGCGACGCCGCGACCGCGGAGGTCGCCGCGACCGCCTTCCGGGATCTGCTCGACGCCCTCACGGTGACCAGCGGGGCCGTCGACGTCACGATCCCGCGCCGGGACGCGGCGCTGGCCCGCGCCCTGGACATCAAGCGCGCCGCCTGGATCACGCGGGTCGCGATCGGCGGCAACGTGGCGCGGGCCGAGACGGCCGTGACGCGGGGCACGGGCTGGTCCGAGGAGGAGCGCCTCGCGGAGGCCGAGGAGCGCGGCCGCGTCGCGGCGAGCTGGGCGAATCTCGTCGATCACATGGACGACACGCTGCCGCGGGCGGTCCAGGACGCCTTCGTGAGGGCGGGCAGCAGCAACTTCGAGGGCGAGGTCGCGGCGCGGCGGCAGGCCTTGCGGGCGGCCCTGAGCCGGGGCCAGCCGCCGGGCGTCGCGATCCAGGACCTGCGCGACCGCAACACGCGGGAGGTCAACACCATCGCCGACCTCGCCGAGGCGGCGCTGAACGCGATGGTGGCCCGCGCGCAGGCACTCTTCGCTGAGGCGGGGGCGACGCTGCTGCACACCGGCCTGTTCCTGGCCGCATCGGTGCTGCTCGCCGGTGCCGGCGCCGTCGTCGTCGTCCGCCGCGTGCTCGGGCCGCTCCGGGCCATGATCCAGGCGATGCGGGCGCTCGCCTCCGGCGACGTCGCCGTGGAGATCCCGGCCCGCGGGCGGCGGGACGAGATCGGCGCGATGGCGGCGGCCGTGGAGGTCTTCCGGGACAACCTCGTCCGCACCCGCGCCCTGGAGGCAGAGGCGGACGAGGCGGCGCGCGCCGCGGAGGCGCAGCGCCGGACCATGACGCACACGATGGCGCAGACCTTCGAGGCGGCGGTGGCCGGCATCGTCGGGCAGGTCTCCGCCGCCGCGGCCGAACTGCAGACCACGGCCTGGGAGATGACCACCACAGCCCAGGAGACGGCCAGCCAGTCCGATACCGTGGCCGCGGCCGCCGAGGAGGCGTCCGCCGGCGTCAGGACGGTGGCCGCCGCGGTGGAGGAACTCGGCACCTCCGTCCAGGAGATCGGGCGGCAGGTCCAGGGCTCGTCCGAGCTGGCCCGGAGCGCGGTCGGCGAGGCCGACCAGACGGCCGCCCTGGTGGCGGCGCTGAACGCGTCCGTCGCCCGGGTCGACGCCGTCGTCGAGCTGATCGCCCGCATCGCCGCGCAGACGAACCTGCTGGCGCTCAACGCCACGATCGAGGCGGCGCGGGCCGGCGAGGCCGGGCGCGGCTTCGCGGTCGTCGCAACCGAGGTCAAGGAACTGGCCGCCCAGACCGGTCGGGCCACCGACGAGGTCGGCCGGCAGATCGGCGAGATCCGGACCGTGACCGGTCAGGCGGTGCGGGCGATCGGGACGATCACCGGCCGGATCGGGGAGATCGACGCCGTGGCCGCCGCCATCGCGGCCGCGGTGGAGCAGCAGGGGGCGGCGACGCAGGAGATCGTCCGCAACGTCGCCCAGGCCAATGCCGGCACGCAGGAGGTCACCGGCAACATCGCCGGCGTGGCGCAGGCGGCCGACCGGACCGGCCGCGCGGCCGACCACGTGCTGACGGCCGCCACCGCGCTCACGCGTCAGTCGGAGGAGCTCGCCGCGGAGGTCGAGCGCTTCCTCACGGGCGTCCGGGCCGCGTGACCCGTCGCCCGGCTCAGTCGAAACAACGGGTGAAGCTGAGCCGGTGGTGGGGGCTGCGCCCGAGCTGCGTCAGGCCGGCGCGGTGGACGGCCGTCCCGTAGCCGACGTTGCGCTCCCAGCCGTAGCCGGGATGGCGCCGGGCGAGCCGCCGCATCAGCTGGTCCCGGAGCACCTTGGCGACGATCGACGCGGCGGCGATCTGGGGCACCAAGTGGTCGCCGCCGACGACGGCGCGGCCGGGCAAGCCCGGCAGGGCGTCGCGCCCGTCGACCAGCACGGGCGCGGCGAGGCCGAGCCGCGCCACCGCCCGCGCCATGGCGTCGAGGGTCGCGCCGCGGATGTTGATCCGGTCGATCAGGGCGCGCGACCCCGCCGCCACCGCGACCCGCGCGTGGGCGCGGATCAGGGGGGCCAGCCGGTCGCGCACGGGCTCGGGGACGCGCTTGCTGTCGTCGAGGGCCGCGAGCAGGTCGGCCGGGATCGCCGCCGGATCGAACCAGACCGCGGCCACCACCACGGGTCCGCAGAGCGCGCCGCGCCCGACCTCGTCGCAGCCGATCGCCGCCGGATACGCGGCGGCCCGGGCGGGGTCGAACGGTCCGGCGACCGGGGGGCGGGCTCTGACGGACCCGGTCGGTCGGGCGGGCGATCCGGCTGGCGGCTTGGCGGGCGGCTTGGCTGGCGGCTTGGCGGGCGGCATCGCGCCCTCCTGCCATTCCGCGCGGACGCCGTCACGCGTCAGGCGGCGTCGCGGGTGCTCCGGGCGCCGCCATGCGCCTCGACGATGTTGCCGAAGAACTGCCGCGCGCTCACGTCCCAGCCGCAGCGCAGGGCCTCGGCCCGGCACTCGGCGCGGGACAGGCGCAGGGCCGCCAGCGCGGCGACCCGCAGATCCGGGTCGAGCACGCCGACCCGCGTGCCGCCGACGACGTCGTTGGGACCCGGAACCGGGAAGGCCGCCACCGGGAGCCCGCTGGCCAGGGCCTCCAGGAGGACGATGCCGAACGTGTCGGTGAGGCTCGGGAAGACGAAGACGTCGCAGGCCGCGTAGACCGCCGAGAGGTCCGCGCCGGTGCGGGTGCCGAGGAAGTGCGCCGCCGGGGCGAGCGCCTGCAGCCGCGCGCGGTCCGGGCCGTCGCCGACCACCACCTTGGTGCCGGGCAGGTCGAGGGCGAGGAAGGCCGCGACGTTCTTCTCCACCGCCAGCCGCCCGACGTAGAGGAACAGCGGCCCCGGCAGGCCGGCCAGTTCCGCCGGCCGGGGCGTCCCGGGCTCGGCCGGCCGGAACCGCTCCGTGTCCACGCCCCGGGTCCAGCGCATCAGCCGGCCGAAACCCCGCGCCGCGAGCTCGCCCTGGAGCGAGGCGGTGCTGACCATCGTCCCGCGGGCGGCGCCGTGGAACCGGCGCAGGTACGCGTAGGACCACGCCTCCGGCACCGGGGCGCGGGCGGCGAGGTATTCCGGGAAGCGCGTGTGGTAGCTCGTCGTGAAGGGCAGGTCGTGCGCGAGGCAGTGCCGGCGCGCCGCGAGGCCGACCGGTCCCTCCGTGGCGATGTGCACGTGGCTCGGCCGCTCGGCCCGCCAGCGCGCCGCCACCCGCTCGCGCCCGGCATAGGCGAGGCGGATCTCCGGGTAGCCCGGCAGCGGCAGCGAGCGGAAATCCGCCACGGACAGCAGCGTCGTGGCGAAGCCGTGCTCCGGCGCGCGCCGGACCATCTGCTCGAGGGAGCGCACGACGCCGTTCACCTGGGGGTGCCACGCGTCGCTGGCGATCAGGAGCTTCACGGCGCCGCCCTCACGCCACCGCGCGCCGGCCCGGCAGGGGCTGCGGCACGACCTCGGCCTCCCGCGCCCGCAGGAGGCTCGGGTAGTGCAGCACCTCGATGCGGCCGTCGTAGTGCTCCACGAGCCCGGTGCAGGATTCCACCCAGTCGCCGGTGTTGAGGTAGCGCAGGTCGCCGATCGGCCGGTCCGCGGCGTGGTGGATGTGGCCGCAGATCACCCCGTCGGCGCCCTGGCGGCGGGCCTCCTCGGCCAGGATCGTCTCGAAGCGGCCGATGAAGCTCACGGCGTTCTTCACGCGCAGCTTCGCCCAGGCCGACAGCGACCAGTAGGACAGGCCGAGCCGCCGCCGCACCTTGTTGATCAGCGTGTTGAGGGAGAGCGCCAGCGTGTAGGCGCCGTCGCCCAGATGGGCGAGCCACGGCGAGTGGCGCACGACCATGTCGAACTGGTCGCCGTGGATGACGAGGTAGCGCTTGCCGTCGGCCGCCTCGTGGATCGCGGTCTCGGCGAGCTCGATGCCGCCGAAGCTCGTGCCCACATAGTCGCGCAGGAACTCGTCGTGGTTGCCGGGCAGGTAGACGATCCGCGCGCCCTTGCGGACCTTGCGCAGGAGCTTCTGCACCACGTCGTTGTGCTCCTGCGGCCAGTACCAGCCCGAGCGCAGCTGCCAGCCGTCCACGATGTCGCCGACGAGGTAGATCGTGTCGGCGTCGTAGTCCTTCAGGAACGACAGCAGCAGGCCGGCCTGGCAGCCGCGCGTGCCGAGATGCAGGTCGGACAGGAACAGCGTCCGCACGCGGACCGGCATCTCCTCAACCTCGGCCACGGCATCCTCTCCCGGCGGCTGTACGGTGCCGGGATCCAGAGCGCGATCCGATCTCAGTTTGATGACGCGGGTTCCGACGGGGCGGAAAGACTTCGGTGTGCGGTGCCGCGAAGCCTCTCAACCGGAGTGCGACTTCGTTGCGCCGCACAAAAAATTTTTTTGGCAAGTTCCGGAAGTTTTTCCGGTTTTCCTTTCGAGCTTCACCGCCTCATAATACCAAGAACCGGCCGCTCGGCACGAGCACGGCCGGACCTTGACAGGAAGGCGGCGAGGACGGCCCTGGAGCCGTTGGACGGGACGGCAATTCGGAGGCGACCGGCGCGCGGGGGCGCGCCGCGACGCGAGCGGCGTGAGGCCGCCTGCCGCTCCGCGGAGACCCCCCGATCACGGCAGAGGATGGCGTTCGAGGGGGTGCGGCGCGAGCCGCTCTCGACGGCGCCGGACCGACTCCCTGAGGACGCTTGGACAACCCGGCGCGGGTTCACGCCCGCGCGCAATGGACTTTTCGGAGGAAACATCATGGCCGCAACCCGGCGCCCCGGTCGCAACCACCTCTTCATCCCGGGCCCCACCAACATCCCGGAGCGCGTCCTGCGCGCCATGCACGTGCCGTCGGAGGATCACCGCTCGCCGAGCTTCCCCGAGCTGGTGAAGCCGCTCCTGCAGGACTCCAAGATGGTGTTCGGCTCGACCAACGGGACGGTCATCCTGTTCCCGTCCTCGGGCACCGGCATCTGGGAATCGGCCCTGTCCAACACCCTCTGCCGCGGCGACAAGGTGCTCACTGCCCGCTACGGCCAGTTCAGCCACCTCTGGGTCGACATGGCCCAGCGCCTCGGCCTCGACGTGATCGTCCAGGACGAGGAGTGGGGCGCCGGCGCCGATCCGCAGAAGATCGAGGAGGCGCTGCGCGCCGACAAGGATCACGCCATCAAGGCCGTGATGGTCGTCCACAACGAGACCGCCACGGGCGTCACCAGCGACATTGGCGCGGTGCGCAAGGCGATCGACGCCGCCGGCCACCCGGCCCTGCTGTTCGTGGACGGCATCTCGTCGATCGGCTCGCTGCCGTTCTACATGGACGAGTGGGGCGTCGACTGCGCCATCGCGGGCTCGCAGAAGGGCTTCATGCTGCCGGCCGGCCTCGGCCTGATCTGCATCAGCCCGAAGGCGCTCAAGATCGCCGAGGGCGGCACCGGCCGCAACGACCGGCTCGGCCACGCCTACTTCGCCTGGAAGGACCAGCTGGCCGCCAACGCCACCGGCTACTTCCCCTACACCCCCGTCCTGCCGCTGCTCTACGGCCTCCGCGAGGCCCTGGAGATCGTGAAGGAGGAGGGGCTGGAGAACGTCTACCACCGCCACCACGTCCTCGCCGAGGCGACCCGCCAGGCGGTCGCGGCCTGGGGCCTCAAGCCCTGCGCCAAGGAGCCGAAGTGGAACTCCGACACGGTCACGGCGATCGTGGTGCCGGAGGGCGCCGACGCCGCCAAGGTGATCACCCACGCCTACGAGCGCTACAACCTCTCGCTCGGCGCCGGCCTGTCGAAAGTCGCCGGCAAGGTGTTCCGCATCGGCCACCTGGGCGACCTGAACGAGCTGTCGCTGCTGGGCGCCATCGCGGGCGCCGAGATGGCCATGCTCGATTGCGGCATCAAGGTCACGCCGGGCTCGGGCGTCGCCGCCGCCTCCAGCTACCTGCGCGAGAATCCGCTGCATAAGGCGTGATTTGCGCCCGCGATCGGGGCGGGACCGGGTTGCCGGGCCCGCCCCGACGCGCAAGTAAGAACAAGACTATCGAGGAAACCGCCCGTCGTACGAGAGGGGTCCTATGACCAAGAAGATCGTGTTCCTGGATCGTGAATCCCTCGATGCCAGGGTCCGACCGTTCAATTTCCCCCACGAATACGTCGAGCACGAGTCGACCTGGACGCCGGAGGAGATCGTCTCCCGCCTCCAGGGCGCGGAGATCGCGCTGATCAACAAGGTCCCGATGCGGGCCGAGACGCTGAAGCAGCTCCCCGACCTGAGGCTGATCGCGGTCGCCGCCACCGGCACCGACGTGGTCGACAAGGCCCAGGCCAAGGCCCAGGGGGTCACGGTCGTCAACATCCGCAACTACGCGTTCAACACCGTGCCGGAGCACGTGGTCGGGCTGATGTTCGCCCTGCGCCGGGCGATCGTGCCCTACGCCAACTCGGTGCGGCGCGGCGACTGGGCGAAGTCCAAGCAGTTCTGCTACTTCGACTACCCGATCTACGACATCGCCGGCTCGACGCTCGGCATCGTCGGCTACGGGGCGCTGGGCAAGTCGATCGCCAAGCGCGCCGAGGCGCTGGGCATGAAGGTCATCGCCTACGACGTGTTCCCGCAGGACGGGCTGGTCGATTTCGAGACGATCCTGACGCAGTCCGACGTGATCACGCTGCACGTGCCGCTGACCCCCGACACCAAGGGGATGATCGGCGCCGCCGAGCTCAAGAAGATGAAGAAGAGTGCCATCCTCATCAACACGGCCCGCGGCGGGCTCGTGGACGAGGCGGCCCTTCTCGAGGCGCTCAAGGACGGCACCATCGCGGGCGCCGGGTTCGACGTGGTGGCGCAGGAGCCGCCCAAGGACGGCAACATCCTGTGCGAGGCCGACCTGCCGAACCTGATCGTCACGCCGCACGTCGCCTGGGCGAGCAAGGAGGCGATGCAGATCCTGGCCGATCAGCTCGTCGACAACGTCGAGGCCTTCGTGGCGGGCAAGCCGCAGAACGTGGTGGAAGCCTAAGCTCAAGATCTGCGACGGGCGTTCCCCTCCCCTTTGGGGGGAGGGGCCAGGGGTGGGGGTGGTGCAGGAGGCACTGCTCCGCTCAATTCTGCACCAACCCCCACCTCCGGCTCCTCCCCGCAAGGGGGAGGAGAGGGGGATGCGTCCACGCACCGACCCAACCAACATCAGCGCCGGCGCCCCACGGGCGCGACGGAAAGGTCCCAGGAAAATGACGAAGAAGCTGCTGTTCCTGTTCGACACCGATGCCGTGCCGAACGTGTTCGACACGGTCGTTGGCTACGACGGCGGCGCCGACCACATCACTGGCTACGGCGGCGTGAATCCCGACAATGTCGGCGCCCTGGTCGACGGCACGATCTACACCCGCGGCGGCTCCGAGAAGAAGTCGACGGCGATCTTCGTCGGCGGCGGCAGCATGGCGGCGGGCGAGGCGCTGTTCACCGCCGTCAAGAAGCGCTTCTTCGGCCCGTTCCGGGTCTCGGTGATGCTCGATTCCAACGGCTCCAACACCACTGCCGCCGCGGGCGTCGCGCTGGTGGCCAAGGCCGCCGGCTCGCTCCAGGGCAAGAAGGCCGTCGTGCTGGCGGGCACCGGTCCGGTCGGCATGCGCTCGGCCGCTCTGCTCGCCGGCGAGGGCGCCGAGGTGACGATCGCGGGCCGCGCCCTCGACAAGACCCAGGCCGCCGCGGACCAGATCAACACGCGCTTCAAGGTCAACGTGAAGGCCGCCGCGACCCCCGACGAGGCCTCCCGCGTCGCTCTGGTGAAGGGCACGAACCTCGTGTTCACGGCCGGCGCCATCGGCGTCGAGCTGCTGCCGGAAGCCGCCTGGGCGCAGGAATCGTCGATCGAGTTCGTCGCCGACTACAACGCCCAGCCCCCGACGGGCATCGGCGGCATCGACGTGATGGACAAGGGCAAGGAGCGCAACGGCAAGCAGGCCTTCGGGGCGCTGGGCATCGGCGGCCTGAAGCTCAAGCTGCACCGGGCCTGCGTCGGCCAGCTCTTCGAGAGCACCGACAAGGTGCTCGACGCCGAGGAGATCTACGCCCTCGCCAAGACGATGGCCTGAGGAGGCGCCGGTGACCGAGACGCATCGCCCCGAGACCGACAGCATCGAGAAATTCCTGACGGAGCTGGCGAGCGCTGCCCCCACCCCCGGGGGCGGCGGCGCGGCGGCGATCTCCGGCGCCATGGGCGCGGCCCTGGTGTCGATGGTCTGCAACCTCACCATCGGCAAGAAGAAGTACGTCGAGGTCGAGGCCGAGCTGAAGGAGGTCCTGGCCAAGTCCGAGGGCCTGCGGGTCGTGCTCACCGGCATGATCGGCGAGGACGTCCAGGCCTTCGACGCCGTCATGGGCGCCTACGGCCTGCCCAAGGCCACCGACGACGAGAAGGCGGCCCGCGCCGAGAAGATCCAGGCGGCGCTCAAGACCGCCTGCGACGTGCCGCTCGCCTGCTGCCGGGCCTGCCGCGCGGTGATCGACCTCGCGGCCATCACCGCCGACAAGGGCAACCTCAACGTCGTGTCGGATGCCGGCGTGGCGGTGCTCTCCGCCTATGCCGGCCTGCGCAGCGCGGCGCTGAACGTCTACGTGAACGCCAAGGGCCTCGAGGACCGCGCGTTCGCCGAGGAGCGGCTGAAGGAGCTGGAGGATCTGCTCGGCGAGGCCGGCGCACTCACCGAGAAGGTCTACGCGGTCGTCAAGGACAAGGTGAACTGAACCGGCGACTTGGGTCACCACCACGCGTCACAGCGTGTCCGGTCGGCGCCGTCGACGCCGCCGTCTCTGCGAGCGAGTGAAGCAATCCAGTCGGCGCCACCCTCGCAGGCGTCGCGCTGCCCTGGGTCGCTTCGCTGCGCTCGCGATGACGGACAGAGCGTCCTGAACGAAGCGTTCCGACGTACTTTGTAGCGATTCAACAGTCGAGGCCGGGTGCATCGTGCTCCCGGCCTCGCTGTTTTCCTGTATGCTGCGTTGCAATATGAAATACGATCTGTGTTGCGACCGCGAAAAAGTCGCGGTCAATCAGGAGCTTAAAAAATTTGACGGGCGTAATCTTTCGACTCAACTAAAGTAGAGGGCGTCAACGGCGGCAACGAACCGCGGAGGAGGCGCCGAATGGACGTCCACGAGTATCAGGCCAAGGAGCTGCTCGCGAGCTTCGGCGTGGCCGTCCCGAAAGGCGCGATCGCCTTCAGCCCGGACCAGGCGGTCTACGCGGCCACCGAGCTCGGCGGCTCGTTCTGGGCCGTGAAGGCGCAGATCCACGCCGGCGCCCGCGGCAAGGCCGGCGGCATCAAGCTGTGCCGGACCTACAACGAGGTCCGCGACGCCGCCAAGGACCTCCTCGGCAAGCGCCTCGTCACGCACCAGACCGGCCCCGAGGGCAAGCCGGTGCAGCGGGTCTACGTCGAGACCGCCGACCCGTTCGAGCGCGAGCTCTACCTCGGCTACGTGCTGGACCGGAAGGCCGAGCGCGTGCGGGTCATCGCCAGCCAGCGCGGCGGCATGGACATCGAGGAGATCGCCGCCAAGGAGCCGGACTCCCTCATCCAGGTGGTGGTCGAGCCGGCGGTCGGCCTGCAGCAGTTCCAGGCGCGGGAGATCGCCTTCCAGCTCGGGCTCAACATCAAGCAGGTCTCGGCCGCGGTGAAGACGATCATGAACGCCTACCGGGCGTTCCGCGACTGCGACGGCACCATGCTGGAGATCAACCCGCTCGTCGTGACCAAGGACGACCGGGTGCTGGCGCTCGACGCCAAGATGAGCTTCGACGACAACGCGATGTTCCGCCGGCCGGGCATCGCCGACATGCACGACCCGTCCCAGGGCGATCCCCGCGAGGCGCAGGCCGCCGAGCACAACCTCAGCTACATCGGCCTCGAGGGCGAGATCGGCTGCATCGTCAACGGCGCGGGCCTCGCCATGGCCACCATGGACATGATCAAGCACGCGGGCGGCGAGCCGGCGAACTTTCTGGACGTCGGCGGCGGCGCGTCTCCGGAGCGGGTCGCCACGGCCTTCCGGCTCGTGCTCTCGGACCGCAACGTGAAGGCGATCCTGGTCAACATCTTCGCCGGCATCAACCGCTGCGACTGGGTCGCCGAGGGCGTCGTCCAGGCCGCCCGCGAGGTGAAGATCGACGTGCCGCTCGTGGTCCGGCTCGCCGGCACGAACGTCGAGGCCGGCAAGAAGATCCTGGCCGAGAGCGGCCTCGATCTCATCACCGCCGACACGCTGGCTGAGGCGGCCAAGAAGGCGGTCGACGCCTGCTCCGCCGCCAAGACGCAGCACTGAGAGGGGAGACCGCGCCATGAGCATCCTCATCGACGAGACCACCCCGATCATCGTCCAGGGCATCACGGGCGACAAGGGCACCTTCCACGCCAAGGAGATGCTGGATTACGGCACGAACGTCGTCGGCGGCGTCACCCCGGGCAAGGGCGGGCGCACCCATCTCGGCCTGCCGGTGTTCAACACCGTCAAGGAGGCGGTGGCGGCGACCGGCGCCACCACGTCGATCACCTTCGTGGCGCCCCCCTTCGCGGCGGACGCCATCATGGAGGCGGCCGATGCCGGCCTGCGGCTGGTCTGCTCGATCACCGACGGCATCCCGGCCCAGGACATGATGCGGGTGAAGCGCTACCTGTACCGCTACCCGAAAGAGAAGCGGACCATGGTGGTCGGCCCGAACTGCGCCGGCATCATCTCGCCCGGCAAGGCGATGCTCGGCATCATGCCCGGCCACATCTACCTTCCGGGCAATGTCGGGGTGATCTCCCGCTCCGGGACGCTGGGCTACGAGGCCGCCTCGCAACTCAAGGAACTCGGGCTCGGGATCTCGACCTCGGTGGGCATCGGCGGCGACCCGATCAATGGCTCGTCCTTCCTCGACCACCTCGCCCTGTTCGAGACCGACCCGGACACCGACGCGGTCCTGATGATCGGCGAGATCGGCGGCCCGCAGGAGGCCGAGGCCTCGGCCTGGATCCGCGAGAACATGTCGAAGCCGGTGATCGGCTTCGTGGCCGGGCTGACCGCCCCGAAGGGTCGCCGCATGGGCCATGCCGGCGCGATCATCTCGGCGGCCGGCGACAGCGCCGCCGAGAAGGCCGAGATCATGCGCTCCTACGGGCTGACGGTGGCGCCGGATCCGGGCTCCTTCGGGCAGACGGTGGCCGACGTGCTGGCCCGGGCCGCGTAGCGCGGCCGGGCCGCCTTACGTCCCGGAACGCGGCGCGGGTCCTCTCTCCCGAGCGGGAGAGGGCGCGCGTCGCGCTGGGCACCGGCCGATGCGCGCCTCCCTCGCGGAGGTGACGGCGCATCGCGCTGAACATCCTCGAGAAAGACCGTGCGCCACGAGGTGGCTCCATGACCCGCACCCTTCACGCAACCCCCGGTCTCGTCGATGCCACGGCCTTCGCGCCGCCGGTGATCGTCGGCACGTCGTCGGAGCAGGCGCTGGACATCCTGTTCCAGGCGCTGCTCGACGTCGCCCGCCGGCACGACCCCGACCTCGAGGCGGTCCTGCACGGGACGGCCGACATCTCGCGTTTCTCGCCGCAGATGCTGGCGCGCGCGCTGCAGGTGCAGGGCATCTGGTTCCAGCTGATCTCCATCGCCGAGCAGAACGCCGCGATGCGCCGACGCCGGCACGTGGAGCGCACGGAGGGGCGGGCCGCGCTCGGCGGCTCCTTCGCCAAGGTTTTTTCCGACGCGCGCAAGCAGGGGGTGCCGCCGGAGAAGATCCAGGCGCTGCTGAGCGACCTGCGCATCCGCCCGACGCTCACCGCCCACCCGACCGAGGGCAAGCGGGTGACGGTGCTGGAGAAGTTCCGCCGGATCTACCTCGTCCTGCGCGAGCTGGAGATGCCGCGCTGGACCGACCGTGAGCGCAACGGGCTCATGAACGAGCTGCGCGACCAGATCGAACTGGTCTGGATGACCGGCGAGCTGCACCTGGAGAAGGCCACCGTCGAGCGCGAGGTGGCCTGGGGGCTGCACTTCTTCGACGAGACCCTGTTCGAGATGCTGCCCGAGACCCTGGAGACCCTCCACGAGGCGCTGGCCGAGACCTATCCGGGCACGGAGTTCAGGGTGCCGCCGTTCTTCCAGTTCGGCTCCTGGATCGGCGGCGACCGGGACGGCAATCCCTACGTCACGGCGGCCGTCACCCGGCAGACTCTGCACCGGAACGCGCTCGCCTCGCTCACGCGCTACCGCGACGGCGTCCGCGAGCTGGGGCGGACCCTCTCGCTCACCGAGCGCTCGCTGCCGCTGCCCGAGAGCTTCCGCGCGGAGCTCGACCGGAATCTCGCCGAGAGCGGCCAGGCCCGCGCCATCACCCGGCGCAACCCGGGCGAGCCCTATCGCCAGTACCTCTCCTGCGTCCTGCGCAAGATCGAGGCGACGATCGCCCGCAACGAGGGCGAGCACCCGTCCGGCCCCGACTACGCGAGCGCGGACGGGCTGATCGAGGACCTGCGCACCCTGGAGCGCGGCCTGACCGAGGCCAAGTGCGGGGCACTGGCGCGGGACCTCGTGCGTCCGGTCCGGCGCATGGTCGAGATCTTCCGCTTCTCGACGGTCCGCCTCGACCTGCGCGAGAACACCACCCGGACCACCGACACGCTCCACGCCCTCTGGCGCCAGCGCCACGGCGACGGCGAGCCGCCGGCCCTCGGCTCGGCCGCGTGGCGCCAGTGGCTCGACACGGAGCTCGCCCGGCCGCGCGATCCCGAGCGGTCCTTCGAGGACCTGCCCGACGCCGCCCGCGAGACGCTGGCCACCTTCGCCCTCGTCGCCGAGATGCGCGAGGCCCTCGATCGCGAGGCGTTCGGCGCCTTCGTGCTGTCGATGACCCGCTCGGTGGAGGACGTGCTCGGCGCGTACCTGCTGGCCAAGGAGGCGGGGGTGTTCCTCGACGCCGCCGGGACGGAGATCTGCCCCCTGCCGATCGTGCCCCTGTTCGAGACCATCGACGACCTGCGCGCCGCCCCGGCGATCATGCGGGCGCTGCTCAACGTGCCGGTGGTCCGCCGCTCCACCCGCTGGCAGGGCGGCGTGCAGGAGGTGATGATCGGCTACTCCGACTCCAACAAGGACGGCGGCTTCGTCGCCGCCAACTGGGAGCTCTACAAGGCGCAGAGCAAGCTGACCCGGCTCGGCGAGGAGCTCGGCGTCGGGATCGCCTTCTTCCACGGGCGCGGCGGCTCGGTGAGCCGCGGCGGCGTGCCGACCCAGAAGGGCATCATGGCCCAGCCGCCGGGCTCCATCCGCGGCCGGTTCCGGACCACCGAGCAGGGCGAGGTCGTCTCGTTCAAGTACGCCAACCGCGGCACGGCCGCCTACCAGATGGAGCTGCTGGCGGCCTCGGTGTTCGAGCACGCGCTCGCCGGCGACGGCGAGCGGGCGGGCCCCGGCCACGACGACGCCCTCGAGGCGCTCGCCGGGGCCTCGCGGGCGGCCTACGTCCAGCTGCTCCAGACCGACGGCTTGGTCGATTACTTCCAGGCGGCGAGCCCGCTGGACGAGATCTCCCTTCTCAACATCGGCTCGCGTCCGGCCCGCCGCTTCGGCGCGCGCGCGCTCTCGGACCTCCGCGCGATCCCCTGGGTGTTCGCGTGGTCGCAGAACCGGCACGTGATCACCGGCTGGTACGGCGTCGGCTCGGGGCTGGCGAGCTTCATCGACGTGCGCGGCCGCGACGGCGAGGCGACCCTCAAGCGGCTGTTCAACGAGTCCCGCATCCTCCGCCTCGTCCTCGACGAGGTCGAGAAGACGCTGATGATGGTCGATCTCGACATCGCCCGCGCCTACGCGGGCCTCGTCCAGGACGCGGGCGTGCGGGACCGGATCTTCTCGATGATCGAGGCCGAGTACGCGCTCACCCGCGAGATGGTGCTGCGGGTGAGCGGCGGCACGGAGCTGGCCGAGCGCTTCCCCCTGTTCCGGGACCGCCTGAAGGGCCGGCTCCCGACGATCAACCAGGTCAGCCGCGAGCAGGTCGAGCTGCTCGCCCGCTATCGCGCCGAGACCGACGAGGACCGGCGCGAGGCGGTGAAGTCGGCCCTGCTCCTGTCCATCAACTGCATCGCGGTCGGCTTCGGGGCGACCGGATAGGGGAGGGTCCAGCGGGCTCCCTCTCCCGCGCGGGAGACGGGACCCGTGCCGCGATCCCGTACCGGGGACCCGGTCCATTCGTGCAGCCGCGCCCTGTCAGCGATCCACGCGCGCGCCATTTGCCGCCGATGAACGGGACCGCATCCCGCAACGGCACCAGAACCGTCACCAGGAGAGAGAACCCAAGATGAGCTTCACCCTGATCCAGCAGGCCAAGCCGCGCCTGCACCGCTCCGAACTCGCCGTGCCCGGCTCCAACCCGACCTTCATGGAGAAGTCGGCCTCCTCGGCGGCGGACGTGATCTTCCTCGATCTCGAGGACGCGGTCGCCCCGGACGACAAGGAGAAGGCCCGCACCAACATCATCCAGGCGCTGAACGACCTGGATTGGGGCAACAAGACCATGATGATCCGCATCAACGGTCTCGACACCCACTACATGTACCGCGACGTGGTAGACATCGTCGAAGCCTGCCCGCGGCTCGACATGGTGCTGATCCCCAAGGTCGGCGTGCCGGCCGACGTCTACGCCATCGACGTGCTGGTCACGCAGATCGAGCAGGCCAAGAAGCGCGAGAAGCAGATCGGCTTCGAGGTGCTGATCGAGACGGCCCTCGGCATGGCCAACGTCGAGGCGATCGCCCAGTCGTCGAAGCGCCTGGAGGCGATGTCGTTCGGCGTCGCCGACTACGCCGCCTCGACCCGCGCCCGCTCCACCGTCATCGGCGGCGTGAACCCCGACTTCTCGGTGCTGACCGACAAGGACGAGTCCGGCAACCGCCAGACCCACTGGCAGGATCCGTGGCTGTTCGCCCAGAACCGCATGCTGGTGGCCTGCCGCGCCTACGGCCTGCGCCCGATCGACGGACCGTTCGGCGACTTCTCGGATCCGGACGGCTACCGCTCGGCGGCCCGCCGCTGCGCCGCTCTCGGCTTCGAGGGCAAGTGGGCGATCCACCCGAGCCAGATCGAGCTCGCCAACGAGGTGTTCACCCCGTCGGAGGCCGAGGTCACCAAGGCGCGCCGCATCCTCGAGGCCATGGAAGAGGCCGCCAAGGCCGGCCGCGGCGCCGTCTCCCTGGACGGCCGCCTCATCGACATCGCCTCGATCCGCATGGCCGAGGCGCTGATCGAGAAGGCGAACGCCATGAAGGGCTGAAGACCGCTCCGGCGCGGGCGGATCCCGGCCCCCTGGCCGGGATCCGCCCTCCGCACTGCGAGGAACGTCTCGTCCTTGCGAGCGCAGCGAAGCAATCCAGGGTCGCGGCTACGGCGACATGCGTGTCGCCTGCCGGGTTGCCTCGCTGCGCTCGCGAGGACGGCGGCGCCGCGTGGCCCGAAGTCCCGTCAGAACGGCCGATCGTCGGGCAGCCGCGCCGCTGCCATCTCGCCCGGCGTCGGGTCCCGGTGAACCACGATCCCGGTGGAGCGGTCCGCCGCGATCAGCCCGAGCCGGGCGAACCCGTCGAGCCAGCCGTCCATCGGCCAGATCCCGTGCCGGTCGTGGAAGCGCGCCGCGTTGGCGACGATGTCGCGGAAATGCTGAAGCGGCGGGTCGTAGCCCGGATGATGCTGGTGGTAGGCCCGGGGGCCGCCGAGGAACAGGATCGGCACGCCGGCCCGCTCGGCCCGGAAGGCGAGGTCGGTGTCCTCCGCGCCGTAGCCCGAGAAGGTCTCGTCGAAGCCGCCGAGGCGGTCGTAGGTCGCGGCCCGCACCGCGAAGGCGAGGGACCAGAACAGGCCGGGCTGCGGGGCCGGCGCCACCGTGCCGGCGGGCGGGAAGGCCCGCACCGGGTGCGGCGCGCTGAGACGCGCCAGATCCGTCTCGCGCCACCCGTCCACGACCGCGCCGGCCGGCAGGTAGCCGATCTCGCAGCAGATCAGGCCGTCCCGCTCGGCCACCGCCCGCGACAGGCCCGCGACGAGCTCCGCCGAGGGGATGCAGTCCACGTCGAGGAAGATCAGCGTGTCGGCACCGGCGGCCCGGCGCCCGGCATTGCGCGCCGCGGCGAGCGGCAGGCCGGCACGCGGGAACGGCACGCGCTCCACCGAGAAGGGCAGGGCCGGGTAGGGCGCCGCGTCGTCGCCGATCTCGACGACGACGCAGCGGTCGGGCGGGTCGCCGCGGCCGAGGCCTTCGAGCAGACGGGTCAGGTGCGCGCGCCGGCCCTTGTTGAGGGTGATGACCGCGACGCTCACGGGGCGGTTCCGGCGCGCAGGACGTCGATGCGGTACTTGTCCGTCCGCGCCTGACTCAGGACCTGTGCGAAGGGCGCCGACAGCCGGATGAAGCCCTCGGCGGCGCCGTCACCCGAGAGCGGGTAGTCGGTCTCGCCCAGCCAGTGCACCAGCACGATGTCGCCGCCGGGCGCAATCGTCGCGCCGGCCCGGCGCACGAGCGCGGCGAAATCCTCCGGGGCCAGGAAGTACAGGAACTCGGAGAGGACGATCAGGTCGAACCGCTCCTCGGGCCAGTCCGCCGGCATCGTGCCCTGCCGGATCTCGACGTGGGGGCGATCCGCGCAGCGCGCCCGGGCGTCCTCCAGGGCGGCCGGGACCAGATCCGTAGCGAGCAGACGCTCGCAGCGCTCGGACAGGGCGTGGGTGAAGACGCCGATGGAGCAGGCCGGCTCGAACGCGGCCCGGTAGCGCGCCCGCGGCAGGGCCGCCAGCGTCGCCGCGTACTTGTCGCGCTCGTAGGACGACGAGGTGAAGCGCCAGGGATCCGGGTCGCTGGCGTACATGCCGAGGAAGTAGTCTTCCGGCAGGGTCTGCGTCCGGCGGCTCATGCGGGGACCGCGACGAAGCGCTCGTAGGGACCGCAGAGCCGGTCGATCATGGCGGGCTCGAGCCGGAAGCCCTGGGGATCGTCCGCGATCAGGTCGGTGGTCTGCGATTCGTGGGCGGCGACGGCGCGCGCCTTGGTCTCGCGATAGGCGGAGACGTCGAGGCGCAGGCCGGCGGGGCTCGGCCCGACCTCGGTCTCGGGCGGCAGGGTCCAGCCCCAGACGGGGTACTCGTAGACGCGGACCCCCGGCATCTGCGGCCGCGCGAGGGCGACGAGCGCCGCGGCCGCCTTGTGGTCGCAGTGGGGATCGTGGCGCCACGTGACGAAGACCGCGCCGGCCCCGATCGCCGCGGCCGCGCGGGCGACCGCGGACGCGGCGGCCTCGGCTTCGGGGCCGTCGCTCGGGACGTGCGCGTCCGGGAGGCGCAGGAAGGTGACGGCCTCGGGCCCGAGGCCGAGGACCGCCACGGCCCGCCGGGTCTCCGCCTCGCGCAGGGCGCGCAGTTTCTCGGGCGGGTAGAGACGGGAATGCGTGTGCGACCCGCAGCCGTCGCTGACCACGACGAGATGCACGGGCCGTCCCGACGCCCGGGCGGCGGCGATCAGCCCGCCGCATCCGAGGCTCTCGTCGTCGGGATGGGGCGCGACCACCACGAGCCCCCGGCTGCCCAGGAGGGCGTCGAGGCTCGCCACGGGCAGCGCGTCGGCGGCGGCGAGGAAGGCGTCGGCGCGCATCAGCGGCCTCCGATCCGGTCAGAGGCCGAGAGGTCGGAGGCCAAGAGGAAGCGCCGGTCGCACCGCGACGGGCTGCTGACGGGATCGATCACGGGACGCTCCACGGACGGTGCGCGGGTTGTGGCGTCCCGGGTTGTCAGGCGCGGCGCATGAACGCGCCATGAGCGGCGCGTTCGGGCCGGCCGGCGGGTGTCAGCGATCGTTCTCGGTGGTGAGCGCGTCGGCGCGGGTGCCCTCGTCGACGCCCCGGCCCGCCGCGAGATGGACGCCGGGCGTCGGCGCGTCGCGGAAGACCGCCCCGGCGGCGCTGAGGGCGCTGCGCAGGGCCTCGACCTGGCCGCTGGGCGCGTCGCTGTAGCCGCCCTCGAAATCCCGCACGAATCGCTCGTCCAGGCCGACCTTGCCGGCGAGATCGGCCTCCGACCAGCCGAGCAGCCCGCGGGCCGCCCGCGACTGCGCCGGGGTCATGGCGAGCGCCCGGGTCCCGCTCTGCGCGCCCTCGTCCGATCCTGCCAAGGTGATCCTCCTGCTTCGCACTGATCAACAACGATCGCGGTCCCGGATCGTTTCCGGGCGGTCTTCGGCCGAGCGCGACCATAATTGTGCTGAAATCCTGTCGCATCCGGCAAGGCGCAAGGATTCGGAGCGGCCCACGCGAGGGGCCGGACCGCGCGGCCCGCGCGGCGCTTCCGGACCGGGATGACCTGCGCGCGGCGCGCGCGACATGGGGACTGGACGATGAGAGGGGTGCTGATCGCGAGCTTGGCCTGTGCCGTGCTGGCCATGGACCTGACCGCGGCGACGCAGGCGCAGGCGCAGATGGGCGGCTCGCCCACGGGCTTCGGCCGGGGCAACCGCCGGCCGGGCGGCGAGGAGGAGAAAAAGCCCCAGTACGTGCCGGGGACCAAGGCCAGCGAGAAGATGTTCCCGCTGGACTCGACCTGGACCGCCGTGAGCCTGAACGGCAAGCCGTTCACGGGCGGCGACCGGCCGAGCTTCATCATCGACAAGCAGTACCGCGCGCGCGGCTACGGCGGCTGCAACACCTTCGCGGCGACCGCCTTCCCGCTCAAGGAGCAGCACATCGCCGTCGGCCCGCTCGCGCTCACCAAGAAGAGCTGCGACAAGGGCCTCGCGGCCGCCGAGCAGGCGTTCTTCATCGCCCTGCGCACCTCGGCCGCGTGGGACATGGTCGGCTCGCAGCTCGTTCTGAAGAGCCCGAACGGCGAGCTGAAGTTCGACCGGGCCCTTTAAGGGCCGGTTCACCACGCCGAACGACGACGGCCGCCGATTCAGACGCTCTTGAGGGACGTCGGCGCTCACTCCTCCTGTATCGAGGAGTGCGCGGATGCCAGTCGGGATCGGGATCGGACGCGGGGATCCTCTGCGTCCCGCGGTGACGCGGACCGCGCGCTTCTCGGGACCCGAGGGCTTCCATCCGGGCGCCCTCTGGCTCGCCGCGGCGGCGCCGCTCCTGGCGACCCTCCTCCTCCTCGTCCGGCTCGCGGCCTGAGGGGAGCCTGCGCCGACCGGTCCTAGCCTCAGCGGGTGCCGGTCGCGTCCGGCGCCCGCGAGGTCTCGGAGGCGCGGTGCGTCTCGAGCGCGGCCTCCGAGCGCAGCATCACGGGCGGGAACAGGGCCGCCAGACCCGCGGCCACGCCGTACAGGACGGGATCGGCGTTCGCTCCCGCTTCGGGCGGACGGAGATCGCTGGTCAGCTTCGTGCGCCGGCGGGCATCGCGCGCGTTCGCGAGCATCTGTCCGCGTCTCCGTTGTTCGCGTGTTCGAAACGGTCAATGCCGCGTGCCGCGTTTCGTTGCCGCGGACGTCCGATATTTCTCCCGGCCCTCGATCGCGGCCGATTCTCAGCCGCGGTGCCGGAGGATCGGCACGGACCGACCGTCCGGCAGCGGGCAGGCGGCCGGGACGACCTCGACGATCGACGCGCTCGGGCAGCGCGCCCGGCAGCCCTCGGCCGCCGCGATCTGATCGCCGCCGCAGGCGTCGGCGAAGCAGAAGGTCCCGAGATCCTCGCACGTCGCCCGGAACCGGCCCGGCGCCGCCGGCCCCCGCAGGTCCGCGGCCCCGGCCCCCTGCGTCAGCAGGAGAAGCGTCAGACCGATGAGGGCCGGGAGGCGTGCCATCTCTGTCTCCGATCCGGGTCACGACCGCTTGCCGAGCCAGCCTAGCATTGGCAGCCTGGACGCGCCGTACCATTCCCGCGACACGTGCCGCGCGTCATCTGTCGCGATCCCGGCCGCGCCGCGCGGCCGATACCACCGCTCCTCCGTGAAAGGCCGCCATGCCGCTCTACGCCCTCGACGAGCACGTCCCCGACCTCGCCGACCCGGCCCGGGTCTGGATCGCGCCCGACGCGCAGGTGATCGGCCGGGTGCATCTCGGCCTCGATGTCGGCATCTGGTTCGGCGCGGCCCTGCGCGGCGACAATGAGCCGATCCGCATCGGCGACCGCACCAACGTCCAGGAAGGCGTGATCATGCACGTCGATCCCGGCTTCCCCCTCGTGATCGGGACCGACGTCACGATCGGGCACGGCGCGATCGTGCACGGCTGCACCATCGGGGACGGCAGCCTCGTCGGCATGGGTGCGACGGTTCTGAACGGGGCCCGGATCGGCCGCGGCTGCCTCGTTGGCGCCAACGCGCTGGTCACCGAGGGCAAGGAGTTCCCGGATCACAGCCTGATCGTCGGGGCGCCGGCCAAGGCCGTGCGCACCCTCGACGAGGCCGCGATCGAGGGTCTGCGGCAGGCCGCCCTCCGCTACGTGGAGAATGCCCGGCGCTACCGGGCCGGGCTGCGCCGCATCGACGGCTGACGGGTACGGGCCGCTCCCCGGAGGAGCGGCCGCAACACCCTTACTTCTTGGCCTTGCCGCGCTCGATCGCTTCCTCGATCAGCCGGTGGGCCTCCTCCTTGTCGCCCCAGCGGACGAACTTGACCCACTTGCCGGGCTCCAGATCCTTGTAGTGCTCGAAGAAGTGCTGGATCTGCTGGATCGTGATGTCGGGCAGGTCGGTGTAGTTCTCGACCCGGTCGTAGCGCTTGGTCAGGTGGCGCGAGGGCACCGCGATGATCTTCTCGTCCTCGCCGCCCTCGTCCTGCATCACCATCACGCCCACGGGACGCGCGCTGATGATCGCGCCCGGCAGCACCGCGCGGGTGTTGGCCACCAGCACGTCGCAGGGGTCCCCGTCGCCCGACAGCGTGTGGGGGATGAAGCCGTAATTGCCCGGGTAGAACATCGGCGTGTACAGGAACCGGTCGACGACCAGAGCGCCGGATTCCTTGTCCATCTCGTACTTGATCGGCTCGCCGCCGAGCGGCACCTCGACGATCACGTTGACGTCGTGCGGCGGCTTCTTGCCGAGCGGGATGGCGTCGATCTTCATGGCCTGTCGCTTCCGGAATGCGGTCTCGTCCGCTTCCCGGATCTCTTAGAGGCGCCGCCTGGCAAAGCAAATCAGTCGATGGTACGGCCCGGCAACGAGCGCTGGAAAACGTTAGCCGAAGAGAAACCCGACCTTCGGGAGCGGGAGGCCCGCCACGCGGTCCAGCACCCGCGGGCCGGCGACGCCGCCGAGCCCCTCGTAGAAGGCGCTGGCGCGGGCGTTGTCCTCCAGGCTCCACACGCCGAGCCGCGCGAGGCCGTGATCCGCGAGGTCGTTGCGCACCGCCCGGAACAGGCGCCGGCCCAGGCCGACGCCCTGGTACTCCGGCAGCAGGTAGAGTTCGTCGATCTCCGCCTCGGTGCCGAGGGACCGGCTGCGCGTCCGCCCGTAGGCCGCGTAGCCGACGACGAGCTCGCCCGTCTCGACCACCGCGATCGGCCGGCCGCGGCGCAGGGCGCCCCGCCACCACGCCCGGTCCCGGGTCGAGATCAGCCGCTCCAGGGCGACGCCCGGGATGATGCCGCGATAGGCCTCGCGCCACGACGCGTCGAACACCTTGGACAAGCCGCCGAGGTCGGCCTCGCGGGCCCGGCGGATGCTCGTGGTGCGCGTGCTCATGGGCCTCGGGCCTCCCATCGTCCGACCGGCGGATAACTCGCGCGGTCCGCGCAGGTTCGATGCCGATCCGGGCGGAGTGAAGGCAAGAACGGCGCCGGATCGCGTCGGTGTGTGGTCGACCGCGTGCCGGTCCAGTGCCGGGCCCGCGAATTGCCGGGCCGCCGGGTGGCTGGTAGAGCCCGGGCTCGTTCCCTCGGCAGCCCGGCCTTGTTCAACCGCTTCCTCAAGCCCGAGACGCGCTACGCGCGCCGCATGGCCCGGATCGCCCGCTTCGAGCGGCCGATCGCCGGCCCCGGCGACCGGCTGATGGCCTGGGCCAGCATGCTGCTGATGGACCACGGCGTGTTCCGGCTCGCCTACCTCAACCGGCACCGGGTCGGCACCGGCGCCGTCTGGCGCTCGGCCCAGCCCGGTCCCCACCAGCTCGCCCGCTTCCGGGCCGAGGGCGTGCGGACGATCATCTCCCTGCGCGGCGGGCGCGAGCACGGGTCCTGGCCGCTGCAGCGCGAGGCCTGCGAGCGCCACGGCCTCAAGCTCGTCGAGTTCGTGCTCCGCTCGCGGGAGGCGCCGGACCGCGCCACCATCCTCGGCGCCAAGGCGTTCTTCGCCGGCATCGAGTACCCGGCCGTGATGCACTGCAAGTCCGGCGCCGACCGGGCCGGCCTCGCCTCGGCCCTGTACCTGATCCTGCACGAGGGCCGCCCGGTGGCCGAGGCCGCCCGGCAGCTCTCCGCCCGCTACGGCCATCTCCGCTTCGCCAAGACCGGGATCCTCGACGCGTTCTTCGCCCGCTACCGCGTCGAGGGCGAGGCGCAGGGCCTCGACTTCCTGACCTGGGTCGAGACCGTCTACGATCCCGAGGCGCTCAAGCGGGATTTCCGGCCGGGCTTCTGGTCGGATCTGGCCGCCGACCGCATCCTGCGGCGGGAGTGAGGATCACTCCGCGGGCGGCCGCGCCGCCTCGCGGAACGGGTGGGCCGGGTAGGTCCCGATCACCCGCAGCTCGCGCGAGAAGAAGCCGAGCTCGTCCAGCGCGCGGCGGAGGCCCGTATCCTCCGGATGGCCGTCGACCTCGGCGTAGAACTGCGTGGCGGTGAACTCGCCGTCGACCATGTAGCTCTCGAGCTTCGACATGTTGACGCCGTTGGTCGCGAAGCCGCCGAGCGCCTTGTAGAGGGCGGCCGGGATGTTGCGGACGCGGAACACGAAGCTCGTCACGCAGGGCTCGGCGCCCTGGGCGACCGGCTCGGGCTCGGGGGAGAACACCACGAACCGGGTGGTGTTGTGCGCCTCGTCCTCGACGTCGCGCTCCAGCATGTCGAGGCCGTAGACCTCGGCGGCGAGCGCGGGCGCCAGGGCCGCCCGGCTCGGATCGCCGATCTCGGCGATCTCGCGGGCCGCCCCGGCGGTGTCGCCGGCGACCACGGCCTTCAGGCCCAGCCGGCGGATGATGCGGCGGCACTGGCCCAGCGCGTGGACGTGGCTGTGGACGCTCCTCAGCGCCTCGAGCTTCGTGCCCGGCAGGACCATCAGCTGGAAGTGGATCGGCAGGAAGTGCTCGGCCACGATGTGCAGCGGCGAGATCGGGATCAGGTGGTGGATGTCGGCGACGCGGCCCGCGATCGAGTTCTCGATCGGGATCATCGCCCGCTGCGCGCGCCCCTCCGTCACCGCCGCGAAGGCGTCCTCGAAGGTCGGGCAGGGCAGCGGCGTCCAGTCCGGATAGGCCTCCGCGCAGATGATGTGCGAGTTGGCCCCGGGCTCACCCTGGTAGGCGATGGTGCGGTCGGTCATGGCGGCGCGGATTCGTTCGTCGGTCAGTTCAGGCGCCGGCCCTGCAGCAGGGCGCGGGCCCGTTCCAGGTCGGCGGGGGTGTCGACGCCCAGCGGCAGGTCGTCGACGATGGCGGCATCGATGCGCATGCCGGCCTCGAGGGCCCGCAACTGCTCCAGCTTCTCCCGCACCTCCAGCTCGCCGGGCGGCAGGGCCACGAACCGGCTGAGCGCCGTGCGCCGGTAGGCGTACAGGCCGATATGGTGCCAGAGGGGCCCGTCGCCCCAGGGCGCGCGGGCGCGGGTGAAGTAGAGGGCGCGCAGGCGCCCGGGACCGACCGCGTGGCCGACGAGCTTGACCACGTTGGGGTTGTCGGCCTCGTGCGGATCGGTGATCGGCGCGCAGAGGGTGACGATGTCGACGGTGCGGTCGGCGAGCGGCGCGACGGAGGCGCCGATGATCGCCGGGTCGATGGTCGGCAGGTCGCCCTGCACGTTGACGACCACGTCGTGGCGGCCTTCCGGATCGACGATCTCCAGGGCCTCGGCGAGGCGATCGGAGCCCGACGGGTGGTCGGCCCGGGTCATCACCGCGAGGCCGCCCGCGGCCTCGACCGTGCGGGCGATCTCCGCCGTGTCGGTGGCGACCACCACCGGGCCGATCCCGGCCTCGACGGCGCGGCGCCAAACGTGGACGATCATGGCCTCGCCGGCGATGTCGGCCAGCGGCTTGTTCGGCAGGCGGGTCGCGGCGAGGCGCGCCGGGATCAGGACAAGGGGATCGGACATCGAGATTCGGATCCGGATGCGCGGATCGAGCGGCCGCGACGGGAGGCGGCCGGCTGCTTAACAGGCCGGCCCCCGGTTGTCGTCCCCCGGGAACGGGCCTGCGGAAACGGGCCGGGCCGCGGTGGAGAAAAGGTGCCACCCGGTGACAAGCTGGACAATTCGGTGGAACAATCCTGCGCCGGAGCGACGCGGAACGCCCCTGCGGCATTGTCAGGAGCCGCCCGGAACCGCTAAGGCAACCTCGAAATCTTCCAATGTCCGGTGTCCGAGCCCGCTCGCCCGTGTCAGGCGCGCGTTCGGCACGGCCGAGTTGCGAGAAGAGCATGAACTCGTTCGAGGTGAACAAGGTCCTGGGTGCGGTCCTCGGCGCCCTTCTGTTCGCGGCCGGATCGGGTTTCGTCGCCGAATTGATCTACCACCCGAAGCCGGCGGGCAATGCCGGCTACGACCTGCCCGAGCCGCAGCCCGAGACCGCCGCGGCGGCGCCCGAGGCCAAGGTCGAGCCGATCGCCGTCCGCCTCGCCAGCGCCAATGCCGAGAAGGGCGAGGCCGGCACCAAGGCCTGTCACGCCTGCCACAGCTTCGAGAAGGGCGGCCCGAACAAGGTCGGCCCCGACCTGTACGGCATCGTCGAGCGGCCGAAGGGCGCGCATGCGGGCTTCGACTACTCGGCGGCCATGAAGGAGAAGGGCGGCACCTGGACCTACGCCGACCTCGACGAGTTCCTGACGAACCCGAAGGCCTACGTGAAGGGCACCAAGATGGCCTACGCGGGCATCGCGGCGCCGCAGGAGCGGGCCAACGTCATCGCCTACCTGCGGACGCTCGCCGAATCGCCGAAGCCGCTGCCGGCCGTCGAGAAGACCGACGCCGCGCCGGCGGCCGCGCCCGCCGCGGCCAAGCCCGAGGACAAGCCCGCCGCCGACAAGCCGTCCGCCGACAAGCCCGCCGCCAACAAGGCGTCCGAGGGTAAGGACAGCCCGGCCAAGCCCGCCGATACCGGCACCGCCAAGCCGGTCGAGGCGAAGTCGCCCGGCAGCCCGCGCACGACCGGCGAGTCGAGCGACCGCAACGCGCCGGCTCCCCCGGCCAGCGCCCACGATAGCGACCAGCAGGGCCAGCCCTCGAGCCTGATCCCCGCCGAGCCGACCGCGCCGACGGCGCCGGCCGCCAAGGAGCCGGCCGCGAAGGCCAATCCCGAGGCCGTCGAGCGGGCGAAGGATCTGGAGGTCGGCGGCCCGACCAAGGATCTGAACGCGCCGCTGCCGACCCCGCAGCCGCTGCCGAAGGAGTAGGCGGCACGGCCGGGTGCGGGGCCGGGCACGGTCCCGCCCCTCGCGTGCCTGGCGCGTTCCGCCGGCATGGCTCCGGGCGTGGCCCTTGCTCTAAGGGGGCTGCGCCCCGGCATCCGGCCGGATCGAGAACCGCGTAGGGCCCCTTGACTGATCGACGTCCCGCCGTGCCGGAGCGCCGGGCCCCCCTGCCGCTCCTCGTCGCCGTGACCATGACCGGAACGGTGGCGCTGCACATCTTCGTGCCGGCGCTGGCGGCGGCGGCCGTCGACCTCGGCACCAACGCCGCCGGCGCGCAGCTGACGATCACCGTCTACCTGATCGGGCTCGCGGGCGGTCAGCTCCTCTACGGGCCGCTCTCGGATCGGTACGGGCGGCGCCCGATCCTGATCGGGGGACTCGGCCTCTACCTCGCCGGCCTGTTGCTCGCGATCCCCGCGCCGAATATCGGGGTCCTGCTCGTCGCCCGCGTCCTGCAGTCCCTCGGCGCCTGCGGCTCGCTGGTGATCGGCCGGGCGATGGTCCGCGACGTCTCGACCCGCGAGGACGCCGCCCGGAAGCTCGCGATCCTCACCACCGCGATGACGCTCACGCCCGCGCTGGCCCCGGCGATCGGCGGCGTGGTGAACGAGGCCTTCGGCTGGCGCGCGGTGTTCGTGGTGCTGGCCGGCCTCGTCGCCGTGCTGGGTGCGCTCGTGGTCTTCACCCTGCCCGAGACCAACCGCCACAAGGTGGCGCTGCCGGGCTTTGTCGCCGTCCTGTCCGGCTACCTGCGGCTGGTGCGGGTCCCGGTGTTCCGGGCCTATCTGGTGGCGGGGGCCTGCGGCGGCACCAGCCTGTACGCGTTCCTGGCGGTGGCGCCGTTCCTCCTCGTGGACCGGCTCGGGCGCTCCTCGCAGGAGGTGGGCTTCGACTGCCTGATCGTCGTGTTCGGCATGGTCGGCGGCGCCGTCCTGGCGAGCCGGCTCGCCGCCCGGGTGCCGATCCGCAAGGCGGCGCGGAGCGGCAATCTCCTCTGCATCGGGGCGGCGCTGTCGCTGCTGGTCGTGGACCGCACCGGCATGCTCGGCGTGGTCAGCCTGATCGTGCCGCTCTTCGTCTACGCGGTGGGCGTCGGTCTGCTCAGCCCCAACGCGGTGGCGGGGCTGATGAACGTCGACCCGCACGCCGCCGGGTCGGCCTCCAGCCTCTACGGCTTCACCCAGATGACGTTCGGGGCGCTGTTCACGGCCGCCGCCTCGGCGTGGCCGGCGACCTCGGCGACGCCGGTGGCGCTGGCGCTGCTCGCGGCCGGGCTGATCGCCGCGCTGGCGCTCCGGCGGGCCTGAGCGGGGTTTCGAACGGTCGAGCGCCGGCCCTGGCGGCGCTCTCTGCTCGGCGGACCCGTCGGCCCCCTCCGTCATCGCGAGCGCAGCGAAGCGACCCAGGGTCAGCGTGCCCTCCGTAAGTGTGGCGCGACTGGATTGCTTCGCTCCGCTCGCAATGACGGCGGCTGCGTGTGGGTTGAGCTGAGCCATTCACGCGCATGCAGAAGACCAGCCCGGTGCGGATCGAAATCACCGTCAGAGAGCTGAGGCACGCCCGTCGGGCCCCGTTTCAGGTCCTGACCGCCTCGATCGGGCCCGACACGCCCGCACGGAACTTCTCGGCCAGTTCCAGCCACAGCAGGCGCGCCGGGTCGACCGGCCCCGGCAGGGTCAGGCGCCCGGGCGGAACCGGCGTGAACCCGAAACGGGCGTAGTAGGGCGCGTCGCCGACGAGGATCACCAGACCCTCGCCCGCCCGCCGCGCCCCCTCGATCGCCGCGCGGGTCAGGGTGCCGCCGATGCCGCGACCCTCGAAGCTCGGATCGACCGCCAGGGGGCCGAGCATCACGAAGGGCGTCGCCCCGGTCCGCACCGGCCCCATCCGGACCGAGCCGACGAGGAAGCTGCCGACCGAGGCGGTGATGCCGAGGTCGATCCGCTCGGCCGCGCCCTCGCGGAGGCGGTAGGCGGTGCGGGCGAAGCGGCCGGGCCCGAAGGCCCGGGCGTGGAGGCGCTCGATGGCGGGGGCATCCTCCGGCCGCTCCGGCCGGATGACGAGGGACAGATCGGTCACGGGGTGCTCGCGGGTCGGACGGGCGCCGCGTAGCAGCGCCGGGCCGGACCCGCAAACCGTCGCGCTACTCGGCGGCGGCCAGCGCGGGCCGCGCGCCGCCCTGCGTCAGCTTCAGGAAGCCCAGGGCCGCGAGCCAGATCACCGCGCCGCAGGCGGAGGCGGCGCCGAGGACCAGCGCGAAGCCGCCGCGGTCGTGCAGCAGGGCGATCGCCGGCACCACGAAGCCGCTCGCCGTGAAGCCGACGAAGTAGCGCACGCTGTAGGCGCGGGCCCGGTAGGCGGGCGGCACGTAGCGGGCGATCATCGCGTCGTTGATCACCACCTGCCCGTAGATCGCCGTCATGGCGAGGACGAGCCCGGCGAGCAGCGGCAGGCCGGTCGAGACGGCCGCGATCCCGAGCCCGAGCGGCTGCAGCACCGAGAGCGCCACGAACAGGGACGGCAGGCTGTAGCGGTCGATCAGCCGGCCCATGGCGAGCTGCATCAGCGCGCCGAACAGGAAGACGCCGGTGGCGATCGAGCCGGTCAGCGCCAGGGGCAGCGCCTGCCCGACGCCCTCGTCGATCACCTTGGGCAGGCTGATCGTCGTCAGGTTGAAGGTCAGGCCGCCCGCGAAGATCGACAGGGCGAACATCGCCATGAGTGCCCAGGGCCGGGTCACCGGGATCACCGCCGCGCCGCCGGCCTTCCGGCCCGCGGCGTCGCCGTCCCCCGGGACCAGGGCCACGAAGGCGGCCCCGCAGGCGAGGCAGACGAGGCCGGGAACGATGAAGGCCGCGCGCCAGCTGACCGTGGCGGCGAGCAGCGCGGTCAGGCCGGAGGCCGAGGCCGCGCCGAGATTGCCCCAGACGCCGTTGATGCCGAGATCGTGCCCGAGCCGGCGCGCATGGGTGACCAGCATGGCCGAGCCGACCGGGTGGTAGATCGCCGAGGCGAGCCCGAGGACGCAGAGCCAGAGGGCGAAGCCCAGCGGCGTCGAGGCGCTCGCCACGCCCAGGCAGGACAGGCCGTAGCCGAAGAAGAACACCGCCAGCATGTTGCGCCGCCCGAAGCGGTCGGCCAGCGAGCCCATCGGCAGCGAGCACAGGCCGAAGGCCACGAAGGCGCCGGTGGCGAGCCCGATCAGCTCGCCGTAGCCGAGCCCGGTCTGGGCCGCGATGGCGATCACCGCGGTCGGGTAGATCAGCAGCACGAAATGGTCGAGGGCGTGCGCGACGTTGATGAAGCGCAGGGTGCGGCGGGACAGCGTTTCGGAATCCATCGCGGCGTATCCTCCGGGACGGCACCCTGATAGCCTGACCCGATGGCGGTGTTGGGCCGGATATGTACGCGAACGGGCCAATCTCGACGGAGGCGCGCGGCGCCGCGGGGCGGTCGACCGAGGCGGCCGACTATCAGGACGTGCCCCGCCCGGTCGCGGTGATGCCCAAGACCTACGCGGCCGGGATGCACCTCGCACGGCACTTCCATCCCCGCGCGCAGCTGCTCTACGCCACGTCCGGGCTGATGATGGCGTTCGCGGAGGACGGCACCTGGGTGGTTCCCGAGGGGCACGCCCTCTGGATCCCGCCGCTTCTGCCGCACGCGGTCGCGACCCACGGGGCTGTCGCGATGTGCTCCGCCTATCTCGATCCCGCCGCGGTCCGGTCCTTCCCGGCGAGTTGCCGGGTGATCGCGGTGTCGCGGCTCCTCGCCGCCGCGCTCACCGCCCTGGCGGAGGAGCCGGTGCTCTACGCGGAGGCGGGTCGCGGCGGCCACCTCGCCGCCCTCGTGCTCGACGAGATCGGCCGGGCCCCCGCGACGCCGCTCGCTCTGCCGCTCCCCCGCGACCCGCGCCTGCGCCGCGTCTGCCTCGCGCTGATCGAGGATCCGGCCTCGGAGGCCGATCTCGACGCCTGGGCCGACCGTGCCGGCGCGAGTCGGCGCACGCTCACGCGCGGGTTCCGCGCGGAGACCGGTCTCAGCTTCGGCGACTGGCGGGCGCGGGCCCGCGTGATCCGGGCGCTGGCGCTCGCGGCCGAGGGGCGGCCGCCGCGGGCGGTCGCGGCGGCCGTGGGCTACCGGAGCGCGCAGGCGCTGCGCACGACCGTGGCGCGGGTGCTCGGCGCCGCGCGTCCGCTCCGCGGCGGGACGCCCTGAGCGCCGCCTAGGCTGCCTGCCGGGGCTCCTCGAAGAGCTCGTCGGCCGGGCCGAAGAACTCGAACTTCACCCGCTCGGCCGGGACGCCGCGGCGCAGCAGGCCGGTGGCGAGATCCCGCAGGAACGGCTTGGGACCGCACAGGTAGTAGGTCGCGCGGTCGTGTGGCGTGTGCTCCGCGAGCCAGTCCGCCGTGATCAGGCCCTGGACGTCGTAGTGCTCACCCGGCCGGTCCGCGGCTTCGGGCTCCGCGTAGAACGTCACGAGCGTCGCGGCGCGGGCCCGCGCCGCGAGCGCCCGGGCGTGGTCGCGCAGGGCGTGGACGCGGCCGAACAGGGCGCCGTGGACGTACCAGGTCGGCCGGTCCGGGCTGTCCGCCGCGATGGTCTCGAGCATGCTGATCATCGGGGTCAGCCCGACGCCGCCGCTGACCAGCACCACGGGCGCGTCGCTCTCGGCGTCGAAGCTGAAGTCGCTCGCCGGTGCGGCGACCTTCAGCACGGTGCCGGGCCGCGCGTGGTCGTGCAGCCAGTTCGAGGCGATCCCGGCCGGACGGCCCGGCGCCGCCTCGCGCTTGACGGTGATGCGGTAGGCCCGGTCGCTCGGCGCGCAGGACACCGAGTAGTTCCGCTTCAGCACGCCGCGGCCCGGCAGGTCCAGGAGGAAGCCGAGATACTGGCCCGGCCGATGCCGCAGCACCGGGCCACCGTCGGCCGGCACGAGGACGAAGGAGCGGATCGTCTCGCTCTCCTGGGTCACGCTGTCGACCACGAAGTCGCGCCAGCCGTTCCAGCCGCCCGGCTTGGAGGCATGGTCGCGGTAGATCGCGGCCTCCCGGCCGATCAGCAGTTCCGCCAGGAACCAGTAGGCCTCGCCCCAGGCCGTGGCGATCTCCGGCGTGGCGGCCTCGCCGAGGACATCCCCGATCGCGCCGAGGAGGGCGTCGGCCACGTGCGGGTAGTGCTCCGGCAGGATGTTCAGGGCGACGTGCTTCTGCGCGATGCGCTCGACCGCGCCCGCCAGGACGCCGAGATTGTCGATGTTGCGGGCGTAGGCGAGCACGACCTGGGCCAGGGCCTTCGGCTGAGAGCCGGTCTCGCCGTGATGGGACTGGTTGAAGAGGTCGCGGATCTCGGCGTTCTCGAAGAGGCGCTCGTACATGCGCTTCGTGATGGTGAGGCCGTGGGCCTCCAGGGCCGGCACGGTGGCATTGATGAGAGCGACGGTGGCGGGGGAGAGGGGCGCGGGCATGGCACAGCCCAAAAGGTGCATACGACATGCTTCTTTTAGCGCCCCCTCGAAAAGATGCAAGGGAAATACATCTTATAGGGACGATGCCTGTTCGCCTGCCAGCGGTGGTGCCGGTCCGCGGCTGCGCGTACGGACTCGGACCGCGGCGGACATCGCATCGCCCCACGGCAGGGATCGTCTTCTGGAGTTGAGATGCGCCTGACCCGCTACACGGATTACGCGTTGCGCACGCTGATCTACGTCGGGCTCCACGAGCCCGAGCAGAGTTCGATCGCCGGGATCGCGCGCGCCTACGGCATCTCGGAAAATCACCTGACCAAGGTGGTCCACCAGCTGGGTCGGCTCGGCCTGATCCGGACGATCCGCGGCCGGGGCGGCGGTCTTCGGCTGGCGAAGCCGCCGGAGGAGATCGTCGTCGGTGCGGTGGTGCGCCAGACCGAGGACGACCTGGCGCTGGTAGAGTGTTTCGGCGGCGGCGCCTGCGCCATCACGGCTCCGTGCCGGCTCCGGCGGGTGCTGGGCGAGGCCCTGGCGGCGTTCCTCGCCGTCCTCGACCGCTACACCCTGGCGGACCTCCTCGGCGCGCCGGACGGCGACGCCATCGCGGCGCTGCTGGGCCTGGCCGGCCCCCCGCGCGACGAGCCGCCGGTGCCGGCCGGCGCCGCGAGCCTCCCGGAGGCCTGAGGATCCGCGCGCCGCGCGGTCAGGTCGCCCGCGCCGAGAAATCGATCCGCGGGTCAATCCAGACGTAGATCAGGTCGGACAGCAGGTTCACCGCGAGCCCGAGCAGCGAGAAGATGTAGAGCGTTGCGAATACCACCGGATAGTCGCGCCCGACGATAGCCCGGAACGACAGCTCGCCCAGGCCGTCGAGGGAGAAGATCGTCTCGATGAGCAGCGAGCCGGTGAAGAAGGCAGAGATGAAGGCGCCCGGAAAGCCCGCGATCACGATCAGCATCGCGTTGCGGAACACGTGCCCGTAGAGCACGCGCCGCTCGGAGAGCCCCTTCATCCGCGCGGTCAGCACGTACTGCTTGCGGATCTCGTCGAGGAACGAGTTCTTGGTCAGCAGGGTCGAGGTGGCGAAGGCGCCTATCACCAGGGCGGTCAGCGGCAGCACCATGTGCCACGCGTAATCGGTCACCTTGTGCCAGGGCGAGAAGCTCTCCCAACCCTCGCTGGTCAGGCCGCGCAGCGGGAACCACTGGTAGAACGAGCCGCCGGCGAACAGGATGATGAGCATCAGCCCGAACATGAAGCCCGGGATCGCGTAGCCGATGATCACCACGAAGGAGGTCGCGCGGTCGAAGCGCGTGCCGTCCGCCACGGCCTTGCGGATGCCGAGCGGGATCGAGATCGCGTAGGACAGCAGCGTCATCCACAGGCCCAGCGAGATCGAGACCGGCAGCCGCTCCTTGATCAGCTGGATGACCGTGACGTCGCGGAAGTAGCTGCGGCCGAAATCGAACCGGACGTAGTCCCAGAGCATCTTGGCGAAGCGCTCGGGCGCCGGCTTGTCGAAGCCGAACTGCTTCTCGAGCTTGGCGATGAATTCCGGGCTCAACCCCTGGGCGCCGCGGTAGCGGGAACTGGCGTCGCCACCGCCGCCCGACGGCCGGCTGGCGCCGCCGAGGTCGCCCGAGCCGCCGGTGACGCGGGACATGGCCCCGTCGCGCTGGCCCTGGAGCTGCGACAGCACCCGCTCCACCGGTCCGCCGGGGGCGAATTGCACGATGGTGAAGGTGATCAGCATGATCCCGAACAGGGTCGGGATCATCAGGCCGATGCGGCGCAGGATGTAGGCGAGCATGGCGTCAGTCCCGCCCGATCCGCTTGGCCTTGTCGGCGTCGAACCACCACGTCCCGGGGGCGCCGAGGTCGTATTTCGGCGGGGTCGCCGGGCGGCCGTACACGTCCCAGAGGGCGAGGCGGTGGGTCGAGGCGTACCACATCGGCACCCAGTAGCGCCCGGCCCGCAGGACCCGGTCCAGCGCCCGGCAGGCGGTGGTCAGGTCCGCCCGCGACGTCGCGTCGGCGACGGCGGTGAGCAGCGCGTCGATCGCCGGGCTCGCGATCCCCGACAGGTTGTTGGAGCCCGCGGTCCCGGCGGAGCGGGACCCGTAGGTCTCGCGCAGCTCCGCGCCGGGGGTGAGCCCGCTGCTGTAGCGGCGCGGTGTGACGTCGAAGTCGAAATCCTTCAGCCGCGCCTGGTACTGAGACGGGTCGACCGTGCGCAGGCTCGCCTTGATGCCGAGCAGCCCCAGGTTGCGGATGAAGGGCTGCGTGACCGCCTGGAAGACCGGATCCTCGTCGAGGAACTCGAGGGTCAGGGGCTGGCCGCCGGGCAGCAGCAGGTTGCCGCCCTGGCGGGTGCAGCCGGCCTCCCGCAGGAGCGCGTCGGCGCGCTTCAGCAGCGCCCGGTCCTGGCCGGACCCGTCGGAGACCGGCGGCGCCCAGGCCTCGCCGAACACCTCGGGCGGCAGGTCCTTGAACGGCTCCAGCAGGGCGAGCTCCTCGGCCGAGGGCTTGCCGGTCGCCTTGAGGTCGGAATTCTCGAAGAACGAGGCCGTGCGCGCGTAGGCGCCGTACATCAGGTTGCGGTTCGACCACTCGAAATCGAAGCACAGGCCGATAGCCTCGCGCACCCGCGGGTCGCGGAACGCCGCGCGGCGGATATTGATCCACCAGCCCTGCGTGCCGCTCGGCCGCGCGTCCGGCACCGTCTCGCGGACGACGCGGCCCTCGGTCATCGCCGGGAAGTCGTAGCCGGTCGCCCAGACCCGGGCGGTGAACTCCTCGCGGAACGTGAAGGCACCGCTCTTGAACGCCTCGAACGCCACGGTGCGGTCGCGGAAATACTCGTAGCGGATCGCGTCGAAGTTGTTCTGGCCGACATTCACCGGCAGCTCGGCGGCCCAGTAATCCGGGACGCGCTCCAGGCCGATGGACCGGCCCGGATCGACGGTGCCGACCCGGTAGGGACCGGAGCCGAGCGGCGCCTCCAAGGTCGAGGCCTCGAAGTCCCGGCTGGCGTAGTAGGCGGCGGAGAAGAGCGGCAGCTGCGCGACGAACAGCGGCAGGTCCCGGGCGCGGCCCGGCTCGAAGGTCACCACGAGCCGCCCGTCGCCCTCGGCCCGGGCGTCGGTCATGGGCCGGATCACCTCGGCGATCTCGGGGTGGCCCTTGTCGCGCAGGAGCTTGAGGCTGAAGGCCGCGTCCCGCGCGGTCAGCGGCGAGCCGTCGTGGAACCGCGCCTGCGGGCGCAGCGCGAAGGTGTAGGTCAGGCCGTCCGGGCTGACCGTGACGGCGCGCGCCACCAGCCCGTAGAGGGCGTCCGGCTCGTCGAGGGCGCGGACCATCAGGCTGTCGAAGGTCAGAGGCATGCCGGCGGCCCCGTCGCCGCGCAGCACGTAGACGTTGAGCGTGTTGAAGGTGTTGAGCGACTGGTTGCCGGTCGTCGCGGCGAGTTGCGCCGAGAAGCGCCCGCCGCGGGGCGCCATCGGGTTCACGTAGTCGAAATGCGCGAAGTCCGGGCCGTATTTCAGCTCGCCGAAGCTGGACAGGCCGTGGCGCTCCTGCGCGTCGGCGGCCCGGACCGGGCGCCACGGCGGCAGCGCCGCGAGCGCGCCGGCCCCGAGGACCAGCCCGCGCCGGGTCGGCATCCCGGGCGCCCCCGTCAACGGGGCGCCCCGGTCTTGGCGGCGAGCGTCTCGTCGTACCACCACGTCGTCGGGAAGCCCGAGCTGGCGTAGAGCGGCAGGATCGCCGGGTGGCCGAACCGGTTCCAGCGCAGCGTCCGCTGCTGGTCGGAGGACCATTGCGGGACGACGTAGTCGTGGGCGAGGAGCACCCGGTCCAGGGCCCGGGTCGCCGCGATCACGGTGTGCCGGTCCTTGGCGAAGATCACCGTCTCGATCAGGGCGTCGATGCCGGGATCCTTGATCCCGATCAGGTTGCGCGAGCCGGGCTTGTCGGCCGCGGCCGAGCCCCAGTACTCGCGCTGCTCGTTGCCCGGCGAGAGCGACTCGCCCCACGACGCCGTGGTGACGTCGAAGTCGAAGTTGCGGATGCGGTTCTGGTACTGCGCCTGGTCGATGACCCGCAGGGTGGCGTCGATGCCGATCAGCTTCAGCTGCGCCGAGAACGGCAGGATGACCCGCTCGAAGGTGTTCTGGAACTCCAGGAACTCGACGGTCAGCGGCTCGCCGGTGGCCTTGCTGACCATCTTGCCGCCGCGCAGCTCGTAGCCGGCCTCGCGCAGCAGGCCGACGGCCTCGCGGAGGTTCCTGCGCACCGCCTCGGGGCCGTCGTTGACCGGGTTGGCGTAGGGGGTGGTGAAGACCGAGGCCGGGACCTTGTCCCTGACGCTCTCGAGGATCGCCTTCTCCTCGCCCTCCGGCAGGCCCGAGGAGGCCAGCTCCGAGCCGAAGAAGTAGGAGTTGATGCGCTTGTAGAGGCCGTAGAACAGCGCCTTGTTCATCTCCTCGTAGTTCATCGCCAGGTTGAAGGCCCGGCGGACGCGCGGATCCTTGAACTTGTCCCGGCGCGTGTTGAACGCGAAGGCCTGCATGATGCCCATGCCGCGCTCGGGGAACGCCTCCTTGATCAGGCGGCCCTCCTTCACGGCGGGGAAATCCTCGTAGGCGGTCGCCCAGTTCCGGGCGATGTTCTCGATCCGGAAATCGTAGAGATCGCCCTTCAGCGCCTCGACCAGCACGGTGCCGTCGCGGAAATACTCGTAGCGCTCCGTGTCGAAGTTGTAGCGCCCGGCATTCACCGGCAGGTCCTTGCCCCAGTAATCGGGCACGCGGGTGTAGGTGGTGGTGCGGCCCGGCTCGAACTTCGCGAGGCGGTAGGGGCCCGAGCCCAGCGGCGGCTCCAGGGTCGTCTCGGTGACGCTGCGCGCCTTGCCGTTGGAATCCTTGGCGGTCCACCAGTGCTTGGGCAGGACGCGGAGCTGGCCGATCACCTGCGGCAGCTCGCGGTTGCCGGTCTCGGTGAAGGTGAAGGTCACCTCGTGCGGCCCGGTCACCTCGGCCTTGGCCACGGTCTGGTAGTAGGCGGCGTAGAACGGGCTGTTGGCCTTCAGCACGTCGAAGGACCAGACCACGTCCTCGGGCGTGATCGGCTTGCCGTCGTGCCAGCGGGCGTTCTCGCGCAGCCGGTACGAGACCGAACCGAGATCGGGGGCGATCCGCACCGCCTCGGCGAGCAGGCCGTAGGAGGTGAACGGCTCGTCCGACGACTCGGTCATCAGCGGATCGTAGATCTGCTGGATGCCGTTCTCGAGGTCGCCCTTCAGGCCGGCGACGACGATGTTGAAATTGTCGAACCCGCCCTGGGCCCCGAACCGGACCATGCCGCCCTTGGGGGCTGCCGGGTCGACGTAGTCGAAATGCTTGAAGTCCGGGCCGTATTTCGGCTGGCCCATCAGCGTGATCGCGTGGGTCCACTGACCGTTTGCGGCCGGCAGGGTGGCCGGCACGGCAGGCGGCGTCGACGGCATCGCGGCCGGTTCCTGCGCACGGGCCGGGGCGAGCTGGAGGCAGGCGACGAGGAGTGTCGCGGCGAGGAGGCGTCCAGTCACGGTCTGCGCTGTCACGGGCAGGCTGTCTCCGTTGGTTCGAGCCCGCGCCGGACGCGGACTCTCTCGACATGTCAGGGGGTCATAGGACGCGGACCGCCGCCCGTCGACCATGCGGGAACGCACAGGGTCGCGCGGGTCCGAAGGCGCGCCCAGCCGCAAGTCCGCGTCACGCCGCCCGCCCCCGCCGGCCCTCGACCAGCCACATGGCGAGCAGGGCGGCGGCGAGTGCGGCGAGCGCCGCCAAGCCGAGCGCCAGCGGGTAGACCTCGACGCCGCGGATGTTGGCGCTGTCGCTCGGACGGAATCCGATCCAGTCGCTGCCGGCGAGGCGGCCGCCGCGCACCAGCGCGAGGCGCGGCACCTGGATGCCGCCCGACTCGGCGACCCGGCGGACCGAGCCGCCCGACCCGTCGGCCGCGGCCTTCAGGCGCTCGGTGTCGCTGAACACGTCGGCGAGCTCGCGTGGGTTGGCCGGCCCGACGCTGACGAAGGCCACGAGGTTGCCCGACCGCAGGGTGTGCAGGCCCAGGGTCTCCGCGTCGAAGGTCGCGGTGAACAGGCCGGGCTCCTGGGGCTTGAGCGTCAGCGTCGTCACCTTGCCGGTGGGGCCCGTCACTGTGACCGGCTCGGCCTGATCCGCCATCGTCTGGCGCTCGACCCGCACCTCGCGGCCGCGCCCGGTGGTCTGGGCGCGCAGCGCCTCCTCCTCCAGGGCTGGCTCCTTCATCAGCCAGTGGCCGAGGCGGCGCAGCAGGTCGAGATAGGGGCCGCCCTCTTGGTAGCCCCGCGCCCAGAGCCAGGCGTGATCGGACAGGAGCAGGGCGACGCGGCCCTTGTCCTCGCGCGACAGCGCCAGCAGCGGCAGGCCCTCGGCCCCCGACAGGATCGGCTGGATCCCCGGTCGGGTCCGGGCCTCGACGATGCGCAGCCAGTCGCCCCAGGCGGGCGGGTTCGCGTCCGAGCCCGGCAGGGCGCGGGTGACCGGATGGCGCTGGCCGACCTGCGTCGGCGTCGCCTTGTAGGGCTTCTCGACGACCCGGCCGTCGGGGTCGCCGGGCAGGATGCCGGCGAGCCGCGTGCGGGCGAGGCTGGCCGGTCCGGCAAATTCGGGGCCGGCGGCGATCAGCAGGGCGCCGCCCTCGCGGACGTAGCGGACGATGTTGTCGAAATAGGCCTGCGGCAGCACGCTCTGGTTGGCGTAGCGGTCGAAGATGATCAGGTCGAAGTCCTTGATCTTCTGGACGAACAGCTCGCGCGTCGGGAAGGCGATCAGGGAGAGTTCCGAGATCGGCGTGCCGTCCTGCTTCTCCGGGGGGCGCAGGATGGTGAAGTGGACGAGGTCGACGTTGGCGTCGGACTTCAGCAGGTTGCGCCACGTGCGCTCGCCCTGGTGCGGCTCGCCGGAGACGAGCAGCACCCGGAGCTTCTCGCGGATGCCCTCGATCGGCAGGACCGCCCGGTTGTTGACCGTGGTGAGCTCGCCCGGCAGCGGCTCGACCTCGATCTCCACCACGTTCGGGCCGCCGTGCTCGATGCGCAGGTTCAGGGAGAACGGCTTGTCGGTGGCGACGTCCCGCCGGCCGATCTCCTCGCCGTCGCGGCGCACGGTGACGACCGCGTGGCCGGTCCCGCCGCGCTCCATGACCTCGGCGCGGATCGTCAGGTCCTTGCCGACGATGCCGAAGCGCGGCGCTTCCAGGAGCTTGATCTGCCGGTCGCGCTCGTCCGGGTGTCCCGTGACGAGGACGTGGAGCGGCGCCTTGATGCCGAGCTGCGCCAGCGAGGACGGGATGTCGTGCACCACGCCGTCGGTGAGCATCACGATCCCGGCGAGGCGCTCCGGCGGGACGTCGGTCAGCGCCTGGCTCAGGGCCGTGAACAGCTTGGTGCCGTCGTCGCCGTCCTTGGAATCGGGCACGTCGATGAAGCGGGGCTCGATATCGGTGAGCGCACCGAACCGGCGCTGCAACTCGGCGCGGACCGCGTCAGTCATCTGCGGCCGGTCGCCGAGCTGCTGGGACCCGGACCGGTCGACCACGATGGCGGCGACGTCCTTCACGGGCTCGCGGTCCTCGCGCACCAGCGCCGGGTTGGTGAGCGCCGCCAGAACCAGGGCGAGGACGAGGACGCGCAGCAGCGCGGTGCGGCCCCGGGCCAGAACGGCGAACACCGCCAGGACGGCGACGATCGCTCCGAGGACGGCGATGGCCGGCCAGGGCAGGAGGGGCGTGAAGCTGAGGCTCAGCATGGGGCGGAGCGCTCCGGATCCGTCAAACTGCGCCGCGCCTCATTCCATGAACCGCCACGCTCACGCGGCGGCGCGGGCAGGCGCGACGGGCTCCTTCTCCCGCGCGGGAGAGGGCTGGGGTGAGGGTCGGGAAGGTACAGGCTCGAGCACGCCGTCGATGTGCCGGGAGGGAGCGCTGCGTCCGGGGAGACTTGATCCCTCACCCTGTCCCTCTCCCGCACGGGAGAGGGGACCCGCGCCCCGTCCTGCCGACGCGGCGCCGCGCGCACGCTTCGAATCTGCAGGCATGCAGAGGAGGGAGGGGAGGCGGCCGCGCGCCGTGTGTCCGAACCCATCACTGCCCCAGCCGCTCCAGCAGCGCGGGCACGTGGACCTGGTCCGCCTTGTAGTTCCCGGTGAGCGTGTACATCACGATGTTCACGCCGCCCCGGAACGCCATCTCGCGCTGGCGCTGGTCGCCGCCCACGACCGGGTAGAGCGGCTCGCCCCGGCGCCCCACCGCCCAGGCGGCGGCGAGGTCGTTGCCGGTGATGATGATCGGGCTCACGCCGTCGCCGGCGCGGGCTGGGCGGCGCTCGGCGCCTTCCGCGGCCGGCGGCAAAGCCTCCACCCAGGTCTGGCCCGTGGCGTAGCGGCCGGGGAAGCTGTCCACGAGGTAGAAGGCCTTGGTCAGCACGTGGTCGAGGGGCACCGGCTCCAGTTCCGGCACCTCGAGCGTCGCCAGCATCTTCCGGAGATAGGCTCCTTCCGGGGTGGGCGGCCCGCCCGGCCGCGCGGTGAGCGCGTCGCGGGTGTCGAACAGGACCGTGCCACCGTTGCGCATGAACGCGTCGATCTTGCGGATCGCGACGTCCGAGGGCTGCGGCCGGTTCGGGGCGATCGGCCAGTAGATCAGCGGGTAGAAGGCCAGCTCGTCCTTCGCCGGATCGATCCCGGCCGGCTCGCCCGGCTCCAGCGCGGTGCGCGCGGCCAGCATCTGGGTCAGGCCCGTGAGGCCGGTGCGGCTCGCCTCGTCGACGGCGGCGTCGCCCGTGATCACGTAGGCGAGACGCGTGACCAGCGCCGACTCGATGCCGTTCGGCCGGTTGGCCGGCGGCTCCTCCGCGCGGACCGGGCGCGCCGGCAGGGCGGCGAGCAGGACGAGGCCGGCGAGGGCCAGCACGGCCGGTCGGCCGCGCAGGCGGGCCGCCAGACCGCCGCGGCGCAGGAAGCCGCCGAGCCACAGCCCCGCCAGGGTGTCGAGCGCCAGCAGCAGCAGCGCCAGGGTGAACAGGCTCGGCCGCAGGTCCAGGGTCTCGGCGCCGGCGAGGGACCCGAACCGAGCGCCCTCGAGCGCGGCGGTGTCGAGGGGCTTCAGCTGGTCATCCGGTTTCAGGGCGTTCACGCTGATGCCTCCGTCCGGCGGGCCGTAGAAGCCCGGCGGATGTTCGAGGTTCGCCCGGTCGGCGTAGTCGGCCGACACCGCGGTGGCCGAGGCCGGCGGCGATCCCAGCGCGCCGAAGCCATCGAGGGTCACCCGCGGCGCGAGCACCGGGGCGGCGGCCCGCGTCGCGTCCCCCTGGACCGGCGCCGCGGCGCCGGCCAGCGCCACGACGCGCCGGAGCATGTCGATGAACAGGCCGGAGAGCGGCAGGTTCGACCACGTGGTGTCGGCGGTGACGTGGAACAGCACGATCGTGCCCTGGCCGCGCTTCTGCGCGGTGACGATCGGCGTGCCGTCCTGGAGCGACGCCCAGGTCCGGCTCGGCAGGTCGCCGTCCGGCTCGGCCAGGATCTGGCGGCGCACGCCGATATCGGCCGGCGGCGTCAGGCCCGCGAAGGGGCTCTCGAGCGGGAACGGGGCCAGGGTCTTGGGGCTGTCCCAGGAGAGTGTGCCGCCGAGGGTCCGGCCGCCCCGCCGCAGCCGCACCGGCACCAGCGGGTCGTTGCCGGCGGCGAGCCGCGGGCCGGCGAAGCGCAGCAGCATCCCGCCGTCCTTCACGAAGCTCTCGATCCGCGCGGTGGTCTTCTCGTCGAGCGCGCCGACATCGGCCAGCACGAGGACCGAGACCTGATTGTCGAGGAGCTGGTTGATCGAGTCCGCCGTGCCCTTGGCGCCTCGGGGCTCCTGCACGTCCGCGAAGGGCTGGAGCGCCCGCGACAGGTAGTAGGTCGGCGCCAGGAGCGGCTGCGCCTGGTCGAGGGTGCCGCCGAACACGAGCCCGACCCGGCGGCGCTTGCCGCGCTCGTCCTGCAGCACCACGGCGCCGGCCGAGCGCTCGCCCGCGATCTCCAGCCGGCTGATGCTGTTGCGCAGCTCCACCGGCATCTCGAAGGCCGCGTCCGCCTCGGTGGCGTCGGCTCCGAAAGCGAAGTCGCGCTCGGCGAGCGGCAGGCCCTTCTGGTCGAGCGCCCGGATCACCCCGGCGTCGCGCCCGTTCGGCGCGGCCCGCAGGGCGTGCGTCACGAGCTTGCCGGCGTTCTCGGTGGCGGTGAGGGCGAGGGCCGGCGGCCTGTCGGCCCGCAGCACCGTGAGGGCCGCGCCCCTGTCGCCCGCGAGGTCGGCGAGCCCCTTGGCGAAGCGCGTGTCGCCCGCGCCGGCGACGCCGTCGCTGATCCAGACGAGCCCGGCGCCGCGGTTCTTGTCGAGGAAGGTCTCGATCGTCGCGAGATGCGCGTCGCGGGCGGGGAGGATCGGGCGCGGCGCGAGGGCGCGCAGGCGCTCCAGGGCGGCGGCCGGCGTCTTCGCCTCGAAGGCCGCGGGGGCGTCGGCGAGGCCGATCACCGCGACGGGCCGTCCGTCCCGGGCGGCGCCCTCCACCGCGTCGGTGGCGACGCGCAGGCGGTCGCGCCAGTCGTGGGCGGCCGGGAAGCCGTTGTCGAGGAGCACGAGGAGCGCGCTGCGGCCGCCCCCGGCCCCCACGCCGCCGGCGTTCCAGACCGGGCCGGCCACCGCGAGGATCAGGGCGGCGGCGATCAGGAGCCGGAGGATCAGCAGCCAGGGCGGCGTGCGCGCCGGGGTCTGCCGCTGCGGGATCAGGTCGGCGACGAGCTTCAGCGGCGGGAAGTTGATCCGGCGCGGGCGCGGCGGGGTCACCCGCAGCAGGAACCACAGGGCCGGCAGGCCGATCAGGGCGGCGAGCGCCAGCGGCGCCGCGAAGGTCAGACCCAGCATGGCGGCCTCACTCCGTGCCGCGGGCGGCGATCAACGTGGCGAGCCGCAGGGCCGCCTCGCTGGCCGGCCGGTCCGTGCGGTGGATCGTCAGCGTCCAGCCCTGGCCGCGGGCGATGGACGCGAGCGCCGCCCGGTGCTCGGCGATCCGGGCGCGGTAGCGCGCGCCCCAGGCGTCGGCGTCGCCGATGTCGAGGCTGAGGCCGCCCTCGAGATCGTGCAGGACGGCCTGGCCGGTGAACGGGAAGGTCTCCTCGATCGGGTCCACCACCATGAGGAGGTGGCCGCGGCTGCCGCGGCCGGCGAGACCCTGCACCGCGGCGGCGATCCGGTCGGGCTCGGTGAGGAAGTCGCCGATCAGCACCACCTCGTCGAAGCGGGCGGGGCTGGCCCGGGGCGGCAGGTCCTGGGTGAGGCCGGCCGTGTCGGCCACGAGGGCCTGGGCCAGGCGCTCGACGATCCCGCGGGAGGCGCTCGCGCGGGTCAGGCCGAGCAGGCCCACCCGCTCGCCGCCCTCCACGAAGGCGTCCGCCAGGGCGAGGCCCAGGATCAGCGCGCGCTCGATCTTCGGGGCCGAGGCGAGGTCCGACACGAAGCCCATCGAGGCCGAGCGGTCGATCCACAGCCAGATGTTGTGGGCGGCCTCCCATTCGCGCTCGCGGACGTAGAGCCGGTCGTCCCGGGCCGAGCGGCGCCAGTCGACGCGGGCCGCGGCCTCGCCGGTGACGAAGGGGCGGAACTGCCAGAAGCTCTCGCCCGGCCCGGCGCGGCGGCGGCCGTGGAGGCCGTGGGCCAGCAGGCTCGACACGCGGCGCGCCTCCAGGACGAGGCGGGGCATCTTGTCGGAGAGGGCGGTCGCGCCCTCGCTCTCGCGCCGGCCGGGGGTGCGCCTGCCGGCGTCGAGGGCGTTCGTCGCGACCAAAGTCAGAGCTTCTCCGCGAGCTTGGCGATCAGGCCCTCGATGGTCTCGCCGTCGGCGCGGGCGGTGTAGCTCAGCGCCATCCGGTGCTTGAGCACCGGCTCGGCGAGCGCCTTCACGTCGGCCACCGACGGCGCGACCCGGCCCTCGATCAGCGCCCGGGCGCGGGCTGCGAGCGTCAGCGCCTGGCTGGCGCGGGGGCCGGGCCCCCAGAGGAGCTTGTCCTTCACGATGGCGTCGCCGCTGTCCGGCCGGGCGGCGCGCACGAGGTCGAGGATCGCCTCGACCACGGCCTCGCCCACCGGCAGCCGGCGCACGAGGCGCTGGGCGGTGAGCAGCTGCTCGGTGGACATCACGGCCCGCGGGCGCGCCTCGTCCATGCCGGTGGTCTCGATCAGGATCCGCCGCTCGGCGGCGCGGTCGGGGTAGCCGACGTCGATCTCCAGGAGGAAGCGGTCGAGCTGCGCCTCGGGCAGGGGATAGGTGCCCTCCTGCTCGATCGGGTTCTGGGTGGCGAGCACGTGGAACGGCCGCGGCAGGTCGTGGCGGGCGCCCGCCACCGAAACGTGGCCCTCCTGCATGGCCTGCAGCAGCGCCGACTGTGTGCGCGGGCTCGCGCGGTTGATCTCGTCGGCCATCAGGAGCTGAGTGAAGACCGGCCCCTGCACGAACCGGAAGGCCCGGCGGCGCTCGGCGTCCTCCTCTAGGATCTCGGTGCCGAGGATGTCGGAGGGCATCAGGTCTGGCGTGAACTGCACGCGCCGCGCGTCGAGGCCCAGCACCGTGCCCAGCGTCTCGACCAGCTTGGTCTTGGCGAGGCCCGGCAGGCCGACCAGCAGGCCGTGGCCGCCGGCCAGGATGGTCACGAGTGCGAGATCGACCACTTTCTCCTGGCCGAAGATCACCCCGTGAATCGCCTCCCGCGCCGCGCCGACATCGGCGAGGCAGCTCTCCGCCGTCGCCACGATGCCGTCGTCCAGGGTGGTGGCCGGGCTGATCCCCTGCGTCATGCCGATATCCATCTCCTGCCCGGGCCCCGCGGGACCCGCCGGCCAATCCCGCAAGTGTGGGGCTTCAGGTGCCGGGCTGGCAAGGTCGGGATCGCCGCACGCCCGTTCGCGGCCGCGTTCGCGACGTCCGTACGCCCTCGCCGAGACCGGAGCCGCTCGCGATCGGTCGGACGCCGATCCCGCCCCGCTCTTGGCGTGGGCGACCCGGACCTTTAGGAAGGCGCCCAAGCCGGGGCGATCCTCACCCGCGACCGCCGGACCGGCCGAACCCTCTGATGTCTCTCGCGGATCGCGGCGTGGGCAGCTTTGCGGGCTTCCCGCGTATCCGGACCTGACCATGCGCCTTCGAGATGTGTTCGTCGTCGGATCGTCGGAGAAGGCCGGCCTCGCCGGCGCGGCGCAGTCCCTCGCGCGCCCGCTGACCCGGCGCCTCAAGGGCCGCCGCCGCACCGAACCCCGCCAGGCGGACCTCGTCCGCGTGGTCAAGGAATCCGGCCTGTTCGACCCGGCCTGGTACGCGAGGCGCTACCCCGACGTGGTCGGCGAGGGGATCGATCCGGCGGTGCACTACGCGGTCCACGGCGGGCGCGAGGGGCGCTGGCCGCACCCGCTCTTCCACGGCGACCTCTACCTCGATTCCGTCCCGGGCCTCCGGGCCGAGGGCACCAACCCGCTGCTCCACTACCTCGACCGCGGCGCCGCGGCGGGCATCCGCCCCAACCCGCTGTTCGATCCGGACTGGTACGCGACGCGCTACCTCGGCGGCGCGGAGCACCGCGCCCGGGCGTTCTCCGACTTCCTGTCGCGCAGCGACACCGACCCGTCGCCTGAGTTCGACACCGCCTGGTACCTGTCGCGCTATCCGGATGCCCGCGCGGCCGGCGGCAACGCGCTGAGCCACTTCTTCGAGACCGGCCGGAAGCAGGGCTACCTGCGCAACCCGGAGGAGTTCGCCGGCCTGTCGCGGCACGTCGACCTGATCCGGCGGTCGGGCCTGTTCGACGCCGCGTTCTACCGCGAGCGCTGCCCCGAGGCCGAGACCAGCGGGCTCGAGCCCCTGGAGCACTACGTGATGGCCGGCGGCTACCGCCGCTACGCGCCCCACCCGCTGTTCGATCCCGACTGGTACGCGGCCCAGTCCGCCGCGGTGCGGGCCGACAGCCTCAACCCGCTGGTCCATTACCTGGAGCACGGCGCCGCCGAGAACCTCGACCCGGGGCCCTGGTTCGCCACGCGCTGGTACACCGAGACCTACCTTGAAGACGACGCGGCCGACGGCGCAGCGGGGCAGAACCCGCTGGCGCATTTCCTCGCCGACGGGGGCCGCACGACGAGCCCGTCGCCGCGCTTCGACGCGCCCTGGTACCGCGCCCGCTACCCGAAGGTCGCGGCGCTCGGCCTCAACCCGCTGATCGACTACGTCACGACCGGCCTGGAGGCGGGCCGCCTGACCCGCCGCGTCCCCGGGGCCGCGGTGCCGGAAGCCTCCGACGCACGCCTCTCCTGCCTGAAGCGCGAGCCCCGGCGGCACGGCCGCACCGCCCTGTTCATCACCCACTGCCCCGAGGGGCGGATCCGCGGCCACGTCGAGCCGTACCTGCGGGCGTTCGCGGAGAACGGGACCGACCTCGTCCTGATCATCGCCGCCGACCAGCACAAGAACGCCGTGCCGCAGGCGATCCTGGATCTCTGCGCCTCGGTCTACCTGCGTGAGAACAGCGGCTTCGACTTCGCCGCCTGGGCGCATGTCCTCCTGGAGGACACCGACCTCCTCGATTCCGAGACGCTCTACCTCGCCAACGACAGCCTCGTCGGGCCCCTCGACCGCGACGACTTCGCCGGCCTGCTCGCCAAGATCGACGCCTTCCCGGAGGCGGTGATCGGCCTCGCCGACAATTTCTACTACAGCCACCACCTCCAGAGCTTCTTCCTGGCCCTGAAGCGGCGCTGCCTGTCCTCGTACGCGTTCAACCACTTCCTCCTGTCGGTGGCGAACTGGCCGGACAAGAACGCGGTCATTACCGAGTACGAGCTGACCTTCTCGCAGCGGATGCGGGCGGCCGGGCTCGGCATGCGCAGCCTGTTCTCGGCCCAGAACAAGCACATGTCGCTGGTCAACGACCCGCGCAACAATCGCACCCTGTTCGACTGGGAGAACATGCTCAGCCAGGGCTTCCCGTTCGTGAAGCGCTCGCTGCTGGGCGAGCACGCCGCGATCGGCGGGGCGGCGGTGCGGGAGGCGATCGCCGAGCGCGGCTTCGACCTCGACCGGCTCGACGTGACCTACACGTATCCGGGCGCCAAGATCTGGGCTGACCTGCGCCGGCCCCGGGCGCCGGAGCGGCCGCTGCGCGTCGCCTACGTCTCGCCGATGAACTACGCCAACGGCCTCGGCGTCGCGGCCCGGAGCTACGCCCGCGCCCTGCATCGGACCCCCTTCGCGCTGAACGTCCACCCGATGGAGCGGCCGTTCCACGTCCACGCACGGGTGGCGCCCGCGTGGCAGGCCCGGACCTTCTCGGGCCCCGCCGACGTCGCGCTGGTGCATTTCAACGGCGACAGCTGGCACTCGCTGATGAGTGACCGGCAGCGGGCGATCGCCGCAGAGGCGCGGCTGAAGATCGGGCTGTTCGTCTGGGAGACCTCGCACGTGCCCGGGGGCTGGCTGCCGACCGTCGACGGCCTCGACGCGATCTGGGCGCCCACGGAGTTCTGCGCGGCGATCTTCCGGCAGATCACCGACATCCCGGTCGACGTCGTTCCCTACGTGGTCGAGAACGAGGCCGGCGAGCCGGTGAGCGCTGCCGCCAAGGCGAACCTGCGCAAGGCCTTCGCGATCGACCCGTCCAAGCGGGTGATCCTCTACGCCTTCGACGGCTCCAGCTACCTCGCCCGCAAGAATCCGCACGCGCTGATCCGGGCCTTCCGGGCGGCGGGTCTCGGGCAGGCCGGCTGGCAGCTCGTGCTCAAGACCAAGCACGTGTTCGACCTGCCCGAGGAGGGCAAGAAGCTCCTCGACCTCGTGGGCACGTCCGGCGACGTCGTGGTGATCGACCAGCCGCTCTCTCAGAACGAGCTCGGCGCGCTGTTCGATCTCTGCGCGGTCTACGCGTCGTCGCACTCCTCGGAGGGCTTCGGCCTGACGATCGCCGAGGCGATGGAGATGGGCAAGGTCGTGGTCGCCACCGATTACGGCGGCTGCCGCGACTTCCTCGACGCCACCTGCGGCTTCCCCGTGAAGGCCGAGGTCACGGCCCTCGACCAGACCTACGGCCCGTACCTGCGCGGCGCCGAGTGGGGCCAGGTGGACGAGGCGGACCTGACCCGGGCCCTCAACGACGCGGCCCGGGCGGTGACCGGCGGCGACGCGGCCCGGATCGGCGCCGCCGCCCGGGCGCGCATCCGCGAGCGGCTGTCCATCGGCGCGGTGGCGCGGGCCATGGAGGCGAGCCTGACCCGCCTCCTGGCCGCCGAACGGTCCTGAATCCCCGGAGACGCGACCCGTGTTGAAGAAGAAGCCGGTTCCGGCCCCGTCGGCCTCGTGGGGCACGCTCCCGTGGCCGGACGCGATCCTGCCGCTGCCCCTCGACGGGCAGTTCCGCCCCCTCGACGAGCGCCGGCTCGCCCAGGTCGCTTCCGGCCAGTTCCCCGCCTGCCGGGCGATCTTCGTCGCGCCCACGGCCTCCGAGCTGCGCCCCGACCTCGCGGCGCACCTGACGCGCGCGCTGGCGGAGCGGCCCGATATCGGCATCTTCTACGGCGACGACGCCGTGGTGGACGGCGCCGGTCAGGTCCGCAGTGTCCACTGCAAGCCGGCCTTCAACCCGGCCCTCCTGATGGCCGACGACTATATCGGCTTCCCGCTGCTGATCCGCGTCTCGGCCCTAGCCGGCCTGAGCCCCGATTTCGGCCTGCGCCACGGCAGCGCCGCGTGGTTCCGCTTCCTGCTCGGCGCGATCTCCGCGGGGATCGGCATCGACCGGATCCCCCAGACCCTGATCGCCTCGCCGCTGGAGCGCCCGAAGGCGACGCGCACGGCGCGCGCCCACGCCCTCGACCGCTGGTTCGAGACCTCCGGCATGCCGCTGCGCACCGCCCCGGGGCTGACCCCGGACACGCTGGAGATCCGCCGGAGCTTCGACGCGCGGCCGGCCGTGACCCTGGTCGTGCCGACCAACCAGAGCCGCCCGAAGGACGACCAGGGCCGCGCCGTGGAGGGCGCCAAGCCCCACGTGATCAACCTGCTCGACAGTCTCGGCCGCAGCACCTACCCGGCCGACAGGATCCGCGTGCTGATCGGCGACGACGTGGCCGACGACGCGATCTACCGCGGCCGCTCCGACCGCTTCACCGTGACCCGCCTGCTGACGACCCGGGCTCCGGGCGAGCGGTTCAACTACGCGGCCAAGATGAACACGCTCTGGCGCGCGGCCGAGACCGACCTCGTCATCCTGATGAATGATGACCTCGTCGTGCGCCGCCCCGGCTGGATCGAGGCGCTCCTGACCTTCGCGCTGGACCGCGGCGTCGGCGGCGCCGGCGGCCGGCTGCTGTTCCCCACGGGCAAGATCCAGCATGCCGGCATGACCGGCGGCATCTTCGACGTGTTCGCCCACCCCTGGTACAACCGGGACGCGGCCGAGCCGACCTACGGCGACTGGGCCCTGACGCAGCGCGACTGCTCGGCGGTGACCGGGGCGCTCTTCGCCACCCGCAAGGCGGTGCTCGAGGCGGTCAACGGCTTCGACGAGGGCTTCGCCCTCGACTTCAACGACGTCGACCTGTGCCTGAAGATGCGGCAGCTCGGCTACCGCATCGTCTACACGCCCTTCGCCGAGCTGGCGCACCACGAGAGCGCCTCGCGGCAGACCAGCTTCGCGCCGGGCTCGCAGATCGCCCGCTTCCTGCGCCGCTGGGGTGACGTCATCGCGGAGGATCCGGCCTACAGCCCGCAGCTGCGCATCGACACCGACGTGGTCGCCCCGCGGGCCGACGCGACGCGCTGGATCGCGGAGCGCCGGGCGGACGCCGCCTGAGCGCCCCCGGATCCGGCGCGCCCGGGTTAAGCTAAACGCGCGAAGTTCGGCGCGGCGGCCTGGAACGGGGCAGTCCGAGCCTCTACCCATCGTGGCGGATGCGCGGACGGAACCGTCCGCGCCGGGGTGGGGAGCCCAACGTGAAGAAGCCGCTCACCGCCGCCGCCCTCCTCGTCGGCCTCGCCCTGGTCGGCCTCGCGGCGGAGATCCGGCTGCACGAGCGGGGTCGTCCCGTCGCCAGCACGGCGGTCCGGTCCGGCGGCGCCGCCTTCGCCCCGGCGCCGATCCCGGCGGACTGGGTCGTCTCCGGCGACCCCGTCACCGAGGTCGCGGAGGTCTCGCAGACCCATGACGGCAGCGCGCAGGTCTACCTGTGGCGCACCACGGCCAGCACGTTCCGCTGGACCCACCACGCTGACGAGATCATCACCATCCTCGACGGCGAGGTCTTCGTCACCGACGCCGACGGCAGCCGCCACCACCTGACGCCGGGCGACGTGGCGCATTTCCCGGTCGGGTCCGTCCAGCTCTGGGAGGTGCCGAGGACGCTGCTGAAATCGGCGATCCTCAAGCACCGCAGCCCGACCCTGGTCGAGGCGTCCCTGCGGTGGCTGCGCCGGGCGCGGGCGCTCGTCGCCGGCTGAGGCGCGGGCGCCGGCGGCGTCCGCCGCGGCGAGCCGACGAGGCGTAATCTAGGTTGAATCCCGCGCTCCGGTGACACGGCTTGCTAAGGCTCGGCGCGGCATCATCGGCGCTCCGACGCCGCGAACCGACCCGATGCCCCCACCCCGCGACCTGCAGCTCGACGCCGCGCGCGGTCTCGCCGTGCTGCTGGTCCTCTCCGGCCACCTGCTGCAGCCCGTCTTCTACGGCCCGTCGGGGCCCGAGCCGGGGCCGGCCCTCGCGGTCTGGCGGGTCATATACGCCTTCCACATGCCGTTCTTCTTCCTGCTCTGCGGGATGGTCGACCGGATCAAGGGCGAGGCGAGTCTCGGCGAAGCCTGCCGCTCGGCGCTGCGGCTCGTGGCGGTGACGCTGGCGTTCGGCACCCTCGCGCTGGTGCCCCAGGCCCTCGCCGGCACCCTGTCGCCCGGGGACGCGCTGGGCGACGCGCTGTGCGGCCGCGACTTCGGTCTGGGCGTGCTCTGGTTCCTGGTCGCCCTGGGGCTTGTACGGGTGATCGACGCCGCGGCGCGCGCGGCGACCTTCCCGGGCGGCTACTGGATCGTCCCGGGCGGCGCCCTGGCCCTGTCGTGGACCTGCAGCGCGCGGGCGTTCCCGTACTGGCAGGTCCACGCCCTCGTGGGCGCCCTGCCGTTCTACGTCGCGGGCCTGCGGCTCGGGCCTCGGGCGTTCGACGTGTCGGCGCTGCTCGGCGCCTGCGGCCTCGCGGTGCTCCTGCTCTGCGCGCCGCGGAACTTCGTCCACGTCGCGACCGGGCAGTACGGCGACCCGGCGCTGTTCGCCGTGACGGCGGTGGCGGGCTCGGCGTTCGCGCTGGCGGTCGCCGGCCGGCTGCGCGGGCCGCCGCGCGCCGCGGCCGGCCTGCTGGGGCGGGCGAGCTTCGAGCTCTACATCGTCAGCGGCGTCTTCCTCCTCCTGGCGCCGCACTGGCCCGCCTGGGACCGGTGGGACGGCCTGATGCTGCTCGCCGCAATCGGCCTGCCCCTGCACCTGATCGCGGCTCGCGGGCTGCGCGGGCCGATCCGGGCCGTCCGCGCGGCCGCCGACAGCGCGGTCGACAGCGTTGTCGACGGCTTGGTCGACGGGCTCGCCGGGCGCCGGCGTCGCGCGCGGTCGGGCTTGTCCGGGGCGGATCCTTAAGACTTGTGCGGGACGATCCGCCGGCATTCCGGCCGCAAGACCTTCGATGACAGCGCCACACGCCAGGGGCCCCGATGTTCGCTGAGCGCCCGCGCGGCGGCGTCGGCGCGTGGCCCCTCATCGCCGCCACGCTGGTCGCCACGATCGTCTGGATGGCGGTCGCCGGGCTGCACTTCGCCTGGGACAGCGCCCTCGTCACCCTCGCGGCCTGCGGCGGACTCGAGGCCCTTGCGCGGGTCTACCGCACGCGACGCCCCGAGCCGCGCATCGCCGCGACGCTGAGCGCGCTGGCGCAGGTCATCGCCTTCAGCGCCTGCGCGGCCGCGCTGTCGTACACGGTCGCGAGCACCGGCGGCCCACTCTGGGATTCGACCTTCGACGCCTGGGACCGGCGGCTCGGACTGGACTGGCGCGCCTACCTCGCCTTCGTGGACGGCCATCCGCGGCTCGGGCTCGCGCTCTCGCTGGCCTACCGGAGCCTGATCCTGCAGACCATGCTGGCGGTCATCCTGCTGGGCTTCAGCGGTCGGCTGCGGGCCCTGCGGGACTTCGTCCTGGCCTTCGCCCTCGCCGGCACGGTGACGGTCCTGATCTCCGCGCTGACGCCGGCCCTGGCCAACTTCGTCTTCCTGGGCCTGTCCCCGGCGGACTTCCCCAGCCTGCACCCGGCCGCGTCCTACGTCCACGTCGCGGACCTGACCGGCCTGCGCGACGGCACGCTCCGGACGATCTCCCTCGACCACGTCGAGGGCATCATCACGTTCCCGAGCTTCCACGCGGCGCTGGGGGCCCTCTACATCTGGGCCTTCTGGCACCTGCGCGCGGCCCGGATCCCGGCCCTTCTCGTCAACGTCCTCCTCATCGCCGCCACGCCGATCGACGGCGGCCACTACTTCGTCGACGTGATCGCCGGGCTGGTCATCGCCGTCCTGGCGATCTGCGCCGCGCGGGCGCTCGGGCGGCGGCAGGCCGCGGACGCGCTCCGCCCCGGAGCGCGCGAGGGCGGACCCGCGCCCGGGCGGGCCTGACGCGCGCGGCCCGTGGGCGCCTCAGAGCGCCTCAGAGCGCCTCGCCCCGCATCAGCCGCGGCCGCGAGTCGCGCGCGGCCGCGGCCTCGCCGATGAAGAAGCGCTTGAGCCCCGGCAGCCTGTCCACGATCCCGAGGCCGAGGTCGCGGGCGAGCCGCAGCGGCAGGGCGTCGTTCGAGAACAGCCGGTTCAGCCCGTCGGTCGCCGCCGCCATGGCGAAGCTGTCGAAGCGCCGGGCACGCTCGTAGGCGCGCAGCACGTCGGGGCTGCCGGGGTCGAGGCCGAGGCGCAGCGCGCCGGTCACGGATTCGGCCAGCGCCGCGGCGTCCGCGAGCCCGAGATTGAGGCCCTGGCCGGCGATCGGGTGGATCACGTGCGCCGCGTCGCCCAGCAGGGCGAGGCGCTCGGCGCGGAAGGCGCGGGCGATGCCGAAGGCGAGGGGGTGACGGCTGGGGCCGTGCTCCAGCGCGAGCGCGCCGAGATCCAGGGTGAACCGGCGCTCGATCTCGGCGAGCACCTCGTCGGGGCCGCCGGAGAGCAGGGCCTCGGCGTCGTCCGACCGCTCGGTCCAGACGATGGAGGAGCGGTGCCCCAGGTGGCCGCCGTCCCGCAGCGGCAGGATCGCGAACGGGCCCGCGGGCAGGAAGTGCTCGAAGGCGCGGCCTTCGTGCGGCCGGGCGTGGCCGATCGTCGCCACGATCCCGACCTGCGGGTAGGACCAGCCGACCCAGCCGATCCGCGCCGCCTCGCGCAGCCGCGAGCGCGCGCCGTCGGCGGCCACCAGCAGGTCGCCCCGCAGGGTCTCGCCGGTGGTGAGCGCCGCGCGGATCGCGGCCCCCTCCGGCACCGCGCGCACGACCCCGGCGGCGACGATCGCGACCCCCGCCGCCCGGCAGGCCTCCGCGAGGGCCGCGGCGAGCGGCTCGGCCTCGATCATGTGGGCGAAGGGCTCGCCGTCGTCGCGCTCCGCGTCCGCCTCGCGGCCGAAGGTCAGGAAGACCGGCCGCACCGGGTCGGCGAGGCGGCTGTCGCTGATCACCATCTCGCCGATCGGCTCGGCCGCGTCGGCGACCCGGGCCCACAGGCCGAGGCGCTCCAGCATGCGCCGCCCGCCCGCCGCGAGGGCGTAGGCGCGGCCGCGATGCCGAGCGGGGTCGGCGGCGCCCGGGTCGATCACCGTCACGGCCAGCGCCGGCCCGTGGGCCTGCTTCAGGGCGAGGGCTAGGGCGAGGCTGGGCAGGCCGCCGCCGGCGATCAGGAGGCTGCGGCTGCCGGGGCGAGGCGTCTCGGCCGTCATCGGGGCGGATCTCCTAGGGGTCCCGCGCGGGACGCGTGGATTGGTTCGTCCGAAAAGCCTATGTCGCACGCGGGCAACGAACGGAAACCCCGCGGGTCATGACCGACGCCAACACCGACGCGATGACGGACGCCGTCGCCGAGCTGATCGCCATCCTCGACCTGGAGCGCCTGGAGGTCGACCTGTTCCGCGGCCAGAACCCTAAGACAGGCTGGCGGCGCGTCTTCGGCGGGCAGGTGGTGGCGCAGGCCCTGGTCGCCGCGACCCGGACGGTGCCCGACGACCGTCCCGCCCACTCCCTCCACGCCTACTTCATGCTGCCCGGCGACCCGCGCACGCCCATCGTCTACGAGGTCGAGCGGATCCGGGACGGGCGGAGCTTCACGACCCGCCGGGTCAAGGCGATCCAGCACGGGCGCGCGATCTTCGCCACGACGGTCTCCTACCAGGTCGTCGAGGAGGGGCTAACGCACCAGCCGGCGATGCCGGCGGTGGCCGGGCCCGAGGGGCTCCTCGACGGCAAGGCCCTGGCGGCGGCCGGCGGCACCGGGATGCCGGAGGCGATCGCCGCCTATTTCGGCCGCGAGCGGCCGATCGCGTTGCGGCCGGTCGACCTGAACCGCTATCTGCCCGCCGGCGCGGGCGGCCGGGCGCCGGACCCGATCTTCAATGTCTGGCTGCGCGCGGCCTCGGCGCTGCCGGACGATCCGGCACTCCACCGGGCCGTGCTGGCCTACGCGTCCGACATGACCCTGCTCGACGTCTCGCTGATCCCGCACGCGCGCTCGGTGTTCGACCCGACGATCCAGGCCGCGAGTCTCGACCACGCGCTCTGGTTCCACCGGCCCGTGAAGATCGACGACTGGCTGCTCTACGCGCAGGACAGCCCCGTCGCGGGCGGCGCCCGCGGCTTCGCCCGGGGCCAAATCTTCGACCGGGCCGGCAACCTCGTGGCGTCAGTGGCTCAGGAGGGGCTGATCCGCCCGACGCGGGATTAAATCGCGTTGCCGCGCGTGTGTTGCCGGCACGCAACGGGGCGAGATGCACGGAATTGGGCAGATTGCCTCGTCTTTGTGCGGCGGCGCGACCAAACCTGCCCGCGATCTGGCCGCATCGGGCTAATCGATGGGCAAAACGGCGACCGGCTAAAATGTTCCCGGCCAAGCTTGTCTGGCATAGTCCTTGAATAGCGGCCTTCGACCGCGGGTCATCCCGAGCCTGCGGACGGTCCGGGTCGGCTCGTCCCGCAGGTCGGGTGACGGCAACGGTTCCCGAGGACTTCGAAGGGGGCGTCGCCCATGAAAATCGTGATGGCCATCATCAAGCCGTTCAAGCTCGAGGAGGTGCGCGACGCGCTCACCGGAATCGGCGTGCACGGCCTGACGGTGACGGAGGTGAAGGGTTATGGCCGCCAGAAGGGCCACACCGAGATCTACCGCGGCGCGGAGTACGCCGTCAGCTTCCTGCCGAAGCTGAAGATCGAGGTCGCCGTCGCCTCGGACCTGACGTCCAGCGTGATCGACGCCATCGCGGGGGCCGCGCGGACCGGCCAGATCGGCGACGGCAAGATCTTCGTGATGCCGCTGGAGAAGGCGGTGCGCATCCGGACCGGCGAGACCGACGCCGACGCCCTCTGATCCGCGGCCCGGTGCGCCCGGGCCCGCCGATCCCCAGACCTCCTGAAACACTACGGACTTGAGACCGGGAGCCACGTGCCCATGAAACTTCGTCATGCCCTCATGCTCGGCTTGGGAGGGGCGGCGATCGCCGCCCTCCTGATCGAGCCGTCCCTCGCGCAGACCCCGACACCGGAAGCCGCCTCGCCGCCGCCCTCGCCGATCCCCAACAAGGGCGACACGGCCTGGATGCTGATCTCGTCGGCCCTGGTGCTGATGATGAGCATCCCGGGCCTCGCGCTGTTCTACGGCGGCCTCGTGCGCACCAAGAACATGCTGTCGGTGCTGACCCAGGTGTTCGCGATCGTGTCGATCGTCGGCCTGCTCTGGGTGTTCTACGGCTACAGCCTCGCCTTCACCAGCGGCGGCGGCCTCAACGACTTCGTCGGCGGCCTCTCGAAGGCCTTCCTGAAGGGCGTCGACGCGAACTCGACGGTCGCGACCTTCTCGAACGGCGTCGTGATCCCGGAATACGCCTATCTGTGCTTCCAGATGACGTTCGCCATGATCACGCCCGCGCTGATCGTCGGCGCCTTCGCCGAGCGGATGAAGTTCTCCGCGCTGGTGGTGTTCACGATCCTCTGGGTCACGATCATCTACTTCCCGATGGCCCACATGGTCTGGTACTGGGCCGGCCCCGACGCCGTCGGCAACGCCGCGAAGGCGCTGGCCGCCGCCACCGACGACGCCTCGAAGGCGACCGCCCAGGCGGCCCTCGACGCGGTCAACAAGGATGCCGGCTTCCTCTTCCAGAAGGGCGCCCTCGACTTCGCGGGCGGCACGGTCGTGCACATCAACGCGGGCATCGCCGGCTTCGTCGGCTGCCTGATCATGGGCAAGCGCATCGGCTACGGCCGCGACCTGCTCGCCCCGCACTCCCTGACCATGACGATGATCGGCGCCTCGCTGCTGTGGGTCGGCTGGTTCGGCTTCAACGCCGGCTCGAACCTCGAGTCCAACGGCACCGCCGCCCTCGCCATGCTCAACACCTTCGTGGCGACCTGCGGCGCCGCGGTGGCGTGGCTGTTCGCCGAGTGGGCCCTCAAGGGCAAGCCGTCCCTGCTCGGCATGCTGTCGGGCGCGGTCGCCGGCCTCGTCGCGGTCACCCCGGCCTCCGGCTTCGCCGGCCCCATGGGCTCGATCGTGCTCGGCCTCGTCGCCGGCGTGGTCTGCTTCGTGATGTGCTCCACCGTGAAGAACGCGCTGGGCTACGACGACTCGCTGGACGTCTTCGGCGTCCACTGCATCGGCGGCATCCTGGGCGCGCTGGCGACCGGCATCCTGGTCGACCCGAACCTCGGCGGCGTCGGCATCCCCGACTACACCTCGAAGCCGGGCGAGCTCGCCGTCGGTGCCTACGACATGATGAGCCAGCTCATCGTCCAGGCGGAAGCGGTCGGCCTGACCCTGCTGTGGTCGGGCATCGGCTCGGCGATCCTCTACAAGCTCGTCGACGTGACGATCGGCCTGCGCGTCACGCAGGAAGAGGAGCGCGAGGGCCTCGACATCGCCGATCACGGCGAGCGCGCCTACAACTACTGAGACGGACGGCGCGGCCCCGCGGGGCCGCGTCTCCCGAACGAGAAAACCCCGGCTCCGCGAGGACCGGGGTTTTCCGTTGCGTCAGGCCGTCATCGCGAGCGCAGCGAAGCGACCTAGTGCAGCGCTGCGGCCGGAATCGGAGCGAAGCCCTGGATTGCTTCGCTCCGCTTGCAAAGACGATGCGGGGCGGCGATCGGGCATCGACCCCGAAGTATTCACGCCGCCCGCGTCAGCGCCGCCTTCTCCTCCGCGAAGGCCCAGTCGAGCCAGGGCGTCAGCGCTTCCAGATCCGAGGTCTCCACGGTGGCACCGCACCAGATCCGCAGGCCCGCCGGCGCGTCGCGGTAGGCGCCGATGTCGAGGGCGACGCCCTCGCGGTCGAGGCGCTCGACGATCCCCGCCGCGAAGGCCGAGACCGCCGCGTCGCCGCGGGCGAGCACGTCTGGATCGGCGATCACGAGGCAGACGCCCGTGTTCGAGTAGGTCGCGGGATCGGCGGCCAGCGGCGCGATCCAGGGCGTGCGCGCGACCCAGTCGTAGACGACCTTCGCGTTGGCGTCGGCCCGCACGTGCAGCGCCTTCAGGCCGCCGATCCGCTCGGCCCAGTCCAGGGTGTCGAGGTAGTCCTCGACGGCCAGCATCGAGGGCGTGTTGATCGTGTCGCCCTTGAAGATGCCCTCGATCAGCTTGCCGTCCTTGGTGAGGCGGAAGATCTTCGGCAGCGGCCAGGACGGCGTGTGGCTCTCCAGCCGCGCCACGGCGCGGGGCGAGAGGATTAGCATTCCGTGCGCCGCCTCGCCGCCCATCACCTTCTGCCAGGAGAAGGTCACGACATCGAGCTTGCCCCAGGGCAGGGGTTGGGCGAAGGCCGCCGAGGTCGCGTCGCAGATCGTCAGGCCCTCGCGGTCGGCCGCGATCCAGTCGCCGTCCGGCACCTTCACGCCGGCCGCGGTGCCGTTCCAGGTGAAGACCACGTCGCTGTTCTTCGTGTCGATCGCCGCGAGGTCCGGCAGGATCCCGTAGGGCGTCTGGTGAATGCGCGGCGCGATCTTGAGCTGCTTCAACGCGTCCGTGACCCACTCCTTGCCGAACGCCTCCCAGGCGGCAACCTCGACGGGTTTCGGCCCGAGCATCGTCCACATCGCCATCTCGACGGCGCCGGTGTCGGAGGCCGGCACGATGCCGATCCGGTAGTCGGACGGCACCTGCAGGACCGCGCGGGTCAGGTCGATCGCCCGGCCGAGCTTGGCCTTGCCGACGGGGGAGCGGTGCGACCGGCCGAGGGCGGCGTCGGCCAGCGCGGCCGGGGTCCAGCCGGGGCGCTTGGCGCAGGGGCCGGAGGAGAAGTGGGGCACGCGCGGGCGCTGCGTGGGGCGGCTGGTCATGGCGGATCCATCCTTGCAGAGGGCCGCGCTCCCGGGGGAGGCGCGTCCCGGCTCGCGCATGCGCCGAAACCGGCCGGCTTGCAAGCGCCCGTCCCGGCGGCAGTCTTCGCGGCGCTGCCCCCGGTCGGGACACGGCCCCGGGCGGCGGGGAACAGTCGATTAATCCCGGCCCGTTAGCCTTAATGAGGTGCCGCGTAGCGTTTGAGGTGCGCCGATGACTTTCCACAGCGCCGCGATATTGGCGGTCTGGTCCGTTCTACTCTTGGTTATTGGGGCCTTAATTCCCCGCCTCCTGCAGGCGAGCCGGACACCGCGGCTGGTGCCGCAGCCGCTGCGGCTCGACCCGCCGGATTACGACCGCGACGGCCCGGTGATCGACCTCGAGCCGGCCTGACCGGGGCTGCCCCCGGGGCGCAGGTCCGGGCGCCGCTCGGCGGTGATCCGCTCGGCCTCCGCCCGCCGCCAGCGGGCGATGGCGGCGTGGTTGCCGCCGGAGAGGACGTCCGGGATCGCGCGGCCCTCCCAGTCGCGGGGGCGCGTGTAGTGCGGGTACTCGAGGAGCCCGCCCTCGAAGCTCTCCTCGACGCCGGATTCCACCTTGCCCATCACGCCGGGCAGGAGGCGCACGCAGGCGTCCAGAATCACCAGGGCGGCGATCTCGCCGCCGGACAGCACGTAGTCGCCGATCGAGACCTCCTCCAGGCCGCGCCCGGCGATAACGCGCTCGTCGACGCCCTCGAAGCGGCCGCAGACGATCAGCGCGCCCGGTCCCGCCGCGAGGTCGCGCACGCGGGCCTGGGTGAGCGGCCGGCCGCGGGGCGACATCAGCAGGCGCGGGCGCGGGTCGTCGGCCCCGGTCGCGGCGTCGTAAGTCGCGGCGTCGATGGCGGCGCCGAGCACGTCGCAGCGCAGGACCATCCCAGCCCCGCCGCCGGCCGGCGTGTCGTCCACCGAGCGGTGGCGGCCGAGGCCGTGCGCGCGGATGTTGCGGGCCTCCAGGGTCCAGTCGCCCCGCGCCAAAGCGTCGCCCGACAGGGACACGCCCAGCGGGCCCGGGAACATCTCCGGGTAGAGGGTGAGGATCGTGGCCCGCCAGGGCGTGTCCGCGCGCGTCATGGCGCTTGATGGCGCGCGGGGTGCGGCACGGTCAACGGGCCCGGCACCGTCGGCGCGCCCCGCGGGTTGTCGGCCATGATCCGCGCCCTCGCCCTCCTCGCGGCCGCTGCCGCCACCGCTGCCCTGGCCGGCCCGGCCCGCGCCGCCGAGCCGCTGGCGCCCCCGGGCGCGCCCGCCGCCGCCTTCCCCAGGCCCGACCGGCCCGTGGCCGAGATCGTCGCGCCGCGCTGGTCCTCGGAGGCCGAGCGCGACAGGGCGGGCGAGTTCGAGCAGGTGGCCGAGGGGATGGGCATCGCGCCCGGCGAGACGGTGGCGGATATTGGCGCCGGCAGCGGCTACTACGCGGTGCGGTTAAGCCCCCGGGTCGGGCCGCGGGGCCGCGTGCTCGCCGAGGACGTGACGCCGTCCTACCTGGCGGCCCTGGAGACCCGGGTGAAGGCGCTCGGGAACGTCACGGTCGTGCGCGGCGAGCCGCACGACCCGCGCCTGCCCCCGGCCTCGGTGGACGCGGCGATCCTCGTCCACATGTACCACGAGATCACCCAGCCCTTCGGCCTGCTCCACAACCTCGCCGCCGCGATGCGCCCGGGCGCCCGGGTCGGGATCGTCGACGCCGACGCGATCCCGTCGCGGCACGGCACGCCGCCGGCGCTCCTGCGCTGCGAGCTCGCCGCCGCGGGCTACCGCGAGACCGGCTTCCGGCCGCTCGCGGACGGGGCCTACCTGGCAATCTTCGCGGCCCCCGCCCCGGAGGCGCGCCCACGGCCGGAGACGATCCGGCCCTGCCGCGACGACGCGACGGCGCGGTAGCGGCGCCTCAGGAGCGCCAGCGCAGCTCGCGGCGCTCCAGCGGGTTGACGAACGGGCGCCCGTCGCGGGCCGATTCCAGGGCCTCGCGCTTCAGCCGGAAATACCATTGCGAGGGCAGGTCGCCCTGGCCGAACAGCACCATGGTGGGCTTGCGGTCGAGCCCGTCCTGCGCGTGCTGGAGCACCTGCTGGTCCTGGGTCAGGAACTGCCGCATCAGCGGGCGCGCGACCGGCTTGAGCAGGTTCAGGGCCGGCATACTCCAGTAGAGGGCGTTGGTGAGCAGCGTCCGGTCCGGCGTCAGCGGCGTCGCGAAGGTGTAGTTCGCCACCCGCTTCGCCCCCGCGCGGATGCGCTCCAGGCGCACGCCGGGCAGGCGGAACTCGATCTCGACCTCGGGGACGCCGCCGAGCAGGCGGTAGACCGGCGAACTCGTCGTGGTGGCGTGGCTCGTCATCACGAAGCCGTGCGGCACCGGCTGGAAGGTCTTCACCTTCTCGCGGAGCTGCTTCGACGGCCGGAACCACCACGAATCGTGGACGAAGGCGACGTGCCCGGGATCGACGAGGCTCAGCGTCGTCAGGTCGAAGGAGGCCTCGACCTCCAGCTCGACCACGAGGGAGCCGGCCGGCTCGAAATCCAGCGCCGGCACCTCCGGCACCGCGCCCGCGGCCGGGCCGAGATGCGGGTTGACCCAGAGGAAGCCGGCGCTCTCCCGCGCGGGGAAGCGCTGCACCTGGATGCGCGAGAAATCGGCGGCGTCGTGCTCCGACAGGGTCGGGACGTCGCGGCAGCGCCCGTCGGTGCCGAAGCGCCAGCCGTGGAACGGGCACATCAGGGTGTCGCCGTCGAAGCGGCCCTTCGACAGGGCCATGCCGCGGTGGGGGCAGCGGTCGCGCAGCGCGAAGGGCGCGCCGTCGGGCGCGCGGCCCAGGACGATCTGCTCGCCGTTCAGCGCCACGGCCCGCAGGGCCGAGCGGCCGCCCGCCCTGCCGAGGCTCCGGGACTGCCCGACGCAGTACCACGCGTTGCCGAGCGGCTGGCGCATCGCGTCGGGATCGAGCGCGGCCTCGTCGGCAGGGCGCGGCGGGTTGGCGAAGGGCGCGTTCAAGGCGGTTCGGGCAGACCTCGGGGCGCCCGTCATACGCCCGGCCGCCGGGACGGGGAAGCGCCGGGCCGGGGAGGACAAACGGGCGCAGGCGCGGGGCTTCACAAGCCGGGCGCGGCCACCTACCTTCGCCTCACCCGCAACCAACGAAAGGAGGTGATCCAGTGTCTCATTGTCATCAGCCGTGTGTCTCGGCTCATCGGACCTGGACCGTCGCCTCCGGCGCGTCGCTCTAAGACGCGTCAGAGACCCGATCTCGGGACAGTTCCGCCGGACAACACGGTTCGGCAATGGAAGGGCCACCCTCTCGGGTGGCCCTTCGGCGTTTCAGGGGCCGGACATGCGGTCGCCGCCGCACAGCGCCGCTCAGCGCCGCTGGGACTGGAACAGCGGCTGGGCCAGCGCCTCGGTCCGGGCGCGCCACAGGTCGCGCTCCTCGCGCAGGGCATCGCGCTCGCCGGCCAGGGTCAGCCGCTCGGCCCGCAGAGCGTCCCGCTCGGCGATCGCCCGGTCGCGCTCGGCGCGCAGCTCCTCGCGCTCGGCCCGGAAGCGCTCCCGCTCGCCGCGGAACTCCTCGCGCTCGATACGGACGTCCTCCTGCTCGGCCCGGAGATCCTCCAGGGAGCCGATCTCGTCGCGGATATGCTCGCGGAGCGTCCGGATCTCGTCGGCCAGGATGGCCTGCAGCTCGTCCTGCCGCTCGGCCTCGACGCGGAGCCGGGCCTTCAGCATCAGGTTCTCGGCCATCAGCTCGGCGATATCGGGATCCTCGGCGGCGGCGCGCGGCGCCTCGGGGGCCGGGACGACGCGGGGCGACCACGCCGCCTCCCCGCCGCGCGGCCGCTTCGCCTCCGACTGGGACTCCTCGGGCCGGGCATCGCCGCGGGCCTCGGCCGGCGCCTGGGCCTTCATCGCCGTCAGCCAGTCGCGGAGCGGACCGGTCGCGGGAAAGCTGCCGGACTCGGTCGGCGAGTGAGAGCGGGCGGGTTCCGACATCGGCGGGCGTCCTGATCGAATATGGCCCGAAGACAATCCCAACATGCTTAACGATCGGTAAAGGTTAACACCGATCGGCGGCCCGGTCGGCACCGCCGCGGCGCCGGCCGGGCCGAAAAATTGACTTTCCGGCCGGCTGCCGCTACGCCCCGGCCTCCCGATCCGTAGCAGATCGACCGATGCCAAGCCGACCGGTCCCGCGAGGCCGGAGGTCAACGCCCGACAGCGCGTCCGCGCCCTCGGGCGCGATGGGCGTTGGCCGATATGCGAGGACGGGATCCGCCGGCCGAGGCACCCGCATGACGCGAGATCAAGAAGCGTTGAAGATCGAGGACGCGATCAACGAGACCTGCCCGTGGTCGGGCAAGCCGATCTCGGCGGACTCGCTGACGCTCTACAACGGCGCCGTGGTGGGCTTCTGCAACCCGGACTGCCGGGACAAGTTCGCCAAGGCCGTGCGCGGCTTCGAGGCCGCCCTCCAGGCGCGCCGCGTCGAGCGCGCCGGGCTCGAGCAGTAACGGCGGGGCGTCAGGAACATGTTCGAAGGCCTGTCCGACCGCCTCTCCGGCATCCTCTCGGGGCTCACCCGTCGCGGTGCCCTGACCGAGGCCGACGTCACCGCCGCCATGCGCGAGGTGCGCCGCGCCCTGCTGGAGGCCGACGTCGCCCTCGAGGTGGTCCGCGGCTTCACCGACCGGGTGAAGGAGAAGGCCGTCGGCGCCGTCGTGCTCAAGTCGGTGACGCCCGGCCAGATGGTTGTGAAGATCGTCAACGACGAGCTCGTGGCGATGCTCGGCACCGACGCCGAGACCGTCGATCTCAACGCCCCCGCCCCGGTGCCGATCCTGATGGTCGGCCTGCAGGGCTCGGGCAAGACCACGACCACCGCCAAGATCGCCCGGCGCCTCTCCGACCGCGAGAAGCGCAAGGTCCTGCTCGCCTCCCTCGACACCCGCCGCCCGGCCGCCATGGAGCAGCTCGCGGTGCTGGCCAAGCAGGTCGGCTTGGAGAGCCTGCCGATCATCGCCGGCCAGTCGGCGGTGCAGATCGCCAAGCGCGCCATGGACGCGGCCCGCCTCGGCGGCTTCGACGTGGTGATGCTCGACACCGCCGGTCGCACCACGGTGGACGAGGGCCTGATGGCCGAGGCCGCCGAGGTGAAGGCCGCGACGAGGCCCCACGAGGTGCTGCTCGTCGCCGACGCGCTCACCGGCCAGGACGCGGTCAACACCGCCCGCGCCTTCGACCAGCGGCTCGGCGTCACCGGCATCGTGCTGACCCGCATGGACGGCGATTCCCGCGGCGGCGCGGCGCTGTCGATGCGCGCCGTCACCGGCAAGCCGATCAAGCTCGTCGGCGTCGGCGAGAAGGTCGACGCGCTGGAGGAGTTCCACCCGGCCCGCGTGGCCAACCGCATCCTCGGCATGGGCGACATCGTCTCGCTCGTCGAGAAGGCCGCCGAGACCATCGACCACGAGCAGGCGCTCCGCACCGCGGAGAAGATGCGCAAGGGCAAGTTCGACCTCGAAGACTTGTCCATGCAGCTCGCCCAGATGGAGAAGATGGGCGGCATCGGCGGCCTGATGGGCATGCTGCCCGGGATGGGCCAGATCAAGAAGCAGGTCGAGGGCGCCAACCTCGACGAGAAGATGTTCAAGCGCCAGCGGGCGATCATCTCGTCGATGACCCCGCAGGAGCGGAAGAACCCCGACCTCCTCAAGAACAGCCGCAAGAAGCGCATCGCGGCGGGCTCGGGGGTCGACGTCTCGGAGATCAACAAGCTCCTGAAGATGCACCGGACCATGGCCGACATGATGAAGGCGATGGGCCAGGGCAAGCGCGGGATCGGGCAGGCGCTCGGCTCGATGTTCGGCCTGGGCGGCGGCGGGATGGGCGGTGGCATGGGCGGTGGAATGCCCGGCCTCCCGCCCGGCATGCCGGAGCCGACGCCGGAGCAGATCGCGCAGCTCGAGAAGCAGTTCGGCGGCAAGCTGCCGCCGATGCCGCCGGGCCTGGGCGGGGGCGGGATGCCCAAGCTTCCCGGACTTCCGGGCCTCGGCGGTCCGAAGCTGCCGGGTCTCGGTGGGTTCATGCCGGGGAAGAAGAAATGAGCGTGCTCGCGGCCCAGGCCGTCGATCCCGAACTCGCGCGCCTGCGGGACAGCATCGACAATTTCGATGCGGCGCTGATCCACCTCCTCGCCGAGCGTTTCCGCTGCACGCAGCGGGTCGGCGAGCTCAAGGCCCGAAAGGGGATCCCCCCTTCCGATCCGGACCGGGAGGCCCGTCAGGTCGCCCGGCTCCGCAAGCTCGCGGTCGAAGCCAAGCTCGACCCCGACTTCGCCGAGAAGTTTCTGGCCTTCGTGGTCAAGGAAGTCATTCGGCACCACCAATCGATCAAGGCGGACCACGAGTCCCAGATCGAGCAACAGCGAAAGTAGTCAGACCATGGCCCTCAAGATCCGTCTCACCCGCGGCGGCGCCAAGAAGCGCCCCTACTACCGCATCGTCGTCGCCGACGCCCGCGCCCCGCGCGACGGCCGCTTCATCGACAAGGTCGGCGCCTACGACCCGATGAAGGCCAAGGACGATCCGGCCCGCATCGTGCTCGACAACGAGAAGATCCAGAGCTGGCTCGCCAAGGGTGCGCAGCCGACCGACCGCGTCCTGCGCTTCCTCGATCAGGCCGGTCTCGCCAAGCGCCCGACCCGCAACAACCCGCAGAAGGCCGAGCCGGGCGAGAAGGCCAAGGAGCGCGCCGCCAAGCGCGCCGAGAAGGCCGCCGCTCCCGCCGAGGACGCCGCCGCGTAAGGCGCACCGGTCATGGCGCGCCGCCCCGCAGGTCCCACCTCCCGCGACGGCGGCCGCCGAGGCCGCACGAGCTCGGCGATCGGCAAGATCGCGCCCGACGCGGCGACCTCGCCCAAGGCGCCGGCCCCCAAGCCGGCGCTCCGGCCCGCGCCGCCCGATCCGAACCTCGTCCTGCTGGGCGAGTTCGGGCGGGCGCACGGCCTCACCGGCGAGGTCCGGCTCAAATCCTACACCGGCGTTCCGCAGGCGATCGCCGGCTACGGAACGCTCCAGACGGCCGACGGCCGGACGCTGACCCTCGCCGACGTGCGTCCCGCCCCCGGCCCGTCGCCCGACATGCTGATCGCCCGGGTCAAGGGCGTCTCGGGCCGCAGCGCCGCGGAGGCGCTCAACCGCGTCGCCCTGTACGTTCCCCGCGACCGTCTGGCCGCGCCCGAGGACGACGACGAGGTCTACGCCGCCGACCTGATCGGCGCCGCGGCGGTGGACGAGGCCGGGACCCTCGTCGGGACGATCGTGGCCGTGCCGAATTACGGCGGCGGCGACCTCCTGGAACTGCGCTCGCCGAACGGCGGCGCCACCGCGCTCCTGCCCTTCACGAAGGCCTTCGTGCCGGTCCTCGACGTGGCGCAGCGCCGCGTCACCGTGGTCGCGCCGGAGGACCTGTTCGCGGCGCCGGGTGAGAAGCCCGCCGACGATCCGGGCTAGGGACGGCGGTCGGTCCGCGCGCCGGCGGCGCGTTTGGAGTCCGGGCGGCGCCCTGGCCGCGACCGCCCTCAATGCCCCCCGGCCGGCGCCCCGCCGCCGAGCTTGACGCTCTTCAGGCTCAGGGCCAGCGGGACCGCGCAGGCCGCGACGAGGCCGAGCACCCAGAACACGTCGATATAGGCCCAGTAGGCCACCTGCGTGCTGAGGACGCTCCCGATCCACGCCGTCGCCTGGTTCTGGGCCTCGATCCCGGCGTAGCCGTGCTCGGAGAAGTACTGCGTCGCCTGCCGCATGGTCTCCTGATAGGCCGGCGAGGCCGGGTTGACGCTCTCCACGAGGCGGCTCTGATGGAACTGGCTCCGGTAGGCCAGGATGTTCTGCGCCAGGGAGACGCCCATCGAGCCGCCGACGTTGCGGGCGACGTTGATCAGCGCCGAGGCCTGGTCGGTCTGGTCCTTGCGGATCCCCTCGTACGAGGCCGAGGTGATCGACAGGAACACCATCGGCAGGCCGATGCCGATATAGACCCGCGACCACGCGAAGAACGCGAAGGTCGTGCTGCCGTCGATCCGTGTCAGGTCGTACATGCCCAGCGCCACGATGGTCATGCCGGTGGCGATCAGCCATTTCGGCTGGACGTAGGACGAGATCCGGCCGGTGAGGAACATCATCACCACCGTGACGATGCCGCCCGGGCCGAGGACGAGGCCCGACAGGGTGGCGGTGTAGCCGTAATATTCCTGCGTGATCTGCGGGATGAACTGCGTGGTGGCGATCAGGATCGCCCCGGTGAACATCATTACCAGGAAGCACGAGCCGAACTGCCGGTTGCCGATGAGGCGGAGGTCGACGGCCGGGCTCTCGCGGGTCAGCAGCCACGGGATCATGGCGATGAACGAGACGACCACCAGCACGCCGGACACGTTCATCAGCGTCGAGGTGCCGAACCAGTCCTTCCGCTGGCCCTCGTCGAGGATCACCTCCAGCGAGCCGAGGAACAGGGCGACCAGCACGAAGCCGACGATGTCGAAGCGGATGCCCTTGCGCACCAGGGCGCGGCGCTCCTTCTTGGCCGCGTCGCTGTCCTCGATCAGCCAGTACATCAGCCCGAGGGCGATCACGCCCACCGGCCCGTTGATCAGGAAGCACCAGTGCCAGGAGGCGTTGTCGGAGAGCCAGCCGCCCAGCGTCGGGCCGATCACCGGCGCCACCACGATGGCGACCCCGTAGAGCGCGAAGGCCTGGCCGCGCTTCGCCGGCGGGAAGGAATCGGCCAGGATCGACTGCGCGAGCGGCGCCATGCCGCCGCCGCCGAGCCCCTGCATCACCCGGAACAGCAGCAGCGATTCCAGGCTCCAGGCGAAGCCGCACAGGATCGACGAGACGGTGAACAGCGCCACCGACCACATGAAGAACGCCTTGCGGCCGTAGCGCTTGGCCAGGAAGCTCGACGCCGTGAGCGTGATCGCGTTAGCGACGAGGTAGCTCGTCACCACCCAGGCCGCCTCGTCCGGACCGACCGCGAGGCCGCCCGAGATGTATCTCAGGGCCACGTTGGCGATGGTGGTGTCGAGCACCTCCATAAAGGTCGCCAGCGCGACCACGCCGGCGATCAGCCACGGATTGTGGCCGCCCGGGGCCTTGCCGGACGCGGCCTTGCTTCCGCCCGCCTTCCCCGCGCCCGGCTTGCGTCCGGGCGCGGTCGCGCTTCCCTGACCGGCCACGGCGCTCACCGCACCGTGACGGTCGGGACGATCGACATGCCCGGGCCGATCGACACGTCCGTCGGCCAGGTCTTGACCACGATCTTGACCGGGATGCGCTGGGTCACCTTCACGTAGTTGCCGGTGGCGTTCTGCGCCGGCAGCAGGCTGAAGGCCGTGCCCGAGCCCGGCTGCACCGAGGCCACCGTGCCCTGGATCTTGCGGCCGGGATACGCGTCGATCTCGATGTCCACCGGCTGGCCCGGCCGCATGTCGGTGATCTGCGTCTCCTTGAAATTCGCCGTCACCCAGATGTCGTCGGGCACGAACATCGCCAGGGTCTGGCCGGCCTGGGCGAGCTGGCCGACGCCGCCGGTGAGCCGCACGACGCGGCCGGCCTGCACGGCGCGGACCGTCGTGTAGCCGAGGTTCAGCTCGGCCTGCTCGACCTGCGCCCGGTCGCGGCCGAGCTGCGCCTGGGTCGAGGCCTTCTGGGCCTGGAGCGAGCCGACCTGCTTCTGCGCGGCGACCACGCTGGCATTGGCGCTCTGGACCGCCGCCTGCCGCTGCTGCAGCGTCGAGGTCGCCGACTGCGACTGCTGGACCGAGCCCGAGCCGCGCTCGGCGAGGTCCTTGTAGCGGGCCGCGTCCTCCTGGGCGAACTTCAGCGCCGCCTCGGCGGTGGCGACCTGCGCCTTGGACACCTCGATGTTGGCGTACTGCGCCTGGATCTGCGCGTCGATGTTCTTGATGCCGGCCTCGTCGGCGGCGACCTGCGCCTTCGCCTGGTCGAGGGCGATGTCGTAGTCGCGCTGGAAGACCTGGAAGAGGATCTGGCCGGCCTCGACGTGCTGGTTGTCGGTGACCGGCACGTCCACGAGGTAGCCGCCGACCTTCGGCTGGATCGAGATGCTGCGCGCGTCGACGAAGGCGTCGTCGGTGCTCTCGTAGGGGTGCATGTAGAGCAGCCAGTAGAAGAACACGCCGACGCAGAGCGCGACGACCGCGAGCCCGCCGAGCAGGAACGCGAGCGGGTGGCGCCGCAGGACGTTGGGGCGCCGCGCCTCGTCCCCGTCGTCGTCGGAATCCGCCGCGTCGTCGTCGGCCTGCCCGTCCTGCGCCTCGGGCGCGCCGTCGGCCTCGTCCGCGCCGGGCTTGCGCGCGGTCTCGCGGTCGGTCTCGAGGTCCGCGGCCGGCGCGGCGCGGTTGAGATCGAGCACGTCGCGCTCGCGCGCGACGGCCCGGCCGTCGGCCGGCCGCGGGCGCGCCTCGTCCTCGGAGAGGTGCCGCTGATCGTCGAACATGGAAAGTCGTCGCCCGATGGGCCGGCCACCCGGGGGTGACCAGGCTTGTCGCATCGCCCGCCTCAGGCAGCAAAAGCCGGCCGCAGGCCCAAGGTTCCACGCGCGGATCAGCCCGCCTAGGAACGCATGCCGCACTGCGGCGTTCTGCGCCCGGAACCTTTGCCGTTCCCGGCCTCAAGGCCCAGGAGTTCGCCATGACCAGCAGCCCATCCCCGACGCCGAACCGCCCCGGTTCCGGCCCCGCGACCACCCCCTCCGGCATCCCGCTCGTCGGCGCGGCGCGCCTCGACGCCATGAGTGCGGCCCTGGCGCGGAACTGGTGGCTCGTCGCCCTGCGCGGCGTCATCGCGGTCCTGTTCGGGGCGGTCGCGTTCATCGCGCCTGGCGCCTTCGTGCTGTCCCTGGTCCTGTTCTTCGCCGCCTACATGCTCGTCGACGGCGTCGTCGCCGTCGTCGGCGCGGTCCGGGCCGCGCAGCGCCACGAGCGCTGGGGCTTCATGCTGGTCGAGGGCCTCGTCGACATCGTGGTGGGCGTCGCCGCGGTCCTGGTGCCGGCCGCCGCCGTCTGGGCGTTCGTGCTGCTGCTCGCCGCGTGGGCGCTGGTCACCGGCGGCCTGATGATCGCCGCCGCCTTCCGCCTGCACCTTCATTACGGGCGCTGGTGGCTGGGCCTCGGCGGCGTCGTGTCGATCCTGTTCGGCCTCGCGCTGCTCATCAACCCGGGCATGTCGGCCCTGGTGCTGACGTGGTGGATCGGCTCCTACACCTTCGCCTTCGGCATCCTCCTGCTGATCCTGGCCTTCAAGCTGCGCGCCCAGCACGGGGCCGTCGGTCCGGGAGCGCCGCTCGGCCGGTGAGCCGGCCGGGACCGGATCGGGCCCCGTGGCCCGATCCACACGGTGGCGGCGCGATCGACGCGCCGCCCGTCCCGCGACCCCGCGGCTGCGGGACACCGCGACCGATGCGGCTTAGAAGGCTCGGTCGGCCGGATCGGCCGGTCCCGGAACACGCACCACGATGACGCCCGACGCGCCGGAACGCGCCCCGGCCGACGGGCCGAAGCCGCCGAAGCCGGACCCCGCCGCCGACGCCCCGGACCCGCGGCTCGCCGCCCGGGAGGCCGGGCGGGCCGCGCGCGACCTCGCGCGCCATCTCCGGACCCTCCTCGCCGCGGCCGGGCTCGGCCTCGCGCGGACCGGCCGGGCCCTGTCGGCCCGCGCGGCGGAGCGCGCGGCGCGGGCGCGACGAGCACCGGCGGAGCGCCCGCCCGCCGTCGAGGAGACGGACGCGCGCGCCCTGAACCGGCGTTCCCGGCCGATCCTCGGCCGCCGGCACCCGGCCCTGCTCGCCGCCGCCCTGGTGGTCCTGCTGCCGGCCCTGGCGCTGGCGATCTACCTGTTCGCGGCCTTCGTGAGCCTGCCGCCGCTGGGCGGCGCCGTGGTCGAGACCGGCCAGCGGGCGATCACCGTCGAGGCCGACGACGGCCGGGTCTTCGCCACCCGCGGCAGCTTCCGCGGCCAGAAGCTCACCGCGGCCGACCTGCCGCCGCACCTCGCCCAGGCGATCGTGGCGATCGAGGACCGCCGCTTCTACAGCCACTGGGGCATCGACCTGCGCGGCCTCGCCCGGGCGGCGTGGCGCAATCTCCGCGGCGGCGGCGTGCGCGAGGGCGGCTCGACCATCACCCAGCAATATGTCCGCCTGACCTCCCTCAACCAGGAGAAGACGCTCTGGCGGAAGGTGCAGGAAGCCTTCCTGGCGCTGCGCGTGGAGTCGACCATGAGCAAGGACGCGATCCTGCTCGGCTACCTCGACTCCGCGTATTTCGGCGCCGGCGCCTATGGGGCGGACGCGGCGGCGCGGCGCTACTTCGGCAAGCCCGCCAAGGCGCTGAACCTGCCGGAATCGGCGATGCTGGCCGGTCTGGTGCGGGCGCCCTCGCAGCTCGCCCCGACCCGCAACCTCGGCGGCGCCAAGGAGCGCGCCGACGTGGTGCTCCAGGCCATGGTCGAGACCGGCGCGATCTCGCAGGCCGAGGCCGACGCCGCGCGCAAGCAGAGCGTGACCCTGAAATCGCCCCCCGAGGCGCCGCCCGGCACCAACTACTTCCTCGACATGATCGCGGGCGACGTGAAGCGCCTCGCCGGCACCGACGGCGACATGACGGTGCGCTCGACCCTCAACCTCGACCTGCAGAGCCTCGCCGAGGGCGTCGTGGCCCGCCGCCTCGACAAGGACGGCGCCCGCCGCAAGGTCGGCCAGGCCGCCATGGTGGTGCTGTCGAAGGAGGGCGCGATCCTCGCCATGGTCGGCGGCCGCGACTACGAGGACAGCCAGTTCAACCGCGCCGTCCAGGCCAAGCGCCAGCCCGGCTCCCTGTTCAAGCTCCTCGCCTACCTGACGGCCTACGAGAAGGGCTACACGCCGGAATCCGTGATGGTCGACCGCCCGGTCCAGATCGGCGACTGGCAGCCCGAGAACGACGACGGCCGCTACCGGGGGCCCGTGCCCCTGCGGACCGCCTTCGCGCTCTCGATCAACACCGTGGCGGCCCAGCTCGGGCAGGATGTCGGCATCCCGGCGGTGATCGCCACCGCCCGCAAGCTCGGGATCCAGTCGGACCTGCCCAACGTGCCGAGCCTCGTCCTCGGCTCGGGCGCCGTGAGCCTCCTGGAGATGACCCGCGCCTACGGCTCGGTCCTGTCCGGGCGCACTCCGCTCCAGTCCTACGGCATCCAGGCGATCCGCGGAGCCGCGCCGCAGCCGCTCTACGTCCGCACCGACGCGGCCCCGGGCCCGATGCTGGCGCAGGAGCCGCGCACCATGATGCTCGACTCGCTGCAGGCGGTGGTGGAATCCGGCACCGGCCGCGCAGCGCGGGTGCCCGGCCAGATCATCGGCGGCAAGACCGGCACGAGCCAGGATTTCCGCGACGCGTGGTTCGTCGGCATGACCCCCGACCTCGTGGTCGGGATCTGGGTCGGCAACGACGACGACAGCCCGATGAACCGCATGTTCGGCGGCGAGATGCCGGCCGGGATCTTCCACGACTTCGTCCAGCGGGCCGCCGAGAGGCTCGCGAAGGGCAAGGCCCGCCCCTCGGCGGAGCGGGCCGAGCCGGCCCGGACCGCCGCCGCGCCCGCGGCCGAACCGGTCGCGGCCGGCGAGATCCGCGGCGTGCCGGAGGTGATCGATACCGGCACCCTCAACCTGCGCGGGCGGGTCGTGCGCCTCCTCGGCGTGGTCGGCGAGCGCGGCCATCTCGCCCGCCAGCTCGCCAGCTACCTGCGCCGCCGCGAGGTGGTCTGCACCGGCCTGTCCGACGGGGCCACGGCCCGCTGCCGCATCGAGGGCGACGACCTCGCCGGGCTGATCCTGGCGGCGGGCGGCGCCCGCGCCTCCGAGGACGCCCCGCCGGACCTCCTGGGCGCGGAGGAGCAGGCGCGCGCCGAGCGGGTCGGCCTGTGGGGCCGGTGAAGGCCTAGCCCGTCCCGAGCTTCGCCAGCGTCCGCGGGTTGGGGACGCCGTCGAAGTAGCGCGCCAGCGCGTCGGCGAAGACCGGCTCCTCCGGCACGGCGCGGGCGAACAGCGTCATGCTGGAGCGGAACTTCAGATCGTCGGGCGAGCCGAAGATCGCGTGGGCCGAGCGCCCGGCGACGGCGTTGACGGCCGCCGTGCAGGCGCGCAGGCGCCCGCCGAGCACCGGGTGCGCCGCGTAGGCCTGCGCCTCCGCGAGAGACCCGATGGCGTAGCGCTGCGCCATCGGGCTCGCGCCGAGCCCGGCGATCTGCGGGAAGATGAACCACATCCAGTGGCTGCGCTTGTCGCCGGCCTGCAACTCCGCCAGGGCGCGCCCGTAGACGCCCTCCTGCGCAGCGACGAAGCGGCCGAGGTCGTAGGTGTCGCTCATGCGCGGCTCCGTTGTTCCGGTCCCGCACCGTCAACCGCGCGGCGGCCGCCGGGGATGCAGGCGCGGGGCCGGAGTGCCGCTGACGCCGCGCCGGGATTGGTGTAAGCGCCGCCCATGCTCGGAACGCTCGTCGCCTTCATGGTCGCGAACCCGGCGATGAGCCACGCCCTGACGGCGATCCCCGAGACCGCCGGAATGGCGGCCGTTCTGCTCCTGCTGCGCAGTCCCCGACCGGAAGGCGTCGCGGCGCTCGTGGTCTCGACCTACTATTACGGCCGCGAGGCCGGGCAGCGGGAACACGCCCTCAAGCACGCGGGCTGGGACGCCGTTCAGGCGCATCTCGGCGCCGAGTTCCTGTACGGCTGGTCCCTGCCGAACCTGCAGCAGTGGGTGGCGCCGACCTGCGCGGCCTGGGCGGTCGCGGCCGCGATCTATCTGGTCCGGTCGCGGATGGCGCGGGCGGCTCCGCCGGGTGCCCGGCTCAGGCGCGGGTGAACGGTCCGTCCGACGGCCCGATCTCGCTCCGGTCCCCGAGGAGCCGCCGGCCCGAGGCGATGATCTGGACCGTCTCGCGGCTGGAGCACTGGCGCCGCGCCAGGGCCTCCAGGTCGCGCAGGTAGTCGATGACGGGACCACGCTGCTTGTCGGCTCGGCCGATCACCGGCTCGACCTTGGCGGTCACGAGGCCGCCGACCGTGTCCCAGAACTCCGCCGGTCGGATCGCGGCGTCGCCCATCGCAGGCTCGTGCATCCCCGGTCTCCTCTGTGCTCGCACCGCTCTTGTCGAGCGTTTCGGCCGCCCGCGCATTCACCCATGTTGAAGACGCTCCTCCGGAGCGCGGGGCTCGCGGCATCGTCATCCGCGCGCCGGGCGATCCGGCGGGGCAGCATCCGGTGCGCCGCCCCATAATGGACCGCGCCACCGCGCGCGTTTCGGATCGACCGCAGGGAGCCCCGCATGCCCGCCGACGACGTCCCAACCCGCGATGCCCGCGCACCCGAGCCCGCACGGACGCGCGCGCCCCCGGCCGGGGAGAGCCGCCTCCGCTCGATCGCCAAGGCCGTGAGCTGGCGCGTCGTCGGGAGCCTCGACACGCTGCTGCTGTCCTATCTGTTCACCGGCAGCGTGCTGGTCGCCGGCTCGATCGCCTCGACCGAGACCGTGACCAAGACCGTGCTGTACTACCTCCACGAGCGCGGCTGGGGCCTGATTCCCCTCGGTCGCGCCTGAGATCCGTCCGGGAGGCCGCGTTGCCCGCCAGCTCCGCCCCGCCGCCCGGCGGCGCGACATCCTCGAGAGCCCGAACCGGAGAGAGCCGCATGCCGCAGATCACCGTCGGAGGACTCGGCCTCCGCTACCACCTCGAGGGCCCGGAGGACGCCCCGGTCGTCGCCTTCTCGAACTCGCTGGGGGCGACCCTGGAGATGTGGGACGCGCTGGTGCCCGCGCTGACGGGGCGTTACCGGACGCTGCGCTACGACACGCGCGGCCACGGCGGGTCGGAGACGCGCGACCGGCCGGTCGCGATCGCGGATCTGGCCGGCGATCTCGCGGGCCTTCTGGACGCCCTCGGCATCGGACGCGCCCATCTCGTCGGCCTCTCGCTCGGCGGGATGACCGTGCAGGCGCTGGCGAGCGCCGATCCCGGACGCGCGCTCAGCGCCACCCTGATGGCGACGGCGGCCTTCCTGCCGAGCCTGCAGAGCTGGGACGAGCGCGCCGCGACCGTGCGCGCCCAGGGGACGGCGGCCGTGGTCGAGGCGACGCTGGGGCGCTGGTTCACGCCGGGTTTCGCGGAGCGCGCGCCCGAGACGGTGCGGGCTGTCCGCGAGCGATTCCTGGCCTGCGATCCGGCCGGCTACGCGGTGTGCTGCGGGGCGATCGGGCGCATGGATCTCCGTCCGGCGCTCGGAGCCATCACCGCGCCGACCCTGGTGATCGCCGGCCGCGACGATCCCTCGACGCCCCCGGCCATGGCCGAGGAGATCTGCGGCGGCATCGCCCAGGCCGAACTCGTCGTGCTGCCCCGGGCGGCGCACCTGCTCGCCGTCGAGCGCGCCGAGGCGGTCGGCGGCTACCTGCGCGCCTTCCTCGACCGCGCCGCGCCGGGCGCGTAGGCGGGCCGCGGCGGCGCCGTCCCGTCAGTCGCCCGAGCGTCCGGGACCGCGCGCCGCCTCAGTGGCAGGCGATCCCGACATCGGCGGGCGACATCCCGCGCGCCAGGCGCCGCCCGGTCCGCAGCAGCGCCTGCCCGAGCAGCGACACGGTCAGCGCGTCGCCGTCCTGCTCGGCCAGCCGATAGGCCGCGAGCAGGGCGTCGCCGAGATCGCCGAGCGTTGCCGCCGGCTCCGCGTCCGCGCGCTCCGGCCGGCTCTCGGCAATCCGGTCGCGTCCGTCCGCCGCCGCCGCGCCGTGCGGTCCCTCGGTCAGCGCGACCGGTCTCGCGCGGCGTCTCGCGTTGCCTTCGTCCTCTGGTGAGCCGTTCCGCATCGTCTTGGTCCCTCAACCACCTCGAGGGTGCACCTACAGGTTGCGGACCGTCAACTCCCTCCGACCGCGCCCGGCGAGCGGTCGAGCGTCGCAGCCGGCGCGGCGGCCGGACGGGGTGTCGGACGGGGTATCGGACGGGGTGTCGGATGTTCCGCCGGCGCGGGAGCGGCCGGAGCCCGCAGAACAATCGCCGCGATCCACAACTTTTACGTGCAGGACCCATGGATCGGCGCGTCCGGGCGAAGGTTCAGGGTCGCCATGAACGCAGCAAGGCCCCCGCGGTCAGCGCCGCGGAGGCCTCGCTCATCCACGCTCCATCAGGAGCGCGCGGACGGTTTTACTTGATGAGGGCCAGGAGAGCCTTGCCGGCCTTGGAGTTCAGCTCCTTGGCGTCGAGGGTGCCGTCGTTGTCCGGGTCGGCCAGCTTGAAGCGCTCGCCGACGGCCGCGAGGTATTCCTTCTTGTCGAGGGTGCCGTCGCTGTCCGGATCGGCCTGCTTCACGCCGGAGGCGCTCAGGCGGCCCTTCAGCTCCTTGGCGTCGAGGGTGCCGTCGGCGTCCTTCTCGAGACGGTCGAAGGTCGCCGAGGCCACCGCCTCCACTTCCTTCATGTCGACGGTGCCGTCGTTGTCGGTGTCGATCATCTTGACGGCGCTCGCCCCGCTCATCGGCTTGGCGAAGGCGGCCGGAGCGGAGAGGCCGCACACCGCGAGGGTGACCGCCGCGAAGCCACTGATGAAACGTGAGGTCATTGCCAGATGCTCCCGAAATTTGATGCTCGATCTTCCTAGTCTCCGACTCACCGTGCCGCAAGTGCGAAATTCGACCCTGTGGGTTGCGTGCTGTCCCGGGCCGCGCTTCGGAGACGCGGCATAGAAAAAGGGGCCGGCGCGAGCCGACCCCCGAAGAGAGCGCACAATCGCCGACAGGCGATTCGCGCGGTGATTCAGTATCCGTAGCCGCGCCGCGTCACCGGTCGGTCGTCGTCGAACCGCTGGCGCCGGTAGAGACGATCCTCGTCATAGGCGCGGTCGCGCCGATACTCTTCGCGGCGGAAGTCGCGCTCCCGCTGGGCGCGGGAGCGCAGGTCGACGCTCGGCCCGTCGGGACCGATATCGATTCGCTGCGCCGCAGCGGGGACGACGCTCGTCAGGGAGGCGGCCAGGACGGCGCCGGCAAGCAGGGTCTTCATGGGACTCTCCTTCGTGCGTTCGCAGTCCAACCCGTCCTCGCGCCGATCGTTCCCGATGTTCTCCCGTTCTTCCCGGAGCCGACACAGATCCGGGCTGATCAGGCGAGCGTCGCCAGGTCCTGAAACCAGTGCTGCGCCTGGACGTAGTTCTTCACCCGTGACGACAATGCGTGCGGATTGGTGTCGTGAACGACCCAGACCTGCACGGCATCGTCCACGACGATTTCGTGGATGCGCGCGAGCAGCCGGTTCTGCTCGGCCACGTCGAGGCTCGCCTTCACCTTGTCGCAGAGGGCGTCGACCTCGGGATTGCGGTAGTGGCTCCAGTTCACGCCGTTCGGCGCGATCTGCCGCGAATCGTAGAAGCGCAGGATCGCGTAGAACGGGTCGGAGGTGACGTAGGCGATGTTGCCGGCGCTGACGCCCTTGAGGCTCGGATCCGCGGCGCCCTGGCGCCAGGCCGTGTAGGCCACCTCCAGCTCCACGGTCTTGAACGCCACCTGGATGCCGATCTCGGCCCAGCTCTGCTGGACGAACTCGTTGATCGGCAGCGACAGCATCTGCCCGGTGCCGCCGGTCGGGATCAGGACTGTGGCCTTCACGGGGTTCTTCACCGAGTAGCCGGCCTCCTCGACGAGCTTGCGCGCCGCCTCGACGTCGGTCCGGATCTTGAAGCCCGGCTTGCCGAACCACGGGCTCGACTCCTGGACCTGACCGACGGCGGGCTGGGCGAGGCCGCCCATCAGCTCGACGACGCCCGCGCGGTCGATGGCGAGGTTGGCGGCCTTGCGCAGGCGCAGGTCGCGCCAGGGCGAGCCCTCCACCATCGACAGGTGGTAGTTCCAGACATGGGGCGTCTCGTTGCCCACGACCCGCATGCCGGCGGCCTTCAGGCGCGGCACCGCGTCGGGCGCGGGCGTCTCGATCAGGTCGACGCTGCCGGACAGGAGCGCGTTCACCCGGGCGAGGTCCTCGGGCACGCAGGCGAGGGTCAGCTTCGCGAGCTTCGGGACCCGCTTCGGGTTCCAGTAGCCGATGTTCGGCAGCAGCTCGAGGCGCACCCGCGGCACCAGCTGCCCCATCCGGAACGGCCCGGTCCCCGAGGGCTCGAAGGCGAACTTCGCCCAGTCCTTCCCGACCTTCTCGTACTGCGCCGGCGACGAGATCAGGAACCAGAGCATCTGGTAGGGAAACAGGCTGTCGGGCGTCTTGGTGACGACCTGGACGGTCTTGGCGTCGACCTTCCGGTAGCTCGCGACGCCGGGCAGGCGCGGGCGGACCTGGGACGCCTGCCGCTGGTCGAAATGCGGCGCCTCCTTGTTCAGCACCTTGTCGAAGTTCCAGATCACCGCGTCGGCATCGAAGGCCGACCCGTCGTGGAAGGCCACGCCCTCCCGCAGGTGGAAGGTCCAGACCTTGGGGTCGGCCGGGTCGGCCTCCCAGGCGGTGGCGAGGCCGGGCACCATCTTGCCCGGCCGGTCGGCGACGTCGAGTTCCCAGGCGACCAGGGGATCGTAGAGGGTCAGTCCGGTGAACTGGTAGCCGCCCGCGCCCCGGTCCGGCTGGCCGGTCGTGAGCGGCAGGTCGGTCATGGAGATGCCGTAGGTCAGGGTGCCGGGGGCCGCGCCCTGCGCGCCGGCGCGGCCCGCCGCCCCCAGCGCCGCCAGGGCGACGCCCCCGGCCATCAGGGATCGGCGTGTCGGCTTGATCGGGTTCATCGTGTCTCTCGGCTGAAGGCGCGGGCGCCGCACGGAACGGCACCCGCCCTCGGGCGCGCGGCAGCGCGGCCCGGGCCTCCACCCCATGCTGCATACAGAATGATGCACGCATCGTGCCCAATGGCCGCCGGTGTTCCCCGGACAGCCCGGGGGTCAGGCCTCCCAGACCTGGCCGGGCCTCAGGGCGACGAAGCGCTCGGCCGGGATGCCGGCCCCGCCGAGGGCCGCCGCCAGCGCCTCGGCGGGCCGCTCGACGCCCTCGTCCGTGAGCTGGAACGTGCCCCAGTGATGGCCCAGCGCCTGCTCGGCGCCGAGCAGGCCGAAGACCTTCACCGCCTCGGCCGGGTCGACGTGCTGCGCCTGCATGAACCAGCGCGGCTCGTAGGCGCCGATCGGCAGCGTCGCGAGGCGCGGCGGCCCGAACCGCGCCCGCACGTCGGAGAAGAGGGCACCGTCGCCGAAACCGGTGTCGCCGACATGGTAGTGCACGCCGCGGGGCGAGGTGATCACGAAGGCGCACCACAGCGCCATGCGCCGGTCGTTGACGCCCCGGGCCGACCAGTGGTTCGCGGGCGTCAGATGGACCTGCAGCCCGTCGCCGAGATCGACCGACTGTCCCCAGTCGCGGGTCTCGACATGCATCGTGTCGTCGTAGCCGCGCAGGATCGTGTCGTTGCCCAGCGGCGCCACGATCAGCGGCTGGTGCGCCTGCCAGAGCCGGGCGAGGCTCGGCCCGTCGAGATGGTCGTAGTGGTTGTGGGTGACCAGGATCGCGTCGATCGGCGGCAGGTTGGCGAAGGCGATGCCCGGCGGGTTGACGCGCTTCGGCCCGGCGAAGCGGACCGGGCTCGCGCGCTTGGCGAAGACCGGGTCGATCAGGATGTTCCGGCCGGCGACCTGCACGAGGTAGCTCGCGTGGCCGATCAGCACGACCCGCAGGCCCTCGACGCGCTCCGGCGGCCGGTCGGCCGGGTAGGGGCTGGGGAAGCTCTTGGGCCAGGGCTCGCGCTGCCGCTTGGCCTGCCAGCGCAGCACGTCGGGGAGCGCCTTGTCGGTGGACTGACCGGGCAGGAAGAACCGCAACCCGTCGAAATGGTCGGAGGTCGGGCCGCGGTAGTACGGGTTCCGGCCGCGCCGGTGCGCGGCGTAGCCGACGCCGCCGAGCGTCATGACCGTGGCCGCACTCGCGACCGTGAGCAGGCTGCGCCGTTTCATGGGTCCGAGATGGCCGGAACCGGGGGCCGGTCAAGCACTGCCGCGGCGCGGCGGGGAGCCTCAGGGCGGTTTCGGCGCCGTCTCAGGGACGTCGCTCAGCGACGTCTGCAGGGACGCATCAGGCGGCCGGAGCGCGCCGGCTCACTCCACCATCTCGGCAGCGAGGGACAGGCGCGCCCGGTAGACCACCTTGCCGACGCCGTCGCGGACGCAGGCCACGTAATCCTGGCGCTCGACCTCCGGCAGCATGTCGCGGGCGATCGCCGACATGATCCGGGTGACCTTGGCGCGGGCCGCCGGAAGGTCCGGCAGGTCGAAGCCGACCTCATCGTGGATCGGCTGGGAGCCGTCGTGCAGGTCGATGAAGTAGCGGGGCATCGGCGCCAAGCATCTCTAAGAGAAGTAGTCTGCCGACAGGATTGGTCTTGCTATGGTTAACAGTGCCTTAAAAGCTGAGCTTTGAGGCCGCTCGACGGTCGGGCGAAAGCCGCTTCCGGCCCCGCTGCGCCGCGCCTGACCCGCCCCGGCGTTTCGGGACGCCGCGGGCCGGCGCGGCCCGGCGCGGGAGACTTCCTCGGCGGACGCGGCCGGGAGAGCCGCCCGGCCGGCGGATCCGTCGGGCCGAAGCCGCGAGCCGGCCCGCTCAGGCAGGCCGGCGCCGCGATCCGGTCCTCACACGCCGTCCGGCGGCAGCGCCTCCGTCACCTCGACGCGGCGGTTGCCGGCCACCGGAACCGCCTCCTCGGTGGCGGCGACGTCGCTCTGAGCCGGCGCCCTGTCGAGCGCCTCGGCGACCGCCGCCACGCCCTGATAGCGGGTCAGCCGCCGGTCGATCATGCCGTCGATCCGGTCGTGCAGCTCGGACACGGTCAGGCTGCGGCGCTTGCCGCCCGTCTTCTCGGTGAACAGGCCGCGATTGGCCCGCGCCGCGGTGCGGAACTCGCGGCCGGCGACCTCGTCGGGCTTCTCGGAGGAGAGCGACAGGAAGCGCCCGGCGCTCGCGGTGCCGAGGAAATGGGCGAGGTACAGCTCAGTCGTGGTGAGCGCGCGCCCGACCCGGGCCTCGATCCGGTCACGGTCGCGCTTGATCAGCTCGGCCGCCATCAGGGCGGCGACGCGCGGGTCGTTGCGCAGGCCGAGCACCCGGGCGCGCATGCTGCCCGTCACGGTGATCGCGGCGCCCCGGCCCTTCACGGCGGCGGCTTCCTCGGCGAGCCCGTAGCGCGCGCCGTAGTCGCGGATCATCTCCAGCCAGGTGCGGGCGACGAACTGGAACAGGCCCTGCGCCGAGGAGGTCGCGGCCTTCGCCGCGGTGTCGAAGCTCGATTCCTTGTCGGCCAGCGCCATCATGTAGACGGGATCGACGCCGGCCTCGTCGGAGGCCTTGACGATCGTGTCGACCACCTTGCGCGGCACGCTGCGCTCGCCGAACTTGACCGCGTCCTGCTCCTGCGTCACCCGCGGCAGGGCCGCGAGGTCGTCCTGGATCAGGGCGGTGGTGGCGGGCTCCTGCTCCGGCACGGGCAGGCCGTTCCAGGCATCCTTCGCCGGTGTCGGTGCCGGTGCCGGTGCCTCTGCCGATGCCGCGGGCGCCTCGGCGGGAACCGCGGGCTCGAACGCGCGTTGAGCGAGTTCCTGAGCGGCGCGCGGGCTGGTGTCGACCCGGTCGTGGGCCTGGGCGGCCGGCGCGAAGTAGGCGGGCGCGAAGGCGGCCTGCGGCAGGCCGAACCCGGCGACGAGCCCGAGGGCCAGCGTCCCGGAGATCCGGCCGAGGCCGGTGCGGCGAAGTGACCGGCGCCCTGCGTCGCGCCCGGCCCGCGGCAGCCACGCCACGGCTTCATCCTCGAAATGCCCCGTGCCGGTCAGGGTCTGCGGCACGAGTCGGTTCACGTCGTCGGCGCAACGCGCCGGCTCCGGGAAAACCCCCATCATTGGTCCTCTTCTAGATCGGTCCTTGCGTCCGCCCGGCTCTGACGGCCGGGTTTTTTCTGGAAGCGGCGGCCCTATCGACGCCGGCCGTGACCAGAATGGGACGGCCCCGTGATCCAAGCGTGGCACGGTCAAGGAAGGGTTAACCCTCCCGCTTAGGGCCCCGTTAACGCCGCCGACCGGCGGCCGACCGGCCGCGCGCGGGACGACGGCGGGGCGATGTTGTCGCATTCGGGTTGGAACGGAGCACCGCCGAGCCAGTTAGGTACGGCCCCGGGGGGGTGAACTTCCGTCCCAGGACGGACCCTTCAAGACGCCACCCGCGTCCGCACAAGGACATCAGTTTCCGATGAGCATGCAGTCCGGTCGCCGCGTCGGTGTCGCCTTCGTTGGCATGGGAGGCGCCGTCGCCACCACCGCCATCGCCGGCATCGAGATGATCAAATCCGGCTCCAACCGTCTCGACGGGCTGCCGCTCGCCGGTCTCTCCGTGGCCGGCATGGCCGACTACAAGGACCTCGTCTTCGGCGGTTGGGACCTGAACGGCGACGACCTCGCCTCCGCGGCGAGCGGGCACGGCGTGCTCTCGAAGGACGATATCGAGAACGGCGCCCAGGTCCTGAAGGGCATCACGCCCTGGCCGGCGGTCGGCAGCGCGAAGTTCTGCAAGAACATCGACGGTCAGAACCGGATCGTCGCCAAGGACCACCGCGAGGCGGTCTCGGTGATCGCCAACGATCTCCGCCGCTTCCAGAAGGAGAGCAACCTCGACGACGTGGTCGTGGTGAACCTCGCCTCCACGGAGCGCTGGCCCGACCTCAGCGACCCGACCCTGAACTCGACCGCCGCCTTCGAGAAGGGCCTGGATTCGAGCGACGAGGCGATCTCGCCGGCGATGCTCTACGCCTACGCGGCGATCAAGAGCGGCATCCCCTACGCCAACTTCACCCCGAGCGTCGCCGCCGACGTCCCGGCGCTCCTCGACCTCGCCAAGGAGCTGAACGTCCCGGTGGCCGGCAAGGACGGCAAGACCGGCCAGACCATGATGAAGACGGTGCTGGCCCCCGCCTTCAAGGCGCGCGCCCTCCACGTCGACGGCTGGTTCTCGACGAACATCCTGGGCAACCGCGACGGCCTCGCCCTGAACGATCCGAACTCGCTGCAGTCGAAGCTCAACACCAAGGGCACGGTGCTCGACTCGATCCTCGGCTACCCGGTCGAGGACCACCTCGTGCACATCCACTATTACCGCCCGCGCGGCGACGACAAGGAGGCCTGGGACAACATCGACGTCACCGGCTTCATGGGCCAGCGGATGCAGATCAAGGTGAACTTCCTCTGCAAGGACTCGATCCTGGCCGCGCCGCTCGTCATCGAGATCGCCCGCGTCCTCGATCTCGCGAGCAAGCGCGGCGACGGCGGCGTGCAGGAGCAGCTCTCGACCTTCTTCAAGGCGCCGATGGTCAAGAACGGCCACGGTCCGGAGCACGCCTTCGGCAAGCAGGAGAAGATGCTCCACGACTGGCTGGGCGTGCACTGAACGAAGGCCGAGGTCTCAGCACTGCGCAAACTCTCCTCCCCCTTGCGGGGAGGAGTTGGAGGTGGGGGTGGTTCAGGACCGGGCGGAGCGGTGCCTTCTGCACCACCCCCACCCCTGACCCCTCCCCGCAAGGGGGAGGGGGATTCGCGTGCTCACGCCCCAAGGTCGGCGGTTCGGCATGTGGTCCCCGTCCGAACTGCGACTGACTGCCTGAAAGAAACGATGCTCAGCGAGAACCACCCGTCGCAATCCGGTGCCGCAGCGCCCGAGGCACTGCGCGACCTTCTGGTCGAGATGAACGACCTCAAGCGTGTCCGCTCCGCGGGCCGTACGGGCTCGATCGCCGAGCGGCTGTTCGCGCAGGGGTGGGGGCTGCTGACCGGCGGCGCCGCGCCGGACGACGTCGCGCTCGACATCGCGGCCGTCACGCTGGCGGCGACGCGCCTCTGCGACCTCGACGCGGCCTTCCTGACCGCGGCGGGGCTCTCGGACGAGGCCGCCTCCGCGGTGCTGGTGGCGGGGTTCGACGCCGTCACCGGAGAGCTCGATCCGGACCTCCGCGACCGCCTGCGCGCGCGGCTCGCGCCGCGTCCGGCCGGCCGGCCCGGGCCGCTGCCGGGCTTCGTCGGCGCCCTGGCGCAGCAGCCGCGGGCGGGCGTCACCTGCCCCGGCCGCGCCCGGATCCTGCTGGAGCCGCCGGAGAACCACGCCGAGCACTGCCTGATCGTGGCGGTCTACGGCGTCTGCCTCAGCCCGTTCTACCGGGCCGATCCCGGCACCGTGTTCCTGGCCGCGATGGCCCACCACTTCCACAACGCCGCCATGCCGGATGCCGGCTTCACCGGCGAGATGCTGCTCGGCGACCATCTCGGCCCGATCATGGCCACCACCGCCGCGTGGGCGCTCGCCGAGCTCGACGCGCCCCTGCGGGCCCAGGTCGAGCGCGCCCGGGCGGTGCTGCCCGACGACGCCACCGCCGAGGGCCGCGCCTTCCACGCGGCCGACTGCATCGACCGCGTCCTCCAGATTGCCCAGCACCTGCGGGGGGCCTCGACCACGATGGGGATGGTGCTCGACGAGTGGGAGCTGGTCCATGCCGGCCCGGTGAAGGGCTTCCACGATCGTGTCCTCGCCGACATGCGCATCCCTTGATCGCCGGACCCGGTCGCCCATCTGCCCGGGCGGCCCCGAGAACCATGATCCCGTTCGAACTCAGATCGCCGGACACCGGCAACCCGCTGAAGGCCGACGGCCCGCACGCCCTGCGCGACGCGGAGACCGGCGCGCGCTGGCCCGTGATCGACGGCATCCCGTACCTGCGGATCAACCGCGCGGCCCTGGTCGAGCGGGTGCTCGCCCATCTCGACGCCGGCGAGCCCGACGAGGCGCTGGCCGCGCTGCTGGTCGATCAGGACGACTGGTGGAACGGGCCGCCGGCCGATCCCGCCGGGATCATCCGCCTGATCAAGACGCGCCGCGAAGCGACCCTCCGCGAGGCGGTCGAGCTCCTCGGCTGGGGCCGCGTCGGCGACTACTTCCTGCACCGCTGGAGCGACCCGACCTTCCTGGCCGGCCTGTCGCTGCTGGAGGCGCACTGGAACGAGCCCGTCTGCGTCTTCGAGTTCGCCTGCGGCATCGGCCACTACCTGCGCGAGTTGCAGCGGCGCGGCTGCAAGGTCGCCGGCGCCGACGTGGTCTTCGCCAAGCTCTGGGTCGCGCGCCACTGGGTCGTGGCCGAGAAGGCGCAGCTCGTCTGCTTCGACGCCGGCTCGCCCCACTGGCCGATCCCGGGGGCGCCGGTCGACCTCGTCGTCTGCAACGACGCCTTCTACTTCCTCGACGACAAGGCGGCGCTCCTCGAGAACCTCCGCCAGAACGCCGGCGACGACGGCTGGCTGGCGCTGAGCCACATCCACAACCGCGACTGCCCGGGCTTCTCTGCCGGACGCGCGGTGACGGCGGAGGAGATCGCCGAGTTCTTCCCCGACGCCCTGGTCTACGACGACGCGGAGCTGACCCGGGCGCTGGTCGAGGCGCGGGCGCCGGGCCCGCAGGACCCCGCCGTCCTGCGAAGCTGCGAGGCGTTCTCGGTGGTGTGCGGTCCCGGGATGCGCCCGGCGCCGCGCGCCCTGGTCGACGGCCTCACCCTGCCGAAGCCCGGCACCGTGCTGCGGCTCAACCCGCTCTACGTGCCCGAGGGCGGCGGTTACGTCATCCGCTGGCCCTCGGAGCGCTACGAGGCGGAGTACGCCCCCCGCGCCACGTACCCGCTGCACTCCCCGGGACCGGAGTCGCTGACCTTCGACGAAAGCCTCGATGCGTCGGAAACGCAGCGCGTGCGCGTGCGCGAGTTCGTCGACCTGCCGGAGCGGTGGTGATGGACGCGGTCGGCTGGGGCATCGTCGGCTACGGCTGGGTCGCCCGCGACTACATGGAGCCCGGCATCCGCGCGGCCGGGCACCGGCTGGTGGCGGTCAGTGATCCGAACCCGGAGAGCCGCGCGGCCGCCGAGCGGGCCGGTGCCCGCGTCCACGCCGATCTCGCCGGCCTGATCGCCGAGCCCGCGGTCGAGGCGGTCTACGTGGCGACGCCGAACCACCTGCACCGGGGCGCCGTCGAGGCGCTGGCCGCTGCCGGCAAGGCGATCCTGTGCGAGAAGCCCATGGCGGCGACGCTCAAGGACGCCGAGGCCATCGCGCACGCCGTCGAGTCGCAGAAAATCTTCTACGGCACGGCCTTCGACCAGCGGCACCACCCGGCCCACCGGACGATCCGCGGGCAGGTCGAGGCCGGGCGGCTCGGCACCGTGACGGCGGTGCGGATCGTCTACGCCTGCTGGCTCGGGCGCGACTGGTCGGAGGCCGGCCAGCCGAACTGGCGGATCGACGCCGCCCAGGCCGGCGGTGGCGCCCTGATGGACCTCGCCCCGCACGGGCTCGATCTCGTGGATTACCTGCTCGGCGAGCCGATCGCCGACCTCGCGGCCCTCACCCAGACCAAGGCCCAGGATTACGCCGTCGACGACGGCGCCCTGTTGATCGGGCGCACGCGGAGCGGCGCACTGGCGAGCCTGCACGTCGCCTACAATTGCCCCGACGCGCTGCCCCGCCGCCGCCTGGAGGTGGTCGGCACGAAGGGCCTGCTCGTCGCCGAGAACACGATGGGCCAGACGGCCGGCGGCTCGCTGACCTTCGTCGACGGTGCGAGCGGCCGCACGGAGCCGCTCGCCTTCGACGCCGACAGCTCGCCCTTCACCGAGCAGGTGCGCGCCTTCGGCTCGGCCCTGCGCCGGCCCGAGGAGCGGGCCGCGTACGCGGCGTCCCGGGACCTTCACACGATGCGGCTCGTCGCCCGCGCCTACGGGCAAGGGTAGCGAGCACAGGCCAGGATCACACAGCGCCGAGCCCCGATCCCATCCATCCCACCCGCGCCCCCATCCTGAGGTGCCCGCGCCAGCGGGCCTCGAAGGAGGGCTCCAGGGATCGCAGCGCCGTCTGGAACCCTCCTTCGAGGCCTCCGCTGCGCTACGGCACCTCGGGATGAGGTGCGTGAATGGGACGACGGCACGGCGCACGGTTCGAGGAAGACGGGAACACGACGTGACCAACGCAGACGCCTTCCACGACCAGGACGACCGCGCCCGCCACGAGCGGATCAAGGCGCCGCGCCCCTACCGTTTCGGCGCCAAGCGGCCGATCGAGGGCCTGCCCGAGACCCTGCCCGACCCGGTCAGGGCCTATCTCGACGTGCTGCCGGAGGGGCGCGTCGTCGGCTTCCCGCTGGCGCCACTCGATCGCACCGGCATCCCGGTCTGGTTCGTGGCCCTGTTCCTCGACGACCCGTTCTTCGTGGGCGCGATGCCGTCTGGGATCGGCTACGGCGCCACCGACGACGAGGCGCTGATCGGCGCCGTGGCCGAGATCGCCGAGAACCTGACGCCGTCCCTCGCGGTGCTGCCCCGCGCGAAGGAGCGGGCGAGCTATACCGATCTCGTCCGCGTCTACGGCGCCAAGTCGGTCGCCGACCCGCTGACCCTCTGTCTGCCCGCGGGCTCCCCGGTGAACCGCGACACGGTGCTCGAGTGGACGCCGAGCATCCGCCACGCCACGGGCGAGATCGTGCTGATGCCGCTCGACGTCGCCGCCACCGACTATTTCGAGCTGTCGGAGGGCTACAAGCCCTTCACCAACCTGATCACCAACGGCCTCGGCGCCGGGCCCGACGTGCCCTTCGCGCTGGGCCACGGCGTGCTGGAGCTGCTCCAGCGGGACGGCAACGGCCTGCTGTTCCGGGCCCTCGACCAGGGCGTGATGCTCGACCTCGACGGCATCGGCCCGGAGAACGCCGCCATGCTGGCCCGGCTGAAGGCGCTGGGCATCCGGGCGCTGCCGAAATTCGCCACCGACCAGTTCGGGCTGACCAACCTCTACGTCGTCGGCTACGACGAGGACCCGGCGCGCACCCCGGCGCCGATCGCCCTCTCGGCCTGCGGCGAGGCCTGCGACCCGGACCGGGAGCGGGCGCTCCGCAAGGCGCTGCTGGAGTTCCAGGCCGCGCGGGTGCGCAAGACCTTCGGGCACGGTCCCCTCGACATGGCCGCCACGGTGACGCCGCCAGGCTACGTCGACGCCTTCATCCAGAAGGCGCTGCCCAGCCTGGACCTCGAGGAGAGCCGCGCACTCCAGGCCATGCTCGAATGGATCGAGATGCCGGCGGCCGACCTGCGCGGCGTGCTGGCCGACACGGTCTATTCCGAACGCAGCACCAAGCGATTTACGGAGTTGCCTTCCACTCCGGCCGCCGACGGCCATGCGCGGGGGAAGATCGCCTGCGACCGGCTGCTCGAAGCCGGGTTCGACGTGCTCTACGTCGACTGCACACCGCCGGGCGGCGGGGTCGGCGTCGTGAAGGCGATCGTGCCGGGGCTCGAGGTCGAGACCATGAGCTACTACCGGATCGGCGAGCGCAACACGAAGAAGCTCATCGACCGCGACCATCCGCTCATCCAGTTCGGCACCGAGAGCGAGACTTTGCGGCCGGTGCGTCTGACTCCTGAAGCCCTGGAGCGGTTCGGCGGCCAGCCGCTGTTCGACGTGGCCCTGGCCGAGCGGATCGTCGGGCGGCACTATCCGCTCTACCGCGAGCCGGAATCGCACCACGCGCCGTTCCGCCTCGCCCAGCGGAAGGGGAGGGCGGCGTGACGCTCCGGTTCGCCTACAACACCAACGGCGCGGCCAACCACCGCCTCGACGACGCGATCCACCTGATCAAGGCGGCGGGCTACGACGGCGTGGCGCTCACCCTCGACATCCACCATCTCGACCCCTTCGCCGACACCTGGGCGGCGGAAGCCGGCCGGGTGGCGAGCCTGCTGGAGAAGCTGGAGCTGACCTGCGTCATCGAGACGGGCGCCCGCTTCCTCCTCGATCCGTCCGCCAAGCACGAGCCGACGCTGGTGACCGCCGACGCCGCGGGCCGCGCCCGGCGGGTCGGCTTCCTCAAGCGGGCGATCGAGATCGGCGCCATGCTCTCCGCCGAGGCGGTCTCGTTCTGGGCCGGCGTTCCGAAGCCCGGCGTCGATCCCGGCGAGGCCCGGCGCTGGCTGGAGGAGGGGCTGCACGAGGTCGCCTCGTTCGCCGCCGAGGCCGGTGTCGTGCCCTGCCTGGAGCCCGAGCCCGGCATGCTGATCGAGACGCTCGACGACTACGCTTCCCTCTCCGTGCCGGGCTTGAAGCTCGCCCTCGACACCGGCCACTGCCTCGTCACGGGCGAGCGCGAGCCGGCGGCGGCCGTGCGGGAATTCGCCGACCGGATCGGCACCGTGGCGATCGAGGACATGAAGCGCGGCAGCCACATTCACCTGCCGTTCGGCGAGGGCGACATGGACGTGCCGGGTGTCCTCGAGGCCCTGGAGGAGGTCGGCTTCGGCAAGCTGATCTGCGTCGAGCTGTCCCGCGAGAGCCACCGGGCCGACGTGATGATCCCGCAGGCGCTGGACTATCTCCGCGGCTGCCGGCGCCCCGGCCCGGTCCTGGCCGGCGAGCAGGAGACACGGCGGCAATGGCAGTGAGAGCCGAACCGCGGCGAGGCGAGGATCGGGCACGGGAGAGGGGGCGCCTCGGCGCCTCGCCCGGTCAATGCGAAGGTGCGGCGCGATGAGAATCCTCTTCCTCAGCCGCCGCTATTTCCCGGCGATATCGGGCATGAGCGTCTACGCGCAGAACCTGCTGCGCGAGCTGGTCGGCGCCGGCCACGACGTCACGATGATCTCGCAGTACCGGGGCGACGCCTTCGGCACCCGGGTCTACGGGGGCGGGCCGCCCCCGCCGGTGCCGGGCGTGCGGGTGATCGGCCTGGAGCAGCTCGGCGAGCAGGCGTCGGGCGACTTCGAGCGCGACATCGCCGCGATGGTGGACGCGATCTGCCGCGAGCACGCCCGACAACCCTTCGACATCCTGCACGCGCAATACGGTTACCCGACCGGCTGGGCGGTGCTGCTCGCCGCGCGCGAACTCGGCGTGCCGAGCGTCGTCTCGATCCAGGGCGGCGACGGCCACTGGGTCGGCTCTTGCTGCGAGACCCACCGGGTCGCCATGTGCGAGGTGCTGGCCCACGCCAACGCGCTGCTGATCGGCGGCGCCTCCTTCGTGGACGAGGTCTGCGAGCGGCTCGGGTCGGACCCCGCCCGCTTCACCATCGTGCCCGGCGCGGTCGACACCGACCGGTTCGCGCAGGGCACGCCCGACGGGCTGCCCGCGCCCCATCCGGGCCCGGTGCGGCTGTTCTACCACGGCCGGGTCGACCGCCGGAAAGGCGTCCTCGACTTCATCGAGGCCCTGGCGATCCTGCGCGCGCAGGGCACGCCGTTCGCCGCCACCATCTCGGGGATCGGGCCCGACGTGGATCCGGCCAAGGCGCTCGCCGCCGAGCGCGCCTTCTCGGAGCGGGAGATCGCCTTCACGGGCTACGCCGAGTACGCCACCGTGCCCGACCTCTACCGCCGCGCCGACGTGTTCGTCTCGCCGACCTACGCGGAGGGCTTCTCCAACACGATCCTGGAGGCGCTCGCAGCAGGGCTCGCCACCGTCTCGTGCCACGCGGTCGGCGTCTCGGACTGCCTGCGCGACGGGGAGAACGGGTTGCTGGTGAACCCGGGCGACGTCCCGGCGCTGGCCGCCGCGCTCACCCGGGTCATCGCGGACGCGGATCTGCGCCGCCGCATCGCGACGGCCGGCTTGGAGGAGTGCCGCCGCGTCTACTCGTGGCACGCGGTCGGGCGGCAGATCATGGACGTCTACGCCCGCGTGCGCGGCGAGCGACCGGCCACCGGCTTCTCGCCGGACCTGCCCCACGATCCGACCTGCCGCTTCCGCGCCGAGCCGCACCTGCTCTGAGCGCGGGTCGGAACCCATCGAGACCGTCGCACCCCGGACCATGCCCACCGCGCTCGCCCTCTCGCCCCATCTCGACGACGCGGCCTTCTCGTGCGGCGGCCTCCTGGCAAGCCTCGCGCAAGCTGGCTGGCGCGTTGTGATGGCGACCCTGTTCACCGGCAGCGTCGCCGAGCCGAGGGGCTTCGCGCTCGCCTGCCAGCTGGACAAAGGGCTCGGACCGGAGGTCGACTACATGGCCCTGCGCCGGGACGAGGATGTCCGGGCTGCCGCGGCGCTCGGCATCGCGCCGCCCGTCCACCTGCCGTTCCGGGAGGCGCCGCACCGGGGCTACGGCTCGGCGCCGGAGCTCTTCGCCGACACGCGCGCCGACGACGGCGTCGCGGCCGAGCTGGCACCGGCCATTGCGGGGCTGATCGCCGCGGGGAGTCCCGATCTCCTCCTGGCTCCGCAGGCGATCGGCGGGCACGTCGATCACGTCCAGACCGTGCGGGCGCTGCGCGGCCTCGCGCCGGCGCAGCCGATCCTGTGGTGGCGCGACTTTCCCTACACGGTGCGGGAGGCCGCCCCGAAGGCGCCCCTCGCCGACCTGTTCGCCGACCTCGCCGAGCCGGCGATGCGCCTCGCCCCGGAGGCCCAGACCCGGAAGCGCGCCGCCTGCGCGGCCTATGCCAGCCAGATCGGCTTCCAGTTCGGCGGCGTGGCCGGCCTCGACGCGCGCCTCGCCCGGGAGGAGGGCACCGAGCGCTTCCGCCGGTCGGGTCGCCTCGGCCCCGCGATCCCCGGCCTCGATGCCGGCTGAGCCGCGGGCGCCGAAGGCGTTGGCCGATCCGGAAGCCCTCGCGGCCCGCCGCGCCCTGATCGACAGCCCCCACATCGCACCGATCCGGGCGCTGGCGGCGCGCGTCGCGGCCGAGCGCGGCGCCCCGGTCCCGGCGCCCGACCCCCTGGACGGCGGCGTCGGCGCGCGGATGCTCCTCCTCCTCGAGACCCCCGGCCCGGCGGTCCTGCGCACCGGCTTCGTCACCCGCGACAGCGCGAACGGCACGGCCGCGAACCTGTTCCGCTTCCTCGCCGAGGCCGGGCTCAGCCGGGCCGACACGCTGATCTGGAACGCGGTCCCCTGGCTCATCCACGCCGAGGGCGCCCGCAACCGGGCGCCCCGCCGGGCGGAGGTGGCGGCGGCCGCGCCCTATCTGGCCCCGCTCCTCGACCTGCTGCCGCGCCTCGCCGTGGCGGTGCTGGCCGGCCGCTTCGCCGGCGAGGCCGCGCCCGCCCTCGCGGCGCTCCGCCCCGACCTTCCGGTGATCCGGGTGCCGCACCCGAGCCCGACCTATGTCTGCACCGCGCCGGAGGTGCCGGAGCGGATCCGGCGCGGCCTCGCGGAAGCGGCCGCGATCCTCGATCGGACCTCCAGCTGAGGATAGATCGCCCGTCACAGGCCTGCCTTCCCTGGCCTTGCGCCCCGGTTCGGCCTACATGCGGGGCAACGGGCCGCGGTCCGGGAGATTCCGGCACGGGCTGACGGCCTTCGGGCCGGGCCGCGCAGCCGGAAGGGCGGACGCCGATCGGCATGAATTTTCAGGGACAGCACCGGAGCCCGGCCGAGCCGGTCGAGCCGGTCCAGCACGATGCCGAAGCGGGCTCGAAGCGGAAGAGCCGGCGCAGCCGCTATGCCTGGATCGGCACGGCGGCCAGCATCGTGCTGTTCGCCGTCTCCCTCGGCGTCCTGTGGAAGCTCGTGCAGAGCGTCAGCTGGGCGGAGGTGCGCAGCGCCATCGCGGCGGCGACCGCCGAGCAGCTCGGGCTCGCCTTCCTGTTCGTCGGCATCAGCTACCTGTTCCTGACCGGCTACGACGCGCTGGCCCTGCGCCAGCTCAAGATCAAGGTGCCGTACCGGATCACCGCGCTCGCCTCCTTCACGAGCTACGCGGTGAGTTTCACTCTCGGCTTCCCACTGCTCACCGCCGGGACGATCCGCTACTGGATCTACGCCCGGCAGGGGCTCTCGACGGCCAAGATCGCCGCGCTCACCGTCATCGCCGGCTTCACCTTCTGGCTCGGCATGGGCGTGGTGCTGGGCCTGAGCCTGATCATCGAGGCCGGCCAGCTCGCCGGCCTCGCCTTCACGTCGATCCGGATCAACCAGGGCGTCGGCCTCGCGGCGCTCGCCCTGGTGCTCGGCTACCTCGCCTGGGTCTCGGCCAAGAAGCGCAGCATCACCGTCAAGCAGTGGCGCCTGGAGCTGCCGGGCGCCTCGGTCTCCATCGGCCAGATGATCGTCGGGATCGGCGACGTCTGCGCGGCGGCGGCGGTGCTCTACGTCTTGCTGCCGCAGGAGACGACGCTCGGCTTCACCACCTTCCTGGCGATCTACGTGCTCGCCGCCATGCTGGGGATCGCGTCGAACGCGCCGGGCGGGATCGGGGTGTTCGAGGCGACGATCCTGCTCGCCCTGTCGAGCCTGCCGCGCAACGAGGTGCTGACCTCGCTGCTGCTGTTCCGGGGCTGCTACTACGTCGTGCCGTTCGTGACCGCCCTGGCGATGCTCGGGCTGTACGAGATCGTCAAGCGCGCGGGCGGCGCCCGCGATCCTGGGCCTCCGGAGGGCACGGCCGGCCCGTCCGGCCGGGCGTGGCACGACGAGTCTGAGCACCGCTGAGCGGCCGGCCGCGCCCGCCATGTCCGGCCGCCTGCGTAGCTCCCCCGCCTGGACCGGCGCCGCGATCGCCGCGGGCCTGCTCGGGCTCGCCACCGCCCTGGCCGGGCGGCTCGATCTCCCGCTGATCCTGATCGGCCTCGCGGCGGTCTGCCTGGGCGGATGGCTCGGCGGGCGCGGCCGCGAGGCGCCCGTGCCGCGCCCGGCCACCACCACGCCGCGCCACGCCGTCGCCGAGGCGCTTCTCGCCCACGTGCCGGACCCGGTCATCCTGGTCGACCGGCGCACCCTGGTGCTGGAGGCCAATCCCGCCGCCCGGGCGCTCCTGCCGGCCCTCCACCAGGCCCGGCCGCTGTCCTTCGCGCTCCGCGACCCGGAGGTCCTCGACGGCATCGAGGCGGTGCTGAGTTCAGGCCTCCCGCGCCGCGTCGCGCTATCGACCCGGGTGCCGCTGGAGCGGACCTTCGATGTCCAGATCGGCGCCCTGCCGATGCCCGACGGGTCCGGCGTCAGCGCGCTGCTGTTCCTGCGCGACCTCACCGCGGCCCGGCGCTTGGAGGCGATGCGGGTCGACTTCGTCGCCAACGCCAGCCACGAGCTGCGCACGCCGCTCGCTACCCTGATCGGCTTCATCGAGACCCTGCAGGGGCCGGCCCGCGACGACGCGCAAGCCCGGGAGCGCTTCCTGGAGATCATGCGCGTCCAGGCCCTGCGGATGACGCGGCTGATCGACGACCTGCTGTCGCTGTCGCGGATCGAGCTGCGCGAGCACGTCGCCCCCACCGCGGTGGTCGATCTTGGGGCGCTCGCCCGCCAGATGGTCGACGCCCAGGGCCCGCCCGCCGAGGCGCGGGGCGCCACGATCCGGCTGGAGGAGGGTGCGGGCCCCTACGCGGTCCCCGGCGACGCCGACGAGCTGGCGCGGGTGATCGAGAACCTGATCGAGAACGCCGTGAAGTACGGCGGCGGCCGGATCAGCGTCGGGCTCGCCCGCGAGGACGACCCGCGCCTCGGGCGCCGCGTCGTCCTGTCGGTGGCCGATGACGGGCCGGGCATCCCGCCCGAGCACATCCCGCGGCTGACGGAGCGCTTCTACCGGGTCGACGTCACCTCGAGTCGCGCCCGCGGCGGCACCGGGCTGGGGCTCGCCATCGTCAAGCACAGCCTCAACCGCCACCGCGGCCGCCTCGCCATCGAGAGCGCGGCCGGCGAGGGGACGACCGTGCGGGTCAGCCTGCCCGAGTACGGCGCCGCGCCGCCTCGGTTCGCGGCCGATCAGGCCGGCCCGGTATAGGGGCCGATCCCGAGCCCGGTCTCGACCCGCCCGACCCAGGCGCGGATCGCCGGGTAATCCGTCAGGTCGAAGCCCCCCTCGTGGGCCATGCGCGTGTAGGCGACGAGCGCCACGTCGGCGAGGGTCAGGGTCTCGCCCGCCATGAAGGCCGAGCGCCCGAGGGTGTCCTCCATCAGCCGCAGGGCGTCGGCGCCGCGCTCCGCGAGCTTCGGGTCGAGATCCTCGGGCGCCCGCTTGAGGTAGTGGAGCTGGTAGCGGCGGACCGCGATGTAGGGCTCGTGGCTGTACTGCTCCCAGAACATCCACTGCAGCATCCGGGCGCGGGGCAGGGCCTCCGCGGGGACCAGCGCGGAGCCCTCGGCGAGGTAGACGATGATCGCGTTCGATTCCGACAGCACGGTGCCGTCGGGCAGGACGACGATCGGCACGCGGCCGGCGGGGTTCAGGGCGAGGAACTCGGGCCGGCGCGTCCCGCCGCCCGGGACGTCGACGTCGCGCCAGACCGCCGGGATGCCGAGATGCGCCGCGACCCATTTGACCTTGAGGCAGTTCCCGGAACCCGGGTCGCCGTAGATCGTCAGCGGCTCACTCATCTGTTTCCCCGTCGCTCCGGTGGGCGGCGACCTTGGCCGGACGGGCGCGATTCGACAACGGCCGCGGCCCGCATCGATCGGCCTGATCCGGAGCCTCGCCCGCGAACCCTTGACCTTCCCATCATGGGAAGCTCCATCTGACCGGGCATGGATGCTTCCAACCGGACCACCGCCATGTCGAGATCCGTCGCCCTGACCCTCCCCGTCGAGGGCATGTCCTGCGCCTCCTGCGTCGGCCGCGTCGAGCGCGCCCTCGCGGCGCTGCCAGGCGCCCGTGACGTGGCGGTGAACCTCGCCACCCACCGCGCCAGCCTCGTCCTCGACGGGGCGACGAGCCCGGGCGACGTCGCGACGGCGCTCGCGGATGCCGGCTACCCCGTCCCAGAGACGCAGAGCCTGCTGGCCGTGGACGGGATGTCCTGCGCGAGCTGCGTCGGCCGCGTCGAGCGGGCGCTGGCCGCCGTGCCGGGGGTGACCGGCGCCAGCGTCAACCTCGCCGCCGGCCGGGCCGCGATCCGCCATCCCGAGGGGGTGGTGCCGATGGACGCGCTGGTGGCGGCCGTGGAGACGGCCGGCTACGAGGCCCGGCCGGTCGAGGCCGGCCACCCGGTCGACCCTTCCGCCCGTCAGGCGGAAGAGGGGCGCGCCCTGCGCCGCGATCTGATTGTCGCCGCCCTGCTGTCGGTTCCCGTCGTGGTCCTCGACATGGGCGGCCACCTCCTGCCCGCGCTGCACGGAGGCCCCGTGACGGCCCTGGTCCAGGCCGCGCTGGCCACCCTGGTCCTCGCCGGCCCGGGGCGGCGCTTCTTCCTGCGCGGCGTTCCGGGCCTGCTGCGCGGCCATCCCGACATGAACGCCCTGGTCGCCCTCGGGGCCAGCGCCGCCTACCTGTACTCGCTGGTCTCGACCCTGGCTCCGCACCTCCTGCCGGCCGGGGCGGCGCACCTCTACTTCGAGGCGAGCGTCCTGATCGTCACGCTGATCCTGCTCGGCCGGACGCTGGAGGCCGGCGCCAAGGGGCGCACAGGCCAGGCGATCGCGCGGCTGATGGACCTGACGCCGAAGACCGCCCGGGTCGTCCGCGACGGCGCGGAGACCGAGGTTCCCCTCGACGCCCTGCGCCTCGGCGACGTCGTCCGGGTGCGTCCGGGCGAACGGGTGGCGGCGGACGGCGCCGTGGTCTCCGGCACCAGCCACGTCGACGAGAGCATGGTGACGGGCGAGCCGGCGCCGGTGCGCAAGGTCCCGGGCGATTCCGTAATCGGCGGGACGCTCAACGGCCGCGGCAGCCTCGACCTGCGGGTCGAGGCCGTGGGGGGCGCCACCGTGGTGGCGCAGATCGCCGCCATGGTGGAGCGCGCCCAGGGCGGCAAGCTGCCGATCCAGGCGCTGGTCGATCGCGTCACCGGTCGGTTCGTCCCGGCGGTGATCGGCATCGCCGCGGTGACCTTCCTGGCCTGGCTGGCGCTGGCGCCGGCCCCGGCGCTGGGTCCGGCCCTGGTCAACGCCGTCGCGGTGCTGATCATCGCCTGCCCCTGCGCCATGGGACTGGCGACGCCGACCGCCATCATGGTCGGCACCGGGCGCGCGGCGGCGCGCGGCGTGCTGTTCCGCGACGGCGCCGCACTGCAGGGCCTGCGCGACGTGCGGGTGGTGGCCCTCGACAAGACCGGCACCCTGACCGAGGGCCGCCCCCGGCTCACCGAGATCGTCCCGGCCGCGGGCGTCGCGGAGGACGCGGTTCTGGCCCTCGCCGCCGCGCTGGAGACCCGCTCCGAGCATCCGCTGGCCGGCGCCGTCGTGGCGGCGGCCCGCGAGCGCGGCCTCGACCTGCCGGAACCGGACAGCTTCGAGGCGGTGGCGGGCTTCGGGATCGCCGGACGGGTCGCGGGCCGGGCCGTGGCCGTCGGCGCGCCGCGCTACCTGGAGCGCCTCGGCGTCGCCCTCGACCCGGATCTCGCTGCCCGGGCCGAGGCGCTGGCGGGCGCGGGACGGAGCCCGATTCACCTCGTGCTCGACGACCGCCACGCCGCGATCCTGGCGGTGGCCGATCCCGTGAAAGCTGGCGCCCGCGCGGCGGTCGCGGCCCTGAAGGCGCGCGGCCTCACGGTGGCGATGGTCACGGGCGACGATCCCGTCACCGCCGCCGGCGTGGCGCGGAGCCTCGGCATCGACGCCGTGGCCGCCGGGGTGCTGCCCGGCGGGAAGGTCGAGGCGGTCCAGCGGTTCCGGGCGGAACACGGGCCGGTGGCCTTCGTGGGCGACGGCATCAACGACGCGCCGGCGCTGGCCGAGGCCGATGTCGGACTGGCGATCGGCACCGGCACCGACATCGCCGTCGAGAGCGCCGACGTGGTGCTGATGTCGGGCGATCTGGAGGCCCTGGTCGAGGCCCTGGCGCTGTCGCGGGCGGTGATGGCCAACATCCGCCAGAACCTGTTCTGGGCCTTCGCCTACAACGCCGCGCTGATCCCGGTGGCGGCCGGCGTGCTGGTGCCGTTCGGCGGCCCGGCCCTGTCGCCGATCCTGGCCGCGGGCGCCATGGCCTTCTCGAGCGTGTTCGTCCTGGGCAACGCCCTGCGGCTGCGCCGGGCCGGCGGGCGTCCCGCGGCGGCCGAGGGGCCGGCGCTGGCCGCGAGGCCGGCATGAGCGCGGCGACCCTCACGATCGGCGAGGCGGCGCGCCGGACCGGCGTCTCGGCCAAGATGATCCGCTGGTACGAGGCGACCGGCCTGCTGCCGCCGGCCGCCCGGTCCGAATCCGGCTACCGCCACTACGGCGAGGCGGACCTGCACACGCTGCGCTTCATCCGCCGCGCCCGCGACCTCGGCTTCAGCGTGGACGCGATCGCGGATCTCCTGGCGCTCTGGCGCGACCGCGCCCGGCCGAGCGCCGGGGTGAAGGCGATCGCGCAGGAGCAGATCGCCGATCTGCGCCGCCGCATCGCCGAGATGGAGGGCATGGCCCGGACGCTGGAGCACTTGGCGGAGGCCTGCTGCGGCGACGCGCGGCCGGACTGCCCGATCCTGGACGACCTCGCCGCGGGCGACCATCCACCCGCGCCGCGGCGGCGCGGGCGCGGGATCACGGGGCGGGGTGCGGCGTGAGCGGGGCGCCGCGGATACCGAGCTTGGCCGTTGACGGCGGCTCTGGCCCCGGCTTTGCTGGTCCGGCCCACCCGCCAAGGCCACGAGAGCCCCGCCCCGATGCCCGTCCTCGAACGGATCCGCGCCTTCGCCGACACGATGACGGCGTGGCGGCACGACCTGCACGCCCATCCCGAGCTGCTCTACGACGTCGACCGCACCGCCGGCTTCGTCGCCGAGACGCTGCGGTCCTTCGGCTGTGACGAGGTCGTCACCGGCATCGGTCGGACCGGGGTGGTGGGCGTCATCCGCGGCCGGGGACGCAGCTCCAACCGTGCCATCGGCCTGCGCGCCGACATGGACGCCCTGCCGATCCAAGAGGTGCGCGACCTGCCCTACCGCTCCACCGTGCCGGGCAAGATGCACGCTTGCGGCCACGACGGTCACACGACCATGCTCCTCGGCGCCGCCAAGTACCTCGCCGAGACCCGGGATTTCGACGGGGCGGCCGTGCTGATCTTCCAGCCCGCCGAGGAGGGTGGCGGCGGCGGCGAGGCGATGGTCGACGACGGAATGATGGAGCGGTTCGGGGTCGAGTCGGTCTACGGGATGCACAACATCCCCGGCATGGCGGTCGGCACCTTCGCGATCCGGCCGGGGCCGATCATGGCCTCGACCGATCGCTTCACGATCACGATCGAGGGACGGGGCGGCCATGCGGCCCTGCCGCAGAACGCCGTCGACAGCGTGCTCGTGTCGAGCCACGTGATCATCGCCCTGCAGAGCATCGTGTCGCGCAACCTCGACCCGGTGCAGTCGGCCGTGGTCTCGGTCTGCGCGCTGGAGGCCGGCGAGGCCTTCAATGTCCTGCCGCAGACCGTCACCATGCGCGGCACCATGCGCACGCTGTCCCAGGCCGTGCGCGGCGAGATCAAGGCGCGGATCGAGACCCTGGTGGCCGAGATCGCCGGCGGCTTCGGCGCGCGGGGCGGGGTCGCGTACGGGGCGAGCTACCCGGTGACCGAGAACCATCCCGCCGAGACCGATTTCATGGCCGGCGTCGCCGAGGCCCTGGTGGGTGAGGAGAACGTCGACCGGACGGTGGCGCCGATGATGACCGCCGAGGACTTCTCCTACATGCTCGCCCGCCGTCCCGGCGCCTACATGTTCATCGGCAACGGCGACAGCGCCTCGCTCCACCACCCGCACTACGATTTCAACGACGCGGCCGCGCCGTACGGGGCTTCCCTGTGGGCGCGCCTGATCGAGACCGGGCTGCCGCGCACCGCCTGAGCGTGCCCCCAGCCGCACCGTCATCGCGCGCGCAGCGAAGCGACCCAGGGCTGCGCGACATCTGTCAGCGGGGCGCCGACTGGATCGCTTCGCCGCGCTCGCGACGACGGGAGGCGATCAGCCGCCGTAGCGGGCCTTGAGCAGCGCGTAGGTCAGCCGCGCCGTCTGGACCTCGCCGCCCTCCGGCCGGCCGGGCTTGGCGGAGGGGTTCCAGCCGTAGAGGTCGAAATGGCCGTGCGCCTTCGTGTTGGGCGCGAAGCGCCGCAGGAACAGGGCCGCGGTGATCGCGCCCGCGAACGGTCCGCCCGACACGTTGTTGAGGTCGGCCACCTTGGAATCGAGCAGGCTCGCGTAGGGCGCGTGCAGCGGCATGCGCCAGACCGGGTCGATCGCCGCCCAGCCGGCCCGCGCCACCGCCTCGGCCAGCGCGTCGTCCTCCGTGAAGAAGGCCGGCAGGTCCGGCCCGAGGGCCACCCGGGCCGCGCCGGTCAGGGTCGAGAAGTCGAGGATCAGGTCGGGGGAATCCGCGTCCGCGAGGGCGAGCGCGTCGGCGAGGATCAGCCGGCCCTCCGCGTCGGTGTTGCCGATCTCGACGCTGAGCCCGGCCCGGCTCGGCAGCACGTCGCCGGGGCGGAAGGCGTTGCCCGCGACCGCGTTCTCCACCGCGGGGATCAGCAGGCGCAGGCGCAGGTTCAGGCCCGCGCCCATGACCATGTCGGCGGCGGCCAGCGCCGCGGCGGCGCCGCCCATGTCCTTCTTCATCAGCAGCATCGCGGCCGACGGCTTCAGGTCGAGGCCGCCGGTGTCGAAGGCGACGCCCTTGCCGACCAGAGTCACGCGCGGCGCGTCCGCCGGCCCCCAGGTCAGGTCGATCAGCCGCGGGGCCCGGGGCGACGCGGCGCCGACCGCGTGGATCAGCGGGTACCCCTCGGCGAGGGCCGCGCCTTCCGTGACGGCGACGGAGGCGCCGTGGCGCGCGGCCACCGCCCGGGCGGCCGCCTCGATCTCGGCGGGCCCGAGATCGTTGGCCGGCGTGTTGACGAGATCCCGGCCCAGCGCCACCGCGGCGGCGACCCGCTCCACCTCGGCCGCGTCGATGCCGGCGGGCGCCGCGAGCCGGGCCTTCGTGCCGCCGCCGGACCGGTAGCGGCCGAAGCGGTAGCTCCCCATCAGCCAGGCGAGGGCGGCCTCGGCCGGCTCGGGGGCGTTGTCCAGGCGGAAGGTCCCCTCCGGCAGCAGCCCCGGCAGCTTGCCGGCGAGGAGCCTGTCGTAGGCCGCGGCCTCCGGATCGCCGAGGCCGAACAGGACCCGCGCGAGGCCGCCGTCCGGGCCGGGCAGGAGCGCGAGGCTGCCCGCCTTCGGCTTGAAGCCGATGGCCCTGGCGAAGCTCCGCTGGGCGGGCTCCAGGCCGGACTCGACCGCCGCCCAGCCCCCGGTGGTGACCAGCGTCACCGGTACGGCCTGGGTGTCGCCGGGCAGGAGCCCGCGGGTCGTCGCCGGAATCTCGGCCTGGGTCATGTGCCTCTCGCGTGCCGCCCGGACCGGCGGCTTAACCGGTGATTAGGGTTAACGCTCTATCACCGGCCGGCCGGGAGCGTGAAGCGCGTGCCATCGCGTCCGGTCCCGATGCCGGCGGAGCGCACCATGATGACGGCCCTGTTCCGGGTCACCCGATCCCAAGCACGCCCCGGACGCCGCGCCGCCCTCGCGGCCGCCGTCGTCGCGCTGGGCCTGGCCGGCTGCAACACCCGCTCGCCCGAGACGACCGGGTCGATCGGCCCCCTCGGCGGGCCGTCCGCGGCCGCCGCGGCGCCCTCGCGGCAGGACATCGACCGGCTGGCCGAGCGCTACAACGCCGACCCCGCCGACGGGCGCACGGCGATGGCCTACGCCCGCGCCCTGCGGGCCACCGACCAGATCGGCCAGGCCTCGGCGGTGCTGCAGCAGGCCGCCCTGCGCAACCCGCGCGACCAGGCCCTGCTCGGTGCCTACGGAAAGTCGCTGGTCGAGGCGGGCCGCTTCCGCGAGGCGATCGACGTGCTCTCCAACGCGCACACGCCCGCCAATCCCGACTGGCGCATCCTGTCGGCGCAGGGCTCGGCCTCCGCCCAGCTCGGCGAGCAGGCCCGCGCCCAGGGCTTCTACGAGGCCGCCCTCAAGATCCGCCCGAACGAGCCCTCGCTCCTGTCCAATCTCGGCCTGTCCTACGCGCTGTCGCGCAACCTCGATCAGGCCGAGCAGACCCTGCGCCTCGCCGCCGACCAGCCCGGCGCCGACGCGCGGGTGCGGGCCAACCTCGCCATGGTGCTCGGCCTCAAGGGCCACTTCGCCGATGCCGAGGCCGTCCTGCGCCGCGACATGAGCGCCGAGGAGGCGGCCACGAACGTCGCGTCCCTGCGCAGGCTCGCGGCCCAGCCGAATCGATCGAAGGCCCTGTCCGTCGCGGGCGTGCCCGGGCAAGGGTAGGGCGCCCGCGCCACGCGACTCCCGCCCTTCTGCGGGCTCGCGGACGTACGCAGCAGCACCGGCAACAGCCGTGCGGCTCTCCGCTCCCGCTTGGGAGAGGGGGCCTGTCGCGCTCGGCCGCCACCGTCGATGCCCGCTGGAGATGCGCGAGTCGCGCAGGCCTCCGCGGCGCGCGCCCAGTCGCCGCCACGGTCCCCGACAGGAAAACGCACCTGTCATGACGACCCGGTAGCGGCCAGATTCGAAAAGTTCTATATCCCTCCGCGGCTGCGCCGCGCGGCATCACGGGCGTCCAAATCGCCCCCGCGCATCGTCCTGCCCGGGCACTCCCGGGGCGGCGCGCGCCCGTCGGGCGCTACACAGGCCGAACACGGATCTCGTAGCGCAGGTCTTGCCTGCGCGTGTTCGACAACCCGCAGCGAGGATAGAACCAGCCGTGCCCTCACTCGACAGCTTCAAGGCCCGCCAGACGCTCGAAGCCGGCGGCAAGACCTACACCTACTATTCCATTCCCGCGGCCGAGAAGAACGGCCTCGCCTCGGCGGCCGCGCTGCCCTTCTCCATGAAGGTGATCCTGGAGAACCTGCTCCGGTACGAGGACGACCGCTCAGTCAAGAAGGCCGACATCGAGGCCGCCGTCGCCTGGCTCGACCAGAAGGGCAAGGCCGAGGTCGAGATCGCGTTCCGCCCCTCCCGCGTGCTGATGCAGGACTTCACCGGCGTCCCGGCGGTGGTCGACCTCGCCGCCATGCGCGACGCCATGGTGGCGCTCGGCGGCGATCCGCAGAAGATCAACCCGCTGGTGCCGGTCGATCTCGTCATCGACCACTCGGTGATCGTCGATGAGTTCGGCACCCCGAAGGCGCTCGCCGACAACGTCGCCCTGGAATACGAGCGCAACGGCGAGCGCTACACCTTCCTGAAGTGGGGCCAGTCGGCCTTCGACAACTTCTCGGTGGTCCCCCCGGGCACCGGCATCTGCCACCAGGTGAATCTGGAATACCTGTCGCAGACCGTCTGGACCAAGTCCGAGAACGGCTCCGACGTGGCCTATCCCGATTCGCTGGTCGGCACCGATTCGCACACCACCATGGTCAACGGCATGGCGGTGCTGGGCTGGGGCGTCGGCGGCATCGAGGCCGAGGCGGCCATGCTCGGCCAGCCGCTGTCGATGCTGATCCCCGAGGTCGTGGGCTTCAAGCTGTCGGGCAAGCTGCCCGAGGGCACCACCGCCACCGACCTCGTGCTCACCGTCACCCAGATGCTGCGCAAGAAGGGCGTGGTCGGCAAGTTCGTGGAATTCTACGGCCCCGGCCTCGACGACATGGCGGTCGCCGACCGGGCCACGATCTCCAACATGGCCCCTGAGTACGGCGCGACCTGCGGCTTCTTCCCGGTCGACCAGAAGACCATCGACTTCCTGAAGGTCACCGGCCGCTCCGACGACCGGATCGCCCTGGTCGAGGCCTACGCGAAGGCGCAGGGCATGTGGCGCGACGCCCAGACCCCCGACCCGGTCTTCACCGACACGCTGGAACTCGACATGGGCCAGGTCCGGCCCTCGCTCGCCGGCCCGAAGCGCCCGCAGGACCGCGTGCTGCTCGACGGCGCCAAGTCCGGCTTCGCGTCCTCGATGGAGACGGAGTTCAAGAAGGCCGCCGACCTCGCGCGCCGCTACCCGGTCGAGGGCACCAACTTCGACATCGGGCACGGTGACGTGGTGATCGCCGCGATCACGAGCTGCACCAACACGTCGAACCCCTCGGTGATGATCGGCGCGGGCCTGCTGGCCCGCAACGCCGTCGCCAAGGGCCTGCGCTCCAAGCCGTGGGTGAAGACCTCGCTCGCGCCCGGATCGCAGGTGGTCGGCGAGTACCTGGAGAAGTCCGGCCTGCAGGAGCCGCTCGACGCGCTCGGCTTCAACCTCGTGGGCTTCGGCTGCACGACCTGCATCGGCAATTCCGGCCCGCTGCCGGAGGCGATCTCGAAGGCGATCAACGACAACGACGTCGTCGCCGCGGCGGTGCTCTCGGGCAACCGCAACTTCGAGGGCCGCGTGAACCCCGACGTGCGGGCGAACTACCTCGCCTCGCCGCCGCTGGTCGTCGCCTACGCGCTCGCCGGCTCGATGCAGATCGACATCACCACGGAGCCGCTCGGCCAGGGCTCCGACGGCAAGCCGGTCTACCTCAAGGACATCTGGCCGTCCTCGGCCGAGGTGCAGCAGTTCATCGAGGAGAACATCACCTCGGCGCTGTTCAAGTCCCGCTACGCCGACGTGTTCGGCGGCGACCAGAACTGGAAGGACGTCGAGGTCACCGAGGCCGAGACCTTCGCGTGGAACCCCGGCTCCACCTACGTGCAGAACCCGCCCTACTTCGTCGGCATGGAGAAGACCCCCAAGCCCGTCGAGGACATCGAGGGTGCGCGCATCCTCGGCTTGTTCCTCGACTCGATCACCACCGACCACATCTCGCCGGCGGGCAACATCCGCGCGGCCTCGCCGGCCGGCGAGTACCTGCAGTCGCACCAGGTGCGCGTGCAGGACTTCAACCAGTACGGCACGCGGCGCGGCAACCACGAGGTGATGATGCGGGGCACCTTCGCCAACATCCGCATCAAGAACCAGATGGTGAAGGACGCCTCCGGCGGCGTGGTCGAGGGCGGGTGGACGCACTTCCAGCCGTCCGGCGAGAAGATGTTCATCTACGACGCGGCGATGAAGTACGCCGAACAGGGCACGCCGCTCGTGATCTTCGCCGGCAAGGAGTACGGCACCGGCTCGTCGCGCGACTGGGCGGCGAAGGGCACGAAGCTGCTCGGCGTCCGCGCCGTGGTGGCCGAGAGCTTCGAGCGCATCCACCGCTCGAACCTCGTCGGGATGGGCGTGGTGCCGCTGGTCTTCCAGGGCGACACGAGCTGGCAGTCGCTGGGCCTGAAGGGTGACGAGACCGTCACCATCAAGGGCCTCGCCGGCGAGCTGAAGCCCCGCCAGACGCTCACCGCGGAGATCAAGTCCGCCGACGGCTCGGTGAAGCAGGTCCCGCTGACCTGCCGCATCGATACGCTCGACGAGCTCGAGTACTTCCGCAACGGCGGCATCCTGCCCTACGTGCTGCGCTCGCTCGCGGCGTGAGCCTTCGGAGGGCAGCGTCCCCGCTGCCCGCGCGGTAATCAGGCGGCGCCCACCGGGTGCCGCCTGACTCGTTTTCGGTCGGTGCCGTCGTCCGACGCGCCACCCCGTCATCGCGAGCGCAGCGAAGTGATCCAGGGCAACGCGACGGAGGAAGTCCTTGCGCCGGCTGGATTGCTTCGCTCCGCTCGCAAAGACGGTGGTGACTGACAACCTCGCTTCTGTCGCCGAGCAGGTCGTTTCGCTTGCGCGCAACCTTGTTTCGCGCGCGGGCCGCCCCATAACCCGGCTCCTGAAGCCAGGATGGGACCCCGATGAAGCACCTCAGTAAGACACTCGTCGCCGCCGGCCTGACGGCCCTGCTGTCGAGTGCGGCCTTCGCCGCGCAGGTCGAGCGCGTCCGCGGGACCGTCGACAAGGCCGACGGCGGCACGGTCACGATCAAGACCGACGACGGCAAGACCGAGACCGTCGACGTGAGCGGCGCCAAGTTCGCCTGGGTTGTCCCGTCCAGCCTCGACGCGATCAAGGACGGTGTCTTCATCGGCACCGCCACCAAGGGCGAGAACCCGATGACCGCCCTCGAGGTCGTGCTCTTCCCCGAATCGATGCGCGGCACGGGCGAGGGCCATTACGGCTGGGATGCGATCACCGACCACACCGCGGGCGCCGGCGCCAAGGTGAAGAGCGCGATGACCAACGGCACCGTGAAGGCCGAGTCGTCGAACGCCCCGAAGGTGAAGAGCGCGATGACGAACGGCACCGTGAAGGCCGACAAGGCGGCCTCGGGCGGCGAGCGCACGCTGACGGTGAGCTACGGCAAGGACGGCTCCAAGGAGATCGTGGTGCCGGCCTCGGCGCCGATCGTGGCCTTCGAGCCCGCCGACAAGGCGATCCTGACGCCCGGCTCCAAGGTCTTCGCCGTGGTCGCCAAGGACGGCAGCAAGGCCGAGGGCAAGCTCGTGGCGGTCGGCAAGGACGGCCTGACCCCGCCCATGTGAGGGCGGCAGCCGCTGCGGGCGCCGGACAGACCGGCGCCCGCAGCGGCGGTCCATACGGCCTCCGGACGGCGCGTTGACGAGGAATCCGCATACAGTCGGCGCCGGACTGGATTAAAATCGACGTCTCAGCGTGTCGCGCGCTGGCACCCTGCACACAAATCGCGCATCGTCCGCCGCCGCGAGGCCCGCCAACGAGGCCGCGGCGGAGGAGTCCATCATGGGTGCTGGAGTGGCAGGCGCGATCGCGCCTGAGGGAACGCCGAGTCTGTTGTCGCGCGAGCGGATCGTCGCCAAGCCGGGCTTCAACCGGTGGCTGGTGCCGCCGGCGGCGCTGGCGATCCATCTCTGCATCGGGATGGCCTACGGCCTGTCGGTGTTCTGGCTGCCGCTGACCCGGGCGCTCTCCGTGGGCAAGCCGGCGCCCGCCGCCTGCCCCGACATGGGCGTGATGACGGCCCTGTTCACCACCACCTGCGACTGGCGGGTCAGCGACCTCGTCACGGTCTTCTCCATCGGCATCGTCGTGCTCGGTCTCTCGGCTGCCCTGTTCGGCGGCTGGCTGGAGCGGGCCGGACCGCGCAAGGCCGGCATCGCGGCGGCCCTCTGCTGGGGCGGCGGCTTCCTGATCGGCGCCTTCGGCGTCTACATCCACCAGCTCTGGCTGGTCTGGCTCGGCATGGGCCTGATCGGCGGCATCGGCCTCGGGCTCGGCTACATCTCGCCGGTCTCGACCCTGATCAAGTGGTTCCCGGACCGGCGCGGCATGGCGACCGGCATGGCGATCATGGGCTTCGGCGGCGGCGCGATGATCGGCTCGCCCCTGGCCGACAGCCTGATCAAGAGCTTCCGGACCGCCGATTCGGCCGGCGTCTGGCAGACCCTCGCGGTGATGGGCGTGGGGTACATCCTGTTCATGCTGGGCGGGGCGTTCGGCTACCGGGTGCCGCCGGCCGGCTGGCGCCCGGACGGCTGGACCAGCCTGGCCGCCAAGAACGCCATGATCGCTTCGGGGCACGTCCACCTGCGCGACGCCCACAAGACCGTCCAGTTCTGGATGATCTGGCTCGTCCTGTTCCTCAACGTGTCGGCCGGCATCGGCGTGCTGGCGCTGGCCTCGCCGATGCTCCAGGAGATCTTCGGCGGCGAGCTGATCGGCCTGCCCGGCACCGGCTTCTCGGCCCTCGACGCCGGCCAGAAGGCGCAGGTCGCGGCCATCGCGGCCGGCTTCGTCGGCCTGCTCTCACTCTTCAACATCCTGGGCCGGTTCTTCTGGGCCTCGATGTCGGACCGCATCGGGCGGAAGGTCACCTACGCGATCTTCTTCGCCCTGGGCGGCCTCCTGTACGCGGCCGCGCCCTGGGCCGCCGGCATCGGCTCGCAGGCGCTGTTCGTCGCTATCTTCTGCGTGATCCTGTCCATGTACGGCGGCGGCTTCGCGACCGTGCCGGCCTATCTCGCCGACGTGTTCGGCACGCAGTTCGTGGGCGCCATCCACGGGCGCCTGCTCACCGCCTGGTCGATGGCCGGCATCGTCGGGCCCTTCGTCATCACCAAGATCCGCGAGGCGCAGGTCGCCGCGGGCGTGCAGGGGGCCGATCTCTACGGCCGGACCATGTACGTGCTGGCGAGCTTCCTGGCGGTCGGCTTCCTCTGCAACCTGCTCGTCCGGCCCCTGGCGCAACGCTGGTTCATGTCCGATTCCGAGCGGGCCTCCCTGGACGTCCGCGCCGGCGCCACGGCCTCGGGGCCGTCCGGCTCCTTCGGGATCGGCCGTGGCGGCTTCAGCGCGGGGGCCGCGCTGGCCTGGGCGGTGGTCGGCATCCCGATCGTCTGGGGCATCGGCATCACCCTGTCGAAGGCGTTCATCCTGTTCCGCTGAGCGGGCACGCTCGGTTGTGGCGGGCTCGGCGGGCCGCTAGGTTTCCGGCGCCTCGCCGTGCCGGGATGCCTTCGTCGTGATCGACAAGCTGGACTTCCTGCTCGCGCTCGCCCGCGAGCAGCATTTCGGGCACGCCGCCGAAGCCTGCGGCGTGACCCAGCAGACCCTCTCGGCCGGCGTGAAGCAGCTGGAGAATCGCTTCGGCGTGCAGCTCGTGCTGCGCGGCTCCCGCTTCCAGGGCTTCACCCCCGAGGGCGAGCGGGTCCTCGAATGGGCGCGGCGCATCGTGGCCGACGCGCGGGCCATGCACGAGGAGGTCACGGGCCTGCGCCGGGGCCTGACCGGCCATCTCCGCATCGCCGCGATCCCCACGGCGCTGCCGATGATCGTGAACCTCACGACGCCCTACCGCGAGCGGCACCCGGACGTGCGGCTGACGGTCGAATCGGCCACCTCCGCCGACATCTTCTCGCTGATCGAGAACCTGGAGGCGGATGCGGGCCTGACCTACCTCGACAACGAGCCCCTCGGGCGGGTGATCTCCGTCCCGCTCTACCGGGAGCGCTACCGCCTCGTGACGGCGATCGGCGGGCCCTTCGAGGGTCGCACCAGCGTCACCTGGGCCGAGACCAGCCGCCTGCCCCTCTGCCTGCTCACGCCGAACATGCAGAACCGGCGGATCATCGACCAGCAGATCCGCGAGGCGGGTGCGGATCCCGCCGCGACCCTCGAGTCGAACTCGATGATCGTGCTGCTGACCCACGTGCGCACCCTGCGCTGGGCCTCGATCATGCCGGAGATCCTAGTCGACGCCTTGGGCCCCATGGAGGGCGTGCGCACGATCCCGATCACCGCACCCGACCTGGAGCACACGATCGGCCTCGTCGCCCCGCGGCGCGAGCCGTCCACGCCGATGGTGACGGCGCTCGTGGCTATCGCGCGGTCCCTGGCACGGACGCTCGATCCGGATCTGGCCGCGCCGGGCCCTTCCTGAGCGGTCGGCTCCGGGCGCGGGCCGGAACGCGGCGTTCCGCGAGCAAGCCGCGGGTCGCCCGGAGCGCGTACACCGGCAGCGTCAGGACGCGCCAGAGCGCGAGGATTGCCGCGGTGATGAGAATCGCCAGCAGGATCCGCTGCATCGAACCCGCCCTCCAACCGCCGAGCTGGCCGAGAACGCGGGCCGGTGATCGGCCGGCGGGTCGGGCAGCGTCCGGGACGAGCGACGGTTAACGAGTCGTGCTGGCGCCGGGCTGTCGGCCGGTCAGGTCGCGGTTCGGGAGATCCCGGCGACGCCGTGCGCGGGAACGCGCCGGGCAAGGAAAAAGCCGCCCCGTCTCCGGAGCGGCTTCCCGTGGGCGGTCAGGCCGCGAAGCGGCCCGCGGCCTTACTTGATCTTGGTTTCCTTGAAATCGACGTGCTTGCGCGCGACCGGGTCGTACTTGCGCATCGTCAGCTTCTCGGTCTGCGTGCGGGAGTTCTTCTTGGTGACGTAGAAATAGCCCGTGTCGGCGGTGGAGACGAGCTTGATCTTGACGGTGACGGCCTTGGCCATGGCGCGGCGCTCCTGCAGGGTGCGGCATTCCGCGTGAGCGAAACGCAAATGGCCGGGAGGGCCCGGCCGAATACGGGCGGGTGAATGCCCGATCGGGCCCGGCAGGTCAAGAGCGGACGCGCCGGCGCTCCGTCGCGGCGAGCCAGCCGGCGAAGGCCAGGAACAGGGCGAACAGCGCCAGCGCGAACCCGTTCGGCGGCACGAGGTCGAGCCCGCCGCCGATCACCGGCGGCCCCAGCATCAACCCGACATTGTAGAGCACCACGAAGGCCGCGTTGGCGCCCGCGAGATCGTTCGGCGGCGTGCGGTCGCCCAGCATCGCGAGGCCGACCGTGTAGAGGGTCCCGGCGATGCCGCCCCAGACGAGGAGCAGCGCGCCGAACGCCGCCGGATGGCCGGCCGCGAGGGGGATCAGGGCCGAGCCCGCCGCCCCCGCGAGGCCCGCGCCGAGGAGCACCGCGCCCCGGTCGAGGCGGTCGGCGAGCCAGCCGAACGGGATCTGGAACAGCACGTTGCCCAGCGCGATCAGGCTGACGAGGCCGGCCGCCCCTTGCGCGTCGTAGCCGAGGCGCAGGCCGTAGAGCGGTAGGATGGCGAAGATGCCGGTCTCCACCGCCCCGTAGGCCAGGGCCGCCGCCAGGGCGCCGGGGGCGAGCCGGACGTAGCCGAGGATGCCGCGGCCGGAGCCCGTCTCGATCGTCGGCGACAGCCCGCGGGCCAGGGCGATGGGCAGGCCGCCGGCCAGCATGAGGGCGGCCCCCGTCGCGTAGGGCGCCAGCCCCTCGGTCCCGACCAGGGCCAGCAGCAGCGGACCGACTGCGAAGCCCGTCGCCAGGACGGTCGCGTAGATGCCCATCACCAAGCCGCGCCGCTCCGGCGGGGCGGCGGCGTTGATCCAGTACTCGGAGAGGACGAACAGCGCCCCGAGCGTCGCCGAGAACACGAAGCGCAGGGGGAACCACAGGGCGATGCCCGGCAGCAGCGGGAACAGCGCGAGGCTGATCGCCCCGACGAGGAGCGCCAGTCCGAGCAGGGGGGCGACGCCGACCCGCGCGGCGAGGCGCGGCACGAACGGCACCGTGCAGATGCTGGCGATGCCCGCCACCGCGGTGTTGAGCCCGATCAGCGTGCTCGACGCGCCGCGCCGCTCCATCTCGATCGAGAGGAGCGGGATCGACAGGCTGAGGCCGATGCCGACGACGGTGACGCAGGTCACGGCCGCCGAGATCGCCGCCACGTCCTCCGAACTGATCCCCCGCCGCCCGTCCTGCAATCCGTCCGGACCGCTCACAAGGCCACCCGTTCGCGCCGCCCGTAGCGCTCGTAGTGGAAGGGGATCATGCGGTAGGGCGCGAAATCGGCGGCGATCTGCGCCTCCAGCTCGTCGAGGATCGCGCGGGTGATGAAGGGGAGGTCGAGCTTGCGGGCCGCGTCGAGCCGGACCCAGGCGAGTTCGGTGAACTCGGCGTCGGCCTCGACCCGTCCCGGCTCCTCGGCCGCCACCATCCGGCGGTCGACGGTGAAGAAGCGCGTGTCGAAGCGGCGCACGCGCTTCGGCGGGGTGATCGCGCGGGCGACGAGGTGCAGCGCCTCGAGGTCGGGCAGGACGCCGTGCCGGGCGAACCCCTCCCAGCCCGCCGGGACGTCCTCGGGCGCACCGTGCTCGGTCGTGCCGAGGAGCAGACCGGTCTCCTCGTAGGTCTCGCGGATCGCGGCGAGCGCCAGCGCCCGGCCGAGATGGTGCGGGGGCCGGGACACCTGCCGGGTCAGCGCCGCCTCGGCGTAGTCCGGGAGCGCCCCGGCCACCGGCATGTGGCGGTCGCCGAGTTCGATCCGGCCGCCCGGGAAGACGAACTTGCCCGGCATGAAGGCGAGGTTCGGGTTGCGCCGGCCCATCAGGACCTTCGGGCCGCCCCGTCCGCGCCGGTCGATCACGATCATGGTCGCGGCGTCGCGCGGCCGCAGGCGCGCCGCGGCGGGCTTCCGCTCAGGAGCTGTGACGATCGGGGGCTCCCGCTGCGGCTCCGGCAAGGCGCGTCTCCTCAAGCCCCGCTGCGGGGCGGCTCCGCGGTAGCGTGGCGAAGCCGTGCATGCCAAGGGCGTATTGCAGCCCGACGACGGCGCCCTTCACGGGCTGGAGCAGGGCCAGCGCGAAGACGAGGGTGAAGACCGGCCAGACGCCCATCTCGACCCAGAGCGGCACCTCGTAGGCGCTCTCGGTCTCCAGGATCAGGTAGCCGACGATGTGGGCGACGATGAAGATCACCACGTAGGGCGGCAGGTCGTCGGCCCGGTGATGGTGCAGCTCCAGGCCGCAGACGTCGCATTCCGGCCGCACCTTGAGGAAGCGGCCGAAGATCCGGCCCTGGCCGCAATGCGGGCAGCGGCCGACGAAGCCCCGGGCCATCGCGGGGATCAGGCGGGTGCGCTCGGGAATCGCGTCGGCGGCCATCCCCTGCCTGTACACCGCCCGGGTCAGCGGCGCGAGCCGCGGTGGCGCGACCCGGTGTTGCGGATGCCGGCGGGGCGGCCGGGCGGCGCGGCCTTGAAGGGCCGCCCGCCGGACTTCTTCCCCGGCCCCGCGGACCGGGCGCCGGAACGGGTCCGGCCCTCGCTGAGCAGCTCGAACCTCAGCGCCCCGGCCACCGGCGCGGCCTCCACGAGCCGCACCTCGACCCGGTCGCCGAGGCGGAACGTCTCCCCGGTGCGCTCGCCGACCAGGGCGTGGCGGCCCTCCTCGTGGCGGAAATAGTCGGCGCCGAGCTGCGAGACCGGCACGAAGCCGTCCGCGCCGGTCTCGTCGAGCTTGATGAACAGGCCGGCCCGGGTGACGCCGGCGATCTGGCCCGCGAAGGTCGCGCCGACCTGGTCGGCGAGGTGGTGGGCGATGAGGCGGTCGATCGTCTCGCGCTCGGCCGCCATGGCGCGGCGCTCGGCCGCCGAGATCTGCTCGCCGAACTGCGCCAGCTCGCCGAGGGAGACGTCGCTCGCGAGCCCGTCCGAGCCGAGCCGGCAGGCGGTGATCAGCGCCCGGTGCACGATCAGGTCGGCGTAGCGCCGGATCGGCGAGGTGAAATGCGCGTAGCGGCGCAGGTTCAGGCCGAAATGCCCGAGATTCTCGGGCGCGTAGACGGCCTGGGCCTGGCTGCGCAGGATCACCTCGTTGAGGAACACCCCGTGCTCGGTTTCGGCCGCGGTGGCGAGGATCCGGTTGAACAGGGCGGGGCGCAGCGCCCCCTCCTTGGGCAGCTTGATGCCGACCGAGGCCAGGACCTCGCCGAGCGCCCGCATCTTCTCCAGGGCGGGCTCGTCGTGGACGCGGTAGATCAGGGGCTGTCGGGCCTGCTCCAGGGTCTCGGCGGCGGCGACGTTCGCCTGGATCATGAACTCCTCGATCAGCCGGTGGGCGTCGAGGCGCTCCGGCACGATCACCCGGTCGACCGCGCCCTCGGGGCTCAGGAGAACCTTGCGCTCGGGCAGGTCGAGGGCCAGCGGCCCGCGGCGGTCGCGGGCCGCGCGCAGGGCCGCGTAGGCCGCCCAGAGGGGGCGGAGCGCCGTCTCCAGCAGCGGCCCGGTCGCGTCGTCCGGCCGCCCGTCGATGGCGGCCTGCGCCTGCGCGTAGGCGAGCTTGGCGCGGGAGCGCATCATCACCCGATGGAAGGCGTGGCGGCGCTTCTCGCCGTCGGCGGCGATGACCATGCGCACCGCCAGCGCCGGCCGGTCCTCCCCCTCGCGGAGCGAGCAGAGGTCGTTCGAGATCCGCTCGGGCAGCATCGGCACGACCCGGTCGGGGAAGTAGACCGAGTTGCCCCGCTCCAGCGCCTCCCGGTCGAGGCTGGAGCCCGGCCGGACATAGGCGGCCACGTCCGCGATGGCGACGGTGAGGATGAAGCCGCCGGGGTTGGCCGGGTCGGGATCGGCCTCGGCCATGACGGCGTCGTCGTGGTCTTTGGCGTCCGGCGGGTCGATGGTCAGGAGGGGCCGGTCGCGCCAGTCCTCGCGGCCCTTCAGGGTGGCGGGCTTGGCGGAATCGGCCTCCGCCAGGGTCGCGTCGGCGAAGACGTGCGGGATGTTGTGGAGGTGCAGGGCGATTAGGCTCACCGCCTTCTCGGAACCGAGCGAGCCGAGCCGCTCCCGCACACGCCCCTTCGGCAGGCCGAACCGGGTCTCGCGCTCCAGCGAGACGCTGACGAGGTCGCCGTCGCGGGCCTGCCCTTCCTCGCCGGGCGGGATCAGGATCTCGCGGCCCTGCGCCCGCTTCTCCACCGGCACGATCCGGCCGCCCTGCGCGCCGGCCCGGTAGACACCGATGATCTCGGCCTTGTTCTTCCCGATGACCTTGACGACCCGGCCGGTGTAGCCGCCCTCCGCGTCGCGCTCGACCCGGATCAGGGCGCGGTCGCCGATGCCCGGGGCCGGGCGGTTGCCCTTGCGGGGGCCGCGCGGCTGGGTCAGCACGATGGCGGGCGGCTTGCCGGTGCCGGTCCACTCCACCGGGATCGCCAGGAAATCGCCGTGGCGGTCGCGGGATCGGATATCGGCCAGCACGACCGGCGGCAGGTGGCCCGCCGGGGCGAGGCCGCCGCGGCCGCGGTCGAGGGCGCCGTCCTCCTCGATCTCCTTGAGGACGCGCTTGAGGTCGATCTTGGCGGCCCCCTTGATGCCGAAGGCCTTGGCGATCTCCCGCTTGCCGACGCGCTCCTTCGACTCGGCCACGAAGGCGAGGATCTGCTCACGGGTGGGGAAGGGCTGCGGAGCGGCGGGCTCGGCCGCCGGGGCGGTGGTGCGTCGTGCCAAAAGGGGGGTGCCGGAGAGTTCTGCGATAGACGGGACCCGCGTGCGGGCGCGGGACCGAGGCGTCGGTCCTGTGAGGCTAACATGGGTGTCCGGCCCGCGCGCGGCAACGCCGTGCCGGCACTCCTCAACAGGCGCGATCAGCCGGTCGAGGCGCCCTTGCGGATGCGCGCCACGGCCTGATCCACGTCGAGGTCGGGTGCGAGGAGCTCGTCCAGGGTGAAGGGGCAGGCGCGCGGCAGGGTCAGGTTCACCCGTCCCTCCAGCGGCGCGAGTTCCGGGCTCTCCGCCGCCTGGACGGCGAGCGTCCAGGCGCCGTCCATCCGCAGGCTCTCGGGCTCGGGCGGATCGCCCGCGAGGGCGGCGAGCCTGGCGCGGCCGGCCGCGCGGCAGGCGTCGCTCAGGCCGTCGTCCGAGAGGAGGGCGGCCTTGATCAGCTCGGCCAGGGCATCCCTGACCCGTTCGAGGCTCGCGTTCATGGGCATCCGTTCCGGAGATTGCGGGAGGTCGCAGGAGGTCGCGGGTGCGTGGCAAGCCGGATGCCAGCGCGCGCCGTCCCGTCGCCGATGGTCTCCCGCGATCCGCCGGGTGTAGAAGGCGCGGATGATCCCGGTCCTGACCCGCCACACCGAGGCCGTGCCGCTCTACGCCGCGGCCTGCGCCGAGCTGCGCCTGCGCGGCTTCGAGGGCGACCTGACGCTCTCGGACGCCGACCGCACGGTCTTTTCCACCGACAACTCGATCTACCAGGTGGCGCCGGGGGCCGTGGCCTTTCCGCGCACCCGCGACGACCTCGTGCGCGTCGCCAAGCTCCTCGCGGATCCGCGCTTCGCCGAGATCGTGATCCGGCCCCGGGGCGGGGCGACCGGCACCAACGGGCAGTCGCTGGGCCACGGCCTCGTGGTCGACACCTCGCGGCACATGAACCGCATCCTGGAGATCGACGTCGCGAACCGCGTCGTCCGGGTCGAGCCGGGGGTGGTGAAGGACCAGCTCAACCGGGATCTCGCCAAGCACGGCCTGTTCTTCGCGCCGGAGCTCTCCACCTCGAACCGCGCCACGATCGGCGGGATGATCTCGACCGATGCCTGCGGGCAGGGCTCGTGCCTCTACGGCAAGACCCGGGACCACGTCCTCGCGCTGACCTGCGTGCTCACCGACGGCACGGTCTGGACCGCCGAGCCCTTGGACCCGGCCGGGCTCGACGCCGCCAAGGGCCGCGACGACCGCGTCGGCGCCATCCACCGCACCGTCGACGCCGTCGTCACCGAGAACGCCGCGCTCATCGCCGAGCGCTTCCCCAAGCTCAACCGCTGCCTCACCGGCTACGACCTCGCGCATCTGCGCGACGCGGGCGGCCGGTTCGACCTCAAGAGCGTGATCTGCGGCTCCGAGGGGACGCTGGCGCTGATCGCCGAGGCGCGGCTGAACGTGCTGCCGATCCCCAAGGCCGCCGTGCTGGTCGCGCTCTCGTACATCGACTTCGACGCGGCGCTGCGCGACGCGCAGGCGCTGCTGCCGTTCGGCGCCGCTTCCGTTGAGACGATCGACTCCACGGTCCTGGCGCTGGCCCGCAAGGACCCGATCTGGGCCGAAGTGCGGGCCTTCTTCCCCGACGATCCGGCCGGGCGGCCGGTGGACGGCATCAATCTCGTGGAGTTCGTCGGCGACGACGCCGCGACCGTGGAGGCGGCCCTCGCGCGGCTCACCGGGATGCTGGAGGCCGAGCGCGGCACCGACACGAAGCGCCTCGGCTTCACCATCGCCCGGGGCGACGCGATCGAGCGGCTCTGGACCATGCGCAAGAAGGCGGTGGGCCTGCTCGGCGCCGCCAAGGGCGACGCGCGCCCGATCCCGTTCGTGGAGGACACGGCGGTCCCGCCGGAGCGGCTCGCCGACTTCATCGCGGAGTTCCGCGCGCTCCTCGACGGCAAGGGGCTGCGCTACGGCATGTTCGGCCACGTCGATGCCGGCGTGCTGCACGTGCGGCCGGCCATCGACCTCAAGGACCCGGCGCAGAACGGTCTGATCCGCGAGGTCACGGAGGGGGTGGTCGCGCTCACCGCCAAGTACGGCGGCCTGCTCTGGGGCGAGCACGGCAAGGGCTTCCGCTCGGAATTCGTGCCGGAGACGTTCGGGCCGCTGATGCCGGCGCTGGAGGCGGTCAAGCGCGCCTTCGACCCGGACGACCGGATGAACCCGGGCAAGATCGCCTCGGCCAGGGGCGCTGACCTGACCCGGATCGACGGCGTGCCGCGCCGGGGCGAGCGGGACCGCACCATCCCGGCGCCGGTCCGGGAGGATTTCGACGAAGCGCTCCACTGCAACGGCAACGGCGCCTGCTTCAGCTTCGACGCGGACGAGGCCATGTGCCCGTCGTGGAAGGCGACGCGGGAGCGGCGCCACTCGCCCAAGGGTCGCGCCTCGCTGATGCGCGAGTGGCTGCGCCGCGCGGCGGTGGCCGGGGTCGACCCGGCCGCCGAGCTGGCGCGGCAGCGCGCCGGGTGGCTCTCCGACGTGGCGGCGACCCTGCGGAGCCGCCTCGGCGGCCGGTCCGAGGCCGACGACTTCTCCCACGCCGTCAAGGAGGCGATGGACGGCTGCCTCGCCTGCAAGTCCTGCACGGGGTCCTGCCCGATCAAGGTCGACGTGCCGACCTTCCGGGCGAAGTTCCTGGCGCTCTATCACACGCGCTACGCGCGGCCGCTGAAGGACCATCTCGTGGCGGCGCTGGAGCCGCTGCTGCCCCTGGCGGCGCGGGCGCCGCGCCTCTTCAACGCGGTCCTGGCCAATTCGCTGGCCCGGCTGATCCTGGCCCGGGCCGGGCTGGTGGCGATCCCGGCCCTGTCGCCCGTCGCGCTCGCGGCGCGGCTGGCGGAACGCGGCGTCGCCGTCGCGTCCCCGGACGCCCTGGCCCGGCTGGACCCGCGGGAGCGCGCGCGGTCCGTGCTGGTGGTGCAGGACGCCTTCACCAGCCATTTCGACGCGGAAGTCGTGGCCGACAGCTGCGACCTCCTCGCCGCCCTCGGCTTCCGGCCCTGGCTGGTGCCCTACCGGCCGAACGGCAAGCCGCTGCACGTGCACGGCTTCCTGGCGCGGTTCGCCGCCGTCGCCCGCTCGAACGCCGCGATGCTGCGCGACCTCGCCGGGCACGGCGTGCCCCTGGTCGGGATCGACCCGTCGATGACGCTGACCTACCGGTCCGAGTACGCGCAGGCGCTGGGCGGCGATCTCCCGAAGGTCCACCTCCTGCAGGAATGGCTCGCCGCCCGGCTCGACCGGATCGCGCCGGGGCAGGGCGGGCGCACGATGCGGCTGCTGCCCCACTGCACCGAGCGCACCAACGCGCCGGGCGCGGTGCGGGACTGGCAGGCCGTGTTCGCCCATCTCGGCCTGCGGCTCGAGGTGCCGGCCGCCGGCTGCTGCGGCATGGCGGGGACCTACGGCCACGAGGCGCGCCACCGCGCCACCTCCGAGGCGATCTACGGCCTGAGCTGGGCCCGCCACGTCGCCGAGGCGCCCGGCTGCACCCTGCTGGCGGACGGCTATTCCTGCCGCTCCCAGGCCAAGCTGGTCGACGGCGTGCGGCTGCGGCACCCGGCCCAGGCGCTGCTGGAGCATGTCCGCGCGTCTGAGGCGGGCGCGGCGCCCTTCCATCCCGAGCGCGCCGCCGCGGTGGCGCCGTGAGCCCCGCCGTGAGCCCCGCCACGACCGTCGCCGTCGTGGGGGCCGGTGCGGTCGGCTGCTACTACGGGTTCCTCCTGGCGCGGGCCGGCCACGCGGTGACGCTGATCGGCCGTCCCGCCCTGGTCGAGGCGGTGGAGAAGGACGGTCTCGTGCTGGAGAGCGCGGCCGGGACGGCCTCCGTGCCCGTCCGGGCGACCGATACGGGGGCGGGCGTGTCGGGCGCCGACCTCGTGCTGGTCTGCGTGAAGTCGGGCGACACCGAGGCGGCGGGCGCGATGATCGCCCCCCACCTCGATCCGGCCGCCACGGTCCTCAGCCTCCAGAACGGCGTCGACAACGCCGAGCGGCTCGCCGCCGTGCTGGGCCGGCCGGTGGTGCCGGTGGCGGTCTACGTCGCCACCGCGATGGCGGGCCCCGGCCACGTCCGGCACAACGGGCGCGGCGACCTGATCCTCGGCGCGTCCGAGACGAGCGGGCGCGTCGCCGCCGCGTTCGCGGCGGCCGGCATCCCGACCACCGTCTCGGCGAAGGCCGTCGACGCGCTCTGGGCGAAGCTGATCATCAACTGCGCCTACAACGCCCTGTCGGCCCTGACGCAGCTGCCCTACGGCCGCCTGGTGGAGGGCGAGGGCGTGGCCGCGGTCATCGCGGACGTCGTCCAGGAATGCGCGCGCGTCGCGGAGGCCGAGGGCGTGTCCGTGTCGCCCGGCATCCTCGACGACGTGATGGCGCTCAGCACCGCCATGGCCGGACAGCGCTCGTCCACCGCCCAGGACCTGGCCCGCGGCCGGCCGAGCGAGATCGACCACCTCAACGGCACCATCGTGCGCCGGGGCGCGGCGCACGGGATCCCGACGCCGGCGAACCGGCTGCTGCACGCGCTGGTCAAGCTCGCCGAGCGGCGGGACTGAGATCGGCCCCGCACCGGCCGGAGGCCGGCGGCCCGGCTCGCGACGGGCCGTCAGGCCCGAGCGGCGGCGTTGGCCTTGCGGGTCGCGGCGGCCTTCCGGGCGGAGGCGGAGCGCTCCGCGGCCGTCCGCCCGGCCGAGGCCTTGCCGCCGGACGCGCCGCCCTTGTGGGCGGCCGGGTGACCGGTGGCCTTGCCGCGGCCCGATCCGCCCGGCTTCTTGCCGCCGCCGTCGTCCTTGTTGACGGTGGCCCAGGCCCGGGCCTCCGCTTCCTTCTCCGGCACGCCGCGGGACTCGTACGACTCGGCGATGTGCTCGGCCTTGCGCTTCTGCTTGTCGGTGTATTTCGACTTGTCGCCCTGGGACATGGGCCGTCTCCCGAAGCTCAGCCCACCCCGGTCGGACCGTCGAGGATCGCGCGCACGCGGCGGACCAGCTCCGTGCGCCGGTAGGGCTTGTTCAGGAGATCAAACTCCGAGCCGCCGATATCGGTTCGCTCCAGGCTCGCCTCCGCGTAGCCCGTGGCGAGCAGCACCTTGAGCTTGGGCTGGCGGCGCCGGGCCTCGCGGGCCAGGAGCACACCGTTCATGCCCCCCGGCATGATCAGGTCGGTGAAGAGCAGATCGACCTTCCCGCTCGAATCCAGGATCTCCAGCGCCTCGCGGGCGTTGCTCGCGACCAGCGTCGTGTAGCCGAAGTCCCGCAGGATGGTGCGGGCGAGCTCGGCCACGTCCTCGCGGTCGTCGACGATCAGGATCGTCTCGGTGCCCTGGCGGTCCACGGCCCGCAGCGAGACCTTCGCGGGGGCGTTGACGTCGCCGTCGGTCGCGGGGAACGACAGGCGCACCGTCGTGCCGGACCCCACCGCCGACTCGATCTGCGCGGCGCCGCCCGACTGCTTGGCGAAGCCGTAGACCATCGACAGGCCGAGACCCGTACCCTTGCCCTCCTCCTTGGTGGTGAAGAACGGGTCCATCACCCGGGCGAGCACGGCGGGCGGGATGCCGGTGCCGCTGTCCTTGATGGCGATGCTGACGTAGCGGCCGTCGCGCAGCGGGCCGATCTCCCGGCCGCGCGCGGCGATCTCGCTGTTCTCGGTGGAGATCCGGACGGTGCCGCCCTCCGGCATCGCGTCGCGGGCGTTGATCAGCACGTTCAGGATCGCGACCTCGGCCTGGGTCGGGTCGACGCGGCAGTTCCAGAGATCGGGCGCGAGGTCGAGTTCGACCTTCACGGTCTCGCCCACCGAGCGAGCGACCATCTCGCCCATCCCCTCGATCAGGGTGTTGAGATTGACCGCGCGGCCGTCCAGCCGCTGCTTGCGGGCGAAGGCCAGCAATTGCTGCGTCAGCGTCGTGGCGCGCTCGGCCGCCTGCCGGATGTTCTCGGTGGCGCGGCCGAGCCGCGCGCGGTCGGCGTCGGGCTTCTCCAGTCCGGCCGCCAGGATGTCGACGTAGCCGACGATCACCTGCAGCAGGTTGTTGAAATCGTGCGCGATGCCGCCGGTGAGCTGGCCGAGCGCCTCCATCTTCTGGGCCTGACCCAGCGCCTCCTCGGCGTCGCGGCGGCGCGAGACGTCGAGCTGCGAGCCGAAGTAGTACACGAGCTCGCCGTCGGCATTGTAGACCGGCGAGACGAACAGGGCGTTCCAGAAGGTCGAGCCGTTCTTGCGGTAGTTCAGGATCTCGGTGGCGAACTCGCGCTTCTCGGCGATCGCCGCGCGGACCTGCGCGACGCTCTCGCGGTCGGTGTCGGGACCCTGGAGGAAGCGGCAGTTGCGCCCGATCAGCTCTTCCGGCGTGTAGCCGGTCATCGCCAGGAACGCCCGGTTGGCGAAGATGATCGGGTTGTCGGGCTGGCGCGGATCGGTGACGATCATCGGCATCCGCGTCGTCTCGACGGCCGCGAAGAAGATGTCGCTCTTGCGATCGGTGATGTCGCTCGGGGCGCCGTCCCGGATCGGCGGACTCGGCCCGGAGGGCGGTGTTTCTGGCGTCTCAGACATGCGAGGCGGTCGTCACCTTCCTGGCCGGGAAAGACCTCTGCGCGCGGTCGATCACGCGAGGCGTGCGCGAGACTAGCGGCCGGACGGCCGAAGTCGACCTTGTATCCCCAGCGGCGGTGTCGCGCGAAGGGCTCATGCCGCGGCCGGCCGCGCCGCCTCGGAAGGCGCGCCCACGGGGACCGGGACGAGCCGGGGCGGCGCGGCCTCGCGGCAGGCGCCCAGCACCGCTGACAGCGCCTCGTTCAGCGACGTCACCAGGAAGTCCGCCGAGGTCGCTCGGCGCAGGCGCTCCAGGGTCGCGGGATCGCGCTCGCGCCAGAAGCCGACCAGGATGCGGACACCCGGCACCGCGGCCCGGGCCTGCCGGACGGTGAACCGGATCTGCGACAGGCTCACCGGCTCCAGGTAGGAGAAGCAGATCAGCGCCAGCGCGTCCGGGTTCTCGGGCCGCTCCCCGGCGCGGATCGCCGCCATCGACAGGATCTGCGAGGCCAGCCCGTGGCGCGCGAGGATCTGGCTCAGCATCAGCGTCGCCGCCTCGTCGAACGGGCCGCGGCTCGACACGCACAGGACCGGCGTCTCGCCGCGCCAGTTGGGCGCGAGATCCTCGCGCTCGAGGACGATGCCGGCCACCTGCCGGTCGGGCCCGACGGCGGCCAGCGCCGCCGCGGTCTCGGTGTCGGGGCCGCGGCCGGATCCCCGCCGGGCGCGGCGCCCGACCGGCGCCGTGCCGAGGCGGTCCACCACCGTCCCGATCGCGGCACCGACCTCCGCCTGCCGTTCCCGATCCAGTGTGCCGCGGGACAGATCCTCCTGCGCCAGCAGGAGGCCCGCGAGGGCGACCTCGTCGTAGTAGGTGACGAGGGCGCGCTCCTTCAGGAACTGCCAGCCCTGATCGATCGCCTCGACCGGGTCGCCGGCCAGCATGCGCTGGTAGAAGATCTCGGGCGGCGACAGGGCGGGCTGATCGCCGAGCAGCACGTCGAGGTACCAGAGCCGCTCCACGTGCCGGCCGAGCACCACGAGGCAGACGGTGAGGGGCGTGGCCAGCACGAGGCCGATCGGGCCCCACAGGAACGTCCAGATCGTCGCGGCCAGGATGACGGCGACCGGCGAGAGGCCGGTGGAGTGCCCGTAGAGCAGCGGCTCGATCACGTGGCCGCAGATCGGCTCGACCACGAGGAACAGGGCCGCGGTGGCGATCACCATGCTCCAGCCGGGATCGACGGCGGCCGCGAGGATCAGCGGCAGCAGGGCGCTGATCGCCGCGCCGATATAGGGCACGAACCGCAGGATCGCGGCGAGCACGCCGAAGAGGGTCGGGCTCGGCACGCCGATCAGCCAGAGGCCGATGCCGATCACCAGCCCGAAGGCGATGTTGAGGGCGAGCTGGGCCAGGAAGAACCGGCTCAGCCGGCTCGTGGCGTCGTCGATCGCCGCCGTCGTGCGCCGCAGGTCGCCCGAGCCGCCGGCGAGCCGGATCGCCCGGTTCCGCAGGTCCTCGCGCTGGAGCAGGATGAAGATCGTGAAGATCAGGATCAGGCCGGTCGTCGCCAGCGGGTGCAGGATCGGGCCGGCGAAGGTCTGAAGCGTGTCGACGACGCTCGCGCGGGCGGGGGTGAGCTCGACCGTGAGCGGGTGCGTGCGCGATCCCGGCTCGCCGCGGACCTCCGCGGCCGGCGGCGGCTGCAGGGTGGCGCTGAGATCCTGCACCATGTCGACGATCCGCGAGAGCGTGCCGGTCCCGGCCGTCGCCCCGCGCAGATCCTTGATCTTCGTGCGCATCACCTGCGTGTAGCGCGGCAGGTCGGAGGCGAGCTGGGACGCCTCGCTGGCGATCAGGCTGCCGATGCCGAACAGGGCGCCGAAGACGATCACCACGACGAGCAGGACCGCGGGCGCGCGGGGCACGCGCAGCCGCCGCAGCATCCGCACCGCCGGCACGAGGACGAAGCTCAAGAGGATCGCCAGCGTCACCGGCACGAGGATCTCGCGCCCGAGGTAGAGGGCCGCCATCGTGGCGACCACGAGGAGGAGCGACGCCAGCGCCACGAAGATCGGCAGGCCCTGCCGCAGGCGCTGGGCAGTGACGGGATCCTCGCTCACGGACACGCTCCACTCACATCAGGTCTCGGGGCCGCAGATCTCGGGGCCGCAGGTCGCGCGTCCGCTGCCGGGTCAGCTCGCCTGCGCGGTCTCGCCCAGGGCGGCGCTGATCTGGCTGAGCAGCTTCGAGAAATCGACGGGCTTCGGGTGATAGTCGTCGCAGCCGGCCTGGATGGCCTTGTCGCGGTCGCCCGACATGGCGTGGGCCGTGAGCGCGATGATCGGGATCGCCCGGGTGTCGGTACCGGATTTCAGCGTCCGGGCGACCGACCAGCCGTCGAGGACCGGCAGGTTCATGTCGAGGAGGATCACGTCGGGCTGGCCCGAGCGCGCCTGCCGGACGCCGGCCTCGCCGTCATGCGCGAGCATCACCTCGTAGCCGCGCCGCTTGAGGCGGCGCGAGAGGAAATCCCAGATCTCTTCGTGGTCCTCGACCAGCAGTATCTTCGCCATCAGAACTCGTAACCCCCGGCTCGCGTCGTGCCGGTCGGAAGCCCAACGCGCGGCAACGCACAATCGCCCAACGTTCCTGCCGCGATTCCGGTCCCTGAGGAAGTGGCGCTCCGGTCCGCGGTTGACCCGTTGGTCCGCGGGTAAGAGCGTGGACGCCAACGAATCGACAATCCTCGGACGGGGCGGGACAACCACTATGCCTGACATCGAGCTCTATCATTCGCCCAACACCCGCTCGTCGGGCGTGCGCGTGCTGCTCGAGGAACTCGGGGTCCCGTACCGGCTGCACGCGCTCAACATGCGCGCCGGCGAGCACCTCCAGGACGCCTATCGCTCCGTGAACCCGATGGCGAAGGTGCCGGCGATCCGCCACGGCGACGCCCTGGTGACCGAGCAGGCGGCCGTCTACCTCTACCTCGCCGACCTGTTCCCCGAGGCGGGGCTCGCCCCGGCACCGACCGAGTCCGACCGGGCCACCTACCTGCGCTGGATGGTGTTCTACGGCTCCTGCTTCGAGCCCGCGGTGATCGACCGGTACCTGAAGCGGGAGCCGGGCCCGCGCGCCATGTCGGCCTACGCCGATTACGACAGCGTCATCGCCCGGGTGAAGGAGGCCCTGACGCCCGGCCCGTACCTGCTCGGCGCGCGCTTCAGCGCCGCCGACGTGCTGTGGGGCGGCGCCCTCGGCTGGACGACGGGCTTCGGCCTCGTCGCGCCCGACCCGGTGCTGGCGGCCTACGTGGAGCGCATCCGGTCCCGCCCGGCCTCGCGGAAGGTCGCGGCCGCGGACGCGCAGCTCGCCGAGGCGCACCAGGCGGCCGCGTCGACCTGACCGCGGCCGGACTCTTGCTGGGGCTCGCGCCGGGGGCCGGCCCCGGCGCGCGGTCCGGTCTCCCGCCGCCGGCGCACCCCGCGGACGGCCCCTCGCGCGACCGGAACCCGTCGGCCCATGCGTCTGCTCGCTCCCCTCATCGCCGCGCTCCTCCTCGGCGCCCCCGCGGGGGCCGCGCGGGCCGCCGATCTCACCGGAACCCTCAGGAAGATCCACGACAGCAACAGGCTGGTCCTCGGCGTGCGCGATACCGCGACCCCGTTCAGCTACCTGGACCAGAACCAGAAGGTCGTCGGCTTCGCGGTCGACATCTGCCTGAGGATCGCCGACGCGGTGAAGCGCGAACTGAAGATGCCGGGCCTCGAGGTCGGGATGGAGTTCGTCAACTCCTCCTCCCGCATCCCGCTGATGACCAACGGCACGATCGATCTGGAGTGCGGGACGACCACCAACAACGCCGAGCGCAAGAAGCAGGTGGACTTCACCAACACGCACTTCCTCACGGCGACCCGCTTCGTCTCCCGCAAGGACCAGCACATCGCCGGCCTGGACGACCTGCGCGGCAAGACGGTCTCGTCGGTCGCCGGCTCGACCAACATCCTGATGCTGATCAAGGCCAACAACGAGCGCAAGCTCGGCATCACGGTGATCGCCGCCAAGGACGTCCCGGAGGGGTTCCTCATGGTCGAGACCGGCCGGGCCTCGGCCTTCGTCATGGACGACGTGCAGCTCAGCGTGGTCGCGGCCCAGTCCAAGGAGCCCGCCGCCTACGCGGTCAGCGAGGAGACCCTGTCCAATCCGGAGCCCTACGGGATCATGCTGCGCAAGGACGACCCGGCCTTCAAGGCGGTGGTCGACCGGGCGACGGCCGATCTCTACCGGAGCCCCGAGATCACGGTGCTCTACGACCGCTGGTTCCTGAAGCCCGTGCCGCCGCGCGGCCTCAACTACAACGTGCCGCTGTCGTCGGCCCTGCGCTGGGCCTTCGCGCACCCGACCGACAATTCGGATCCCGCGTTCTACGCGCACTGATCTGTCGCGCGGCGGGGTTCCGCTCGGGCGAGGGAGATGCGATGCCGCGGGTCTGATCCCGCCCGCGTCGCGAAGCGTGCCATGACCGACAGCACAGAGCCGGCTCTCCCGTCCAGCGCGGCCGTCGCCGCGCCGCCGGCCACGTCGATCCCGCGCCTGATCGTCGTGCTGGCCTGCGCGGGGTTCGGCAGCACCTTCGCGCTCCGCTCGGTCGAGCCCCTCGTCGGCGTGCTCGCCCGGGATCTCGCGAGCGACGCCCACACGGTGGCGCTCCTCTCCACCGCCTTCGCGCTGCCCTACGCGTTCATTCAGCCGGTGCTCGGCCCGATCGGCGACGCGCTCGGCAAGGAGCGGGTGATGAGCACCTGCCTCGCGGTGCTCGCCGTGGCGCTGACCCTGTGCAGCGTCGCGCCGGATATCGGCAGCCTGTTCGGCCTGCGCATGCTGGCGGGGGCGGCCGCGGGCGGCTGCATCCCGCTCTCGCTGGCCCTCCTGGGCGACCGCGTGCCGATGGAGAGCCGCCAGGTGGCGATCGGGCGCTTCCTCGTGGCGGTGATCCTCGGCCAGCTCTCGGGCTCGACCTTCGCGGGCCTGATCGAGGCGGCGATCGGCTGGCGCGGCGTCTTCGCGGTCACCGCCGCGGTGGCCGCCCTGGCCTGCGCGGCGACCGTCCTCGGCTTCGACCGGGCCGGCCGGGCCCCGGCCCGCCGCCCCGCCTTTGGCGAGGCGGTGACGCGCTACCGCACGATCCTGGGCAATCCCCGGGCGCGGGTGCTGTTCTCGGCGGTGTTCATCGAGGCCATCGCGATCTTCGGCGTGTTCCCGCACCTCGCCCCGCTGATCGAGGCGCGGGGGGAGGGCGGCCCGCGCGAGGCCGGGCTGGTTCTGGCGGGGTTCGCGGTCGGCGGCCTGCTTTACTCTGCCCTGGTCGGGCTGCTCGTCCGGCTGCTCGGCCTGCCGCGGATGCTGATCGGCGGCGGCCTGATCTGCGGCGCGTCGCTCACCGTGGTCGGGCTCGCGGGCTCCTGGCAGGTCGACTGCGCCGCGCTCACCGCCATGGGCCTCGGCTTCTACATGCTGCACAACACCTACCAGACGCAGGTCACCGAGGTCGCGCCCAAGGCCCGCGCCTCCGCGGTGGCACTCCACGCCTTCTCGTTCTTCTGCGGCCAGGCGCTCGGCGTCGCGGTGATCGGGCAGGCGCTGCTCCGCTTCGGCCAGCTCGGGGCGCTGCTCGGATGCGCCGTCACCATCCTGGCGCTCGGGATCGCCACCGCCATCGCCCTGCGGCAGAAGCCGGGACCAGTCCCGTTTACCGGCTGAGCGCGCCTTTTCCCGGACGCCCGCAACGCAGTGGAAGGCGATCCGGGAACCAGCACACGAAGCGCCGCGAAAGCGGCACCGCATATCGACGCTTCGCGACGTTTCGCGCTGGATCCCGGGTCGCATTCCGCTGGTGCTCCAGGCGCCCGGGAAAGGGCATGGTGCTCGGACGATTCAGAGCGGCGTCCAGCCGTTCCATGGTTTTCCGAGAGCTAGTCTGAACCGCGCGAGGTCGTCCTTGCGAGCGCAGCGAAGCAATCCAGTGTCGCGCCACGCCTCCCGATGTCGCGCTGCTCTGGGTCGCTTCGCTACGCTCGCGATGACGCGGAGCAGCTCTCAGACCCGCCCCATCGCCAGCGCCTTGAGGTCGAAGCCTAGATCTTCCGCCTGGTCGGGCGTCAGCGGCGTCCCGGCCGCGAGCAGGCGCCGCGCGATCATGTGGTCGCCCGCGCGGTCGACGGATTCCACCGCGCTCAGGCGCCCGTCGCGGAAGCGGAAGACCGAGAAGGCGTCGCCGGTCCCGCGGACGACGCCGGCATCGCCGGGTCCCGACAGGCCCGCGATCTGCAGCTTGTGCGGACCCTGGTCGCTCCAGAACCACGGCAGCGCGCCGTAGGCGGCGGGCTTGCCGGTGAGGCGGGCCGCGAGGCAGCGGCCCTGGTCGATGGCGTTCTGCACGGACTCGATCCGCACCGTCCCGTCCGGCGTCACCCCGTGAGCGAAGGGGATGGGGAAGCGGGCGCAGTCGCCGATCGCCGAGATGGTCGGGTCGGGCGTCGCCAGGAACGCGTCGACCCGCACGCCGTCCTCGGCCGGCAGGCCGGCCTCCGCGGCGAGCTCCCGGTTCGGCAGGACGCCGATCCCGACGAGGACCAGGTCGGCCGCGCGTTCGCTGCCGTCCGCCAGGGCGACGCCGGTGGCGCGGCCGTCCCGCCCGACGATCGCCGTCACGCCCGTCCCGAAGGCGAAGCGCACGCCCATTGCGGCGTGGGCGCGGCGGAAGAATTCGCCCATCTCGGACGAGACCGCCCGGGCCATGGGCCGCTCGGCCGCCTCGATCACCGTCACCGGGAGGCCGCGCGCGGCCGCGACGGCGGCGAATTCGAGACCGATGAAGCCGGCCCCGATGACCACGATCGCCCGGGCCTCGGCGACCGCCGCCTTCAGGGCGTCGGCATCCGCGAGGCCGCGCAGCTGGCGCACGCCCGCGAGTTCGGCGCCCGGGACCGGCAGGGGGCGGTTGCGCGCGCCGGTGGCGAGCACGAGGTGGTCGTAGGGGAGGTCGGTGCCGTCCGAGAGCTGCAGGCGGCGCGCGTCCCGGTCGATCGCGACGGCGCGGAGCCCCGGGCGGTGCGCGATGGCGTGCTCGGCGAAGAAGCCGGGCGGGCGCAGGAACAGGCCATCCCGGTCGGTCTTGCCGGCCAGGTAGGCCTTCGAGAGCGGCGGCCGCTGGTAGGGCAGGGCGGTCTCGTCGCCCACCAGGGTGATCGGGTCGCGGAACCCGCCCTCCCGCAGGGACGCGGCGAGCTGGAAGCCGGCCTGCCCGGCCCCGGCCACGACGACGCCGGCAGCGGCGCTCACGCCTTGGCTCCCGCCAGCACCAGACCGCTCTGGGCGACGCCCGGCAGGCAGCGCGCGCCCTCCGACATCAGGTAGGACCAGACCGCGGAGGCGGCCGGGCCCAGCACCTTGTCGGCGCGCCGGACCGCGTACCAGTCGCGCCGGATCGGCAGGCCCCTGACGTTGAGGAGGACGAGGCGCCCGCTCTCCAGCTCGGCCGCCACGGAATGCACCGAGAGCAGCGCGATCCCGAGCCCGGCCATCACCGCCTGCTTGATGGTCTCGTTCGACCCGGTGTCGATGTCCAGCGGCGCCCGCTTGACCAGGACGCCGCTTATGAACTCCTCGAAGACCATGCGGGTGCCCGAGCCCTCTTCTCGGAGGAAGAACGGCTGGTCCGCGAGGTCCTCGCGGTTCAGGTCGGTCCGGCCCGCCAGGGGATGGCCGGGCGGCGCGATCAGCACGATCGGGTGCGGCCCGAAGGTGGCGGCCTCGATCGGGAAGTCCCGGGGTGGGCGGCCCATCAGGGCGAAGTCGATCTCGTAGCCGCGCAGCGCCTCCACGGTCTGGCCGCGGTTGCGCACCGACAGGCTGATCTCGACGCCGGGATGCTTCTTGACGAAGCCCGCGATCACCTGCGGGGCGAAGTACTTGGCGGTGGAGACGACGCCGAGCGCCACGCGCCCGCCCTCCGCGCCGCGCAGGGTGCGCAGGCGGTCCGTGCAGGTCTCCAGCACCGTGTTGATGCTGTCGATCGCCCAGAGCATCTCGCGGCCGGCATCCGTCGGCTTGAGGCCCCCCGGCGTCCGGTCGAACAGCAGCAGCCCGGCCTCCTCCTCCAGCTGGCGGATGCGCGCGTAGAGGGCGGCCGAGGTGACGTTCAGCTCCTGCGCAGCCCGGGTCATGGTGCCGAGGCGGGCCACGGCAGCGACCGCCTGAAGCTGCTTGAGGGAGAGGTTGCGCATGGCGGACATCTCGTTTTTTTCGTCCTATGGCACAAGATCGCACAGAAATCTTGAAGGCCCCGCCGCGGGTTCCTGTCGATCCGGAGACAGAGACCGCTATCTTGGCAGCCAAGCGGCCGCTACAGAGCCGGCGCGGAACGCGCGATCCCCGCGGACGGGATCCGAGCAGGAGGAGTAGGCCGATGGCAATATCAGCGGCGATCGGGACGCCCCTCGAGACCTGCCTGGTGCAGGCCGTGGACGCCAATCCGGCGCTGAAGGACGCCGCCGCAGTGGTCGCGGCCGTGGCGCGGTCGGCGGTGGAGATCAGCGAGCGGATCGGGCGCGGCGCGCTCGGTGGCGACCTCGCGGCGGCCGGCGATCACAACAGCGACGGCGACGTCCAGAAGGCCCTCGACGTCATCGCTCACGAGAGCGTGACCGCGGCGCTGCGGGGCGCCCCGGTCGCCGAGGTCGCCTCCGAGGAGGCCGAGGAGGTGATGCGTCTGAACCTGGACGCCCCGCTCGCCGTCGCCATCGACCCCCTCGACGGCTCCTCCAACATCGGCGTGAACATGGCCGTCGGCATGATCTTCGGCATCAGGCCATCGATCAAGGATCCGGCGAACCCGCTGGCCTCGTTCACCACCCCCGGCTCGACGCAGATCGCCGCGGGCTTCGTCACCTACGGCCCGGCCACGGCGCTGATCCTGACGCTCGGTGACGGCACCCAGTCCTACGTGCTCGACCGCGCCGAGGGCCGGTTCAAGCTGACGAGCCCGGCGATGTCGGTGCCGGCCTCCACCAAGGAATTCGCCATCAACGCCTCCAACGCCCGGCACTGGGACGCGCCGGTGAAGGCCTATATCGAGGATTGCCAGCGCGGCACCGAGGGGCCGCGCGACAAGGACTACAACATGCGCTGGCTCGCCTCGCTGGTGGCCGACATCCAGCGCGTGCTGACCCGCGGCGGCGTGTTCCTCTACCCGGGCGACGCCCGGAAGAACTACGCCCGCGGCCGCCTGCGGCTGCTCTACGAGGTCGCGCCCGTGGCCATGCTGGTCGAGCAGGCCGGCGGCGCGGCGACCGACGGCCAGACGCGGATCCTCGACCTCGTGGCCACCGGGATCCACGAGCGGGCGCCGCTGGTCTGCGGCTCCACCGAGGAAGTGGCGTGCGTCGCCACCTACTATGCCGGCGGCAAGCCCGATGCCGGCCGCTCGCCGCTCTTCGGCCAGCGCGGCCTGATGCGGTCATAGCCGCACCGTGAAGTCGTAAAGGCATGTCGGCGCGGCACCCCATCATCTCGGTGACCGGCTCCTCCGGGGCCGGGACCACCTCGGTGCGCAACACCTTCGAGCAGATCTTCCGCCGCGAGGACGTGCGGGCGGTCTTCATCGAGGGTGACGGCTTCCACGCCTTCGACCGCGACACGATGCGGGCGATGATGGCGAACGAGCCGACGCTGTCCCACTTCGCGCCGCGGGCCAACCTCCTGCCGGAGCTGGAGGCGGTGTTCCGCAGCTACGCCGAGTCCGGGACGGGCCGGACCCGTCACTACGCCCACGACCAGCACGACGCGCAGGCCTACGGCATCCCGGAGGGCAGCTTCTCGGACTGGGAGACGTTCCCGCCCGATTCCGACCTCCTGTTCTACGAGGGCCTGCACGGCTGCGTGGCCGACCCGGACGTCGACATCGCCCGCTACGCCGACCTGAAGATCGGCGTCGTGCCGGTGATCAACCTCGAATGGATCCAGAAGCTGCACCGGGACCGCTCGTTCCGCGGCTACTCCACCGAGGCGGTGACCGACGTGATCCTGCGGCGCATGCCCGACTACGTGCAGACCATCTGCCCGCAATTCTCGTTCACCGACATCAACTTCCAGCGGGTGCCGACGGTCGACACGTCGAACCCGTTCATCGCCCGCTGGATCCCCACCGCCGACGAGTCGATGGTCGTGATCCGCTTCAAGGACCCGAAGGGGATCGACTTCTCGTATCTCGTCTCCATGATTCACGACAGTTTCATGAGCCGGGCCAACTCCATCGTGATCCCCGGCGGCAAGCTCGACCTGGCGATGCAGCTGATCCTGACGCCGATGATCATGCAGCTCGTCGAGCGCCGCCGCCGGCTGGCCTGAGCCGATCCCGAAAGCCTCCCATGCTCGCACCCGTCATCGCCCCGTCGATCCTGTCCGCCGACTTCTCGAAGCTGGCCGAAGAGACCCGCGCCGTGGACGCGGCCGGGGCCGACTGGATCCATCTCGACGTGATGGACGGGCATTTCGTGCCCAACATCACCTTCGGGCCGCCGGTGGTGAAAGCGCTCCGACCGCACACGCAGAAGTACTTCGACGTGCACCTGATGATCGCGCCGGCCGATCCGTACCTCGCGGCCTTCGCGCAGGCGGGGGCCGACGGCATCACGGTCCACGCCGAGGCCGGGCCGCACATCCACCGCTCGCTCCAGACCATCCGCGACCTCGGCAAGCGCGCCGGCGTGGCGATCAACCCGGGCACGCCGGCCGCCATGGTCGAGCCGGTGCTCGACCTCGTGGATCTCGTGCTGGTGATGACCGTCAATCCCGGCTTCGGCGGCCAGAGCTTCATCAAGGGCGCCATGGAATCGGTGGCGCGGGTGCGCGCCATGGTGGCGGGCCGGGACATACGCATCCAGGTCGACGGCGGGATCGACCCCGAGACGGTCAAGGTCGCGAGCCGCGCCGGCGCCGACACGTTCGTGGCCGGCAACGCGGTCTTCAGCGGCGGCCCGGGCGCCTACGCCGAGCGAATCGCGGCGATCCGCGAGGGCGCGGAGGGCGCCTCCGGTCGCGACCTGTCGTGCTGAGGGCGCTGATCTTCGACGTCGACGGGACCCTCGCCGAGACCGAGGACCTGCACCGGCAGGCGTTCAACCGCGCCTTCGCGGAGCTCGGCCTGCCCTGGCGGTGGGACGAGGCGCTCTACGCCGACCTGCTGGCCGTCATGGGCGGGAAGGAGCGGCTCGGCCACTACATCGACACCGAGCACCCGGCGGAAGCCGCCGCGCTCCACGCCCGCGCGCCAGAGATCCACGCCATCAAGACGCGCGCCTACGGCGACCTCGTCGCGCGGAACGGCCTGCCGCTGCGCCCCGGGATCGCCCGGCTGATCGCCGAGGCCCGGGCCGCGGGAATCCGGCTCGCGGTGGCCACCACGACGAGCCGCCCGAACGTCGACCGGCTCCTCGCCGCCAATTTCCCGCCGGACGCCGCGCCCTTCGACGTGATCGCGGCCGGCGACGAGGCGAGCCGCAAGAAGCCCGCCCCCGACGTGTTCCTGCTGGCGCTCGCCGGCCTGGAGATTCCGGCCTCCGAGGCGGTGGCCTTCGAGGATTCGGCCGCCGGCATCAGCTCGGCCCGAGCCGCCGGGCTGCCGGTGCTGGCGACCCGGAGCCGCTACACCGAGAGCCACCGGCTCGACGGCGCCTTCTCGGCCGTCTCGGATCTCGGCGAGCCGGACCGGCCGCACCGGCACCTCGCGGGCGTCGAATGGCCGGGCGGGGTCGTGGATCTGGCCTCCCTGATCCGGTGGCACGAATCCCAGGACGGTCAGAGCACGCCGGTCCAGGCGATGGGCACGAGCCGGTAGCCCGGTCCGTCCCGTTCCACGTGGCCGAGCGACGGGAAAGGGAAGTGGTAGCCGACCACGAGGGCCCTCTCGGACGCGGCCATGTCGTAGAAGCGGTGGCGCGTCGCCTGCGCCTGATCGGCGTCGTGATCGTACATCACGTGCCAGTCCGGGTGCTGCAGGAAGAAGGCCGGGATGTTGGTCACGTCGGACTGAATCAGCAGACGGTCCGCGCCCGAGGCGACCGCGAAGGCCGTGTGCCCCGGCGTGTGGCCGGGGGCGGCGAGGGCGGTGATCCCGGTCACGATCTCCTCGTCCCACGCGAAGGTGCCGATCCGGTCCTTCAGGTCGCCGAGCACCCGGCGGGTGTTGGCGAAGTAGCCCTGCGTCACCGGGTCGGCGGCGCGGGCCATGTTGGCGTCGCTCATCCAGAACGCCCAGTCGGGTGCGGCGGCCCGGATCTCGGCGTTCGCGAAGGCGAGGGACCCGTCCGCCCGCTTGAGGCCGTTCGTGTGGTCGGGATGGAGGTGCGAGAGCAGGACGAGGTCGATGTCCTCGGGCCTGATCCCGGCCGCCGCGAGGTTCGCCGCGAGGCGGCCGACGGGCGCGCCCGGCACCGGGCCGTTGCCGGTATCGATCAGGACGAGCTTCGCGCCCGTGTTGATCAGCGTCGGGTTGAACGGCACCGTCACCTGGCCGGGGGGCATGTAGGCCGCCCGCGCGGCGCCGAGCGCCTCGTCCCGGGGAACGTTGCGCACGAAGCGGTCCGGCATCGGGAAGCTGCGCGCCCCGTCGTTGAGGATCGTGACCTCGCAGCTGCCGATACGTGTCCGGTAGAAGCCCGGCGCCTGCGCTCCGCCGAAGGGTGCGGTGGCGCGGGCGCGGCCGCCGAGACCCAGGACGGCCCCTCCGGCGAGCGCGGCCCGCACCAGATCGCGACGGTTCGTGCCCGGCATCGGATCCTCCTTGAAACCCGCGTTGGCCCGTGTCCTAGCGTCGGCCCGGCCGGCGATCGGCGCGGGCGTCCGCCCGCCCGTGCGCCTCGGTGGCGAACAGCATCGTCCCGGCCACGAGGCCGAGCGCGGCCGCGATCCCGAACTTGAGCCAGCGCGGGTCGGCCGCCGCGACGTCGCTGGTCGCGCGGGAGTCGAAGCGGCCGTGGGCGCCGGGATCGGTGTCCACCGGGTCGTAGAGGTTGTCGGGTCGGTTTTTCTGCGCCTGCACGCCGGTCATCTCTCCGCGATAGCCGTGCCGGGCGAGGTAGCCGTCGATCCAGCCCGGGATCAGCATGTTTCCGATGATCGCCTTCCAGGCCGAGGCCCCGATCCACATTTCCCGGGGCGCGTCGTGCGCCGCCCGGAAGACGTGCCGGGCGATGGCCTCCGGCTGGTAGATCGGCGGCACCGGCTCGAGCTTGCGTGGCAGCCGCGAGCGCGCCCAGTCGAATTGCGGCGTGTTCACGGCCGGAAGCTGTACCATCGTCAGGCGGACTCGGCTGCGGTCGTGGAGCAACTCGCTGCGCAGGGAATCGACGAAGCCCCGCACGGCGGCCTTGGCGGCGCAGTAGCTCGCCTGGAGCGGGATCGACCGGTAGGCGAGCGCCGAGCCGACATGCACGATCGTGCCCCGGTCGCGCGGGACCATGTGGCGGAGGGCCGCCAGCGTGCCGTGCACCTGCCCCAGATAGGTCACCGCGGTGGCGCGGTGGAACTCGTCCGGGCTCGTCTCCTGAACGGGCGCGTAGACCGTCACCATCGCGTTGTTGACCCAGACGTCGATGCCGCCGAACGCCTCGGCTAGCGCGTCGGCGGCCTGGGCGACGGCCTCCGCGTCGGCGACGTCGGCCGCAAAGGCCAGGGCCCGGCCGCCGGCCCGCTCGACATCGCGGATCGTGCCCCTCAGCCCCGCCGGGCCGCGCGCGATCAGCCCCACGTTCCAGCCGTGCCGAGCGAATTCGTGGGCGACAGCCCGGCCGACGCCGGCGCTCGCGCCCGTGACCATGACCGTGCTGCGTCCGTTCCGGCTCGACATCGGGTTCCCAGCTGCGCGTGAAGTCCAGCGCCAACGCCCGAGACGGCGACTTTTTCCGCGGTCACGGGATTGCGAAGCCCGCGGGGCCGTGTCGGCCCGTGTCGCGCCGACCGGCAGCGGCCGCGTTGCTTCGTCCGAAGGCGGCGGCCTATATACGGCGCGACCTCACAGCCGCGACGGCGGGGTCCCGCACGCCCGCCCGCGCCAACGAACAAAAGTCCGAACCGTCATGGCAGGCCATTCGCAGTTCAAGAACATCATGCACCGGAAGGGCCGGGTGGACGCGGTCCGCTCGAAGGTGTTCGGCAAGCTCGCCCGCGAGATCACGGTGGCGGCCAAGCTCGGCACGCCCGACCCGGCGATGAACCCGCGCCTGCGCGCCGCGATCCTGGCGGCCCGCGCCGAGAACATGCCCAAGGACAATATCGAGCGCGCCATCAAGAAGGCCGCCGGCGCCGACGGCGAGAACTATGAGGACATCCGCTACGAGGGCTACGGGCCCGGCGGCGCCGCGCTGATCGTCGAGGCACAGACCGACAACCGCAACCGCACCGCCTCGGACGTGCGCTCGGCCTTCACCAAGTCCGGCGGCAGCCTCGCCGAGACCGGGGCCGTCGCCTTCATGTTCGACCGCGTCGGCGTGATCGCCTACCCGGCCTCCGTGGCCGACGCCGACACGATGCTGGAGGCGGCGATCGAGGCCGGCGCCGACGACGTCAGCTCCGGCGAGGACGGACACGAGGTCATCTGCGCCCAGGATTCCTACGGCGAGGTCACCAAGGCCCTCGAGGCGCGCTTCGGCGAGCCCGCGCGCACGGGCCTGATCTGGAAGGCGCAGAACACCATCAATGTCGACGACGAGACCGGCGAGAAGCTCATCCGCCTCGTCGAGGTGATCGAGGATCAGGACGACGTCCAGAACGTCTACGTGAACTTCGCCCTGTCGGACGCGCTGGTGGCCAAGCTGCAGGCGTGAGGGGTACGGCCGGCGAGCCGGGAACGGACAGTTCCGGTCGCAGCCATGCCGGGCGCCCGCTCGCGCTCCGGATCCCGCTCGGCAATCCCGGAATGGCGAAGTCGGGAGGCGGCGTGTTCGCCCTCCGGAGTTCTGGGCTCGCCCGTCAGGCGCCCGCGGCCGCGAGTTCGGCCCCGAAGCGGTCCTGCGCGTAGCGCTCCACCGAGAAGGTGTCGTCGGGCAGCTGCACCATGAAGCGCTCGGCCACCTCGGTCAGCACGATGTCGGGCCGGACGCGCTCGATATACGGCCAGTCCAGCGAGGTGCTCCAGACGAAGTGCACCTCGCGGAACGTCTCGGCCAGCATGATCGTCAGCATGTACGGCATGACGTGCGAGAAGGAATCGCCGAACAAGACCAGCCGGCGCGGGTCGGTGGCCTCGGTGTTCCCGTAGATCACGTGCGCGCCGACATGCAGCGTGTGCAGCAGGCCGGCCTTCTCCCGGGCCTCGACGATCGGGCTGCCGTAGGTCCGGACCGCGTCCTGCTGCATCAGGACGGTGCGCGAGCGCGCCCGCCGGGGTGGATCGAAGGCGCTCCCCAGATCGCCGTCGTGGTCGGTCTCGAAGGACGGCCGGTCCCGCAGGTCCTGCCGCGGCTCGGCGCCCAGCGCCCGGCAGATCTCCGCGTAGGCGAGATAGCAGCCGTCGGCGGACCAGTGGGTGTCGGTCCGGCAGTAGAGGTCGGCCGCGTCGCGCTGCGCCCGCATCGGCGTCACCAGATCGACGCAGGTCTGCCGCCAGCGCTTCCGCCGGCGCCAGGCCGCGTACAGCCCGACCGGACCCGGGAAGCGGCCCGCCGGCGGCTCGCTGTGGAGGAGGCGGTAGGCCGGCGACGCGCTCGGCCGGATGGTGAGCCCGTCGAGCCGGTGATCGTAGATCATCAGCTTCTCCGGGGCGACGACGTGGCGGTACAGGATCCCCTGGGCGCGCAGGCGCCGCTCCCGCGTCGTCACGAGGCTGCGCCACTGCCAGATCAGCTCGGTCGTCTCCTCCGGCCGCTCATACTGGCCGAGCACGTCGTTCGTTCCCGTTTTCAGGAACAGCCAGCCGTCCTGGCCGACATGGATGTGATCGGGCGTGCTCGAAGCCATGGCGCACTCGTGAGGCGGGTCGCCCGTTCCGGCGGCCGCCGGATGTCGAATTCGGCCGCAAGGCGCGGGATGCCGGAGCGGCGGCGGACCGACAGAGTGCCGCACGCGTCATCCACCACCCGGCAGGCCCCGTCATGCCCCTCCTCAACGCCCGCGCCAAGCCGCATAGTGCGGCCGCCATGAGCCCCGTTCCCGCCACAGACCCCGGCGATGCCGAGCGCTGGGCCGCCCTCGCCGCCCGCGACCCGCGGGCCGACGGCACCTTCGTGTACGCGGTCCGCACCACGGGCGTGTACTGCCGCCCGAGCTGCGGCGCGCGCGCGGCGCGGCCCGAGAATGTCAGCTTCCACCGGACCTGCGCCGAGGCCGAGGCTGCCGGCTTCCGGCCGTGCCGCCGCTGCCGCCCGGACGAGCCCGCCCTCGCCGAGCGCCGGGCCGAGGCGGTCGCCCGCGCCTGCCGCCTGATCGAGACGGCGGAGACGGTTCCGTCCCTCGCCGCGCTCGCCCGCGCCGCCGGCCTGAGCGCCTACCACTTCCACCGGGTGTTCAAGGACGCCACCGGCGTGACCCCCAGAGCCTACGCGTCAGCCCACCGTGCCGCCGCCGTGGCGCGGCGGCTGCCCGGGGCCGCTTCGGTGACGGAGGCGCTGTATGAGGCCGGCTACGCTGCCGCGAGCCGGTTCTACGCGGCGGGCGCGCCGCGCCTCGGCATGGCGCCCGCCGCCTACCGGACGGGCGGCGCGGGCCTGCGCATCCGGTTCGGCATCGGCGCCTGCAGCCTCGGCGCGATCCTCGTCGCCGCCACCGAGGCGGGCGTCTGCGCGATCCTCCTCGGGGACGCGCCCGAGCCGCTCCTGCACGATCTCCAGGACCGCTTCCCCGCCGCGGAGATCGAGGGCGGCGACCCGGCCTTCGAGGGCTGGATGGCGCGGGTCATCGGGCTCGTGGAGGCGCCGGGCACCGGCCTCGACCTGCCCCTCGACATCCGCGGCACGGCGTTCCAGCAGCGGGTCTGGACGGCGCTGCGCAAGATCCCGGTGGGATCCACCGCGACCTACGCGGAGATCGCCCGGGCGATCGGCCTGCCGACGGCGACGCGCGCGGTCGCGCAGGCCTGCGGGGCGAACCCCGTCGCGGTGGCCATCCCCTGCCACCGTGTCGTCCGCTCGGACGGCGCCCTGTCGGGCTATCGCTGGGGCGTCGCGCGCAAGCGCGCGCTGCTCGACCGGGAGGCGGAGGGCTGAAGTCCCTCCGTCCCGCGCGGTCTGCTCTAGAGCCGCCTCCGAAGCGTTGCGACGGTGCGGGACGAAGGCCGATCCGGTCGAGACAGCCGCCCCACACCCCTCTCCCGCAGGGGGGACCCGCGCCTCGCCCGGCACGGGCCCGGCTACATTGTCGTCCCGACCGGGCGCGGCTCTAGCGCCGGCCGCCGCCAGGACCGCCAGGCCCGCCGAAACCGCCGCCGCCGAAACCACCGCCGCCGAAGCCGCCTCCGCCCGGGCCCGGGCCGGGGCCCCCGGGCGAGCCGCCGAAGCCCCCGGGGCCGCCCGGGAACGCCCCGGGGCCTGCCGGCGGCGTGCCGCCGAAGCCGCCGCGCGGCGCTCCGAATCCGCCGGTGCCCTCCGATCCGGGGACGACCGCGCCCCCCGGCCGAGTGTCGATCGCGGGGCCGCGCGGTTCGCCGATGCCGCCCAGGCCGCCCTGGCGGCCTCCGGGCTCGGCGCCGAAGCGGCCGGGCGCCTCGTCGGGGAGGTTGCGGAGGTCGAGCCGGTCGCGCTCCCGCTCGAACCGCGGGGCGTCCGGCCGCTGCGGCTCGGGCGCGATGCGGTCCTCGATCCGCAGCCGCTCCACCGTCAGGTCCCCGTCCCGCGCGATCGCCGCGGTCAGCACCGCCCGCACGCTCCCGGTGCGCGGAACCTGCGCGCCCGGACGACCCGCGACGGCGTAGCCCGCGCCGACGTCGAGCCTGCCGCTATCCCGGCCGATATAGGCCTCGATCGAGACCTGTTTCAGACCCGGCGGGAAGGGCAGGCCGACTTGCGCGGCGTTGGTCACGGTGAGCACGCCGTTCGCCGCACGGCCCGTCACCAGGGCGCGCCGGCCCGGCGGCAGGGCGTCGGCGCCCGCGAGGCGGAGGCCGCCGATCCCGAGGCCGCCCGCGACCCGCCGCACCGGCCCGGCGACGCGGTCGGGACCGGTGTCCCGCGGCTCGATCAGGCTCGCCACGATCACGCCGTCGGGCCGGCGCAGCCCGCTCACCGCGACCCGCGCGCCCGGCCGCCACGCGCCGCCGAGACCCGTGGTCGAGACCCTCTGGCCGAGCACCACGAGCCGCCCCGGCGCGACCGATTCCACCGGCCCGACCACCTCGCTCGTGACGTCGATCCGTCCGGTGGCGAGTCCGCCGCCCTCGGGCCGCGCCACCACGTGGACGACCTGACCGATCTTCAGGTCGGCGGCCTTCGCGGCCGTGCCGTCGATATGCACCTCCACCTCGGGCGGATAGGCGATGCGCAGGTCGTTGACGACGATCGAGCCGAAGCGTCGGATCGTACCGATCACGCCGGTGCCGCCGATGCCGCGGTCGCCCTCGCCGAGGGGCCCGCTCTTCGGCGCGTCGGTCCGCATCATGCCGGTCCCGCCGATGCCCTGATCGCGCGGGGATTCCTGCGACCGGACGGTGCCGGGCAGCACGGTCGCGGCGCCCGCGAGCAGGCGCAGGACGAACCGGCGGTTGAGCGTGGCACGCACCGGCCGGCCTCTCACCGCTCGTCCGCTCGCCGCGCCGGCGGCGCCGCTTCGGTGTAGACGTACAGGCCGAAGTTCCAGCGATGCGTGCCGCCGGGATCGGTCTGGCAGGCGGCGTGCGCTTCCCGGTTGGCCTGCTGCAGCGCCTCCATGGCGATCTCGCGGGCGCGCGCCTCGAGCCGGGTCGCGAGGTCCTTGGAGAGCCCGTCGTAGTGGACCGCCCGCTCGAGGAAGCGCGGCGCGTCTCCGAAGATGTTGGCGACGGCGGCCGCGATATGGTCGTGCAGGTTGCGGCCGAAATAGTAGAGCTGGGGCCCCTCGGCGCCGTCGCCCCTCGGTACGTAGGCGGCCTCGGCCAGCACGATCCGGTCCTGCGGATCCGTGAAGGCCAGCCCGCGATCGAGCCACTCGTCGAGGACGGCGCGCGGCCGCAGGTCCCGCGTCACGCCCGCGACCAGCGACTCGAACGAGGATGCGCCGCCCTCGGCCGTCCGCGGAAGTCTCAGGGGCTGGCCCTGCGCGTCGGTGAAGGCCGGGTCGGCGATCCAGCGGGCGATGATCCGGCTGGTGCGGGAGACGACCGCCGGGACGGCGCTGACCGGAGCACCGGCGCCCCGCAGGCGCCGGACCTCCTTGCGGTGGATGCCGGTGAGCAGGGAGACGCGGCTGTCTGTCTGCTCCTTGCCGGCGAGGGCGAAGTCGTACTCGGCGACGTTCACGTAGAGCTCGCGCAGCAGGTCGGTGAGCGCCGGGAAGGTGATGCCGCGGGCGACGAGCAGGCGCACGAGGGGGCGCAGCAGCCGCGCCAGCGGCGCGTGCAGGCTGGCGCCCTCCCGCGGGGTATCGGCAGTGTCAGACATGGCCGCATCGTGACGGCTCATGCTGTGGGACACAATCCCACCGCGTGCGAAGGCGCACGCTCGTCCCTCGATTTCGCGTTGACGTGGGATTTTTGCACACGTAAAACGGCTTCGTGGTCAAATTTCCCACGAAATGCGGGGCCGGCCGATGACGATTGATACGCGAACGCTCGTGGCGAGGCCCCTGCCGCCGCTCACGCTTCCCGCCGCCCAGGCGCGACGGGCAAGCCTGAGTGATCCCCTTCCGCGGCTCCGACGCCTCGTCTGCGTCGTCGCCGCGCTCACGCTGCCCGTCCTCGGGGTCGCCGTCGCGGAAACGGTCCACCGCGCCGGTTCACCGAGGGCGCCGCAGGCCGCCGCTCCCGCCACCCCCTCAGGCGGGGCGGCGGCACCCTCGGGCGCCGTCGGGCCCCGACGCGCCGCGAGAACCGTGAGGGTCGCGGCACGCACGGAAGAGAACCGCGAGGTCCGCTCGTGATCGCCCTGTCCGGTATCGACCGCGCACGAACCGCGCCGACCTGCGGTGGAGCGGCCATTCTCGATCTCGCTCTCTGCCTGATCCTGTCCGTGACCGTCGTCGGGCTGCTCCTCCTGGCCCTCTGATCCCGCGGCTCCGCCGCGCGCCGAACGAGATTTCCATGAACGCACGAACCTCCGCAGCCCTCGCGGGCGCCGCATGCGGCTGCCTGGCCCTCGCCGCCCAGGCGGCCGACCTGCCCCGCCGCGCGCCGCCGCCGCCACTGCCGTCGCTCCCGGTCTTCACCTGGACGGGCTTCTATGCCGGCGTGAATGCGGGATACGCGTTCCCGACCGGGAGCGGCGGCTTCACCGACCCGACCTACGGCGCCGTCACGGGCGGCGGCCGGTCAGGCGGCTTCGCCGGCGGCGGCCAGATCGGCTACAATTACCAGTTCACGCCGGGCTCCGGCGTCGTCGTCGGCGTCGAGGCCGACATCCAGGGCGCGGCCTTCGCCAAGGCGGACGCCGCCTATCTCGGCACCACGCCGTACTACAGCGTCCGACCGAGCCTCGACTATTTCGGCACGGTCCGCGCCCGGCTCGGCTACGCGTTCGACCGGGTCCTCGTCTACGGGACCGGCGGTTTCGCTTACGGCGGCGGGGCGCGCGCGACGGACGCGGGCGCCTACCCCTACACCCTGCCGTCGACCGACCGGACCGGATACGCGGCCGGCGGCGGCATCGAGTACGCCTTCACCGAGAAGCTCTCCGCCAAGGTGGAGGCGCTCTACCTCCATCTCGGCCGCGGAACGAACGCCGCCACGTACTACAACGCCAGTGTTCCCGCGTTTTATGGTGCCGGCAAACAGGACTCCGGTTTTGCGGTGGTTCGGGCCGGTGTGAATTACCGATTCTGAGCAATATTCGTTGAACGATAGCTTGACGGAGCGGTCAAGCTGGGTCGCAATGCCCTGCATTCGGCTTCGCGAATCTGTCGGCCGCGCGAGCCTGTCCACGGCCGAGGGATGTCGGTGAGGCCGGATACCGCGCGGGTGCAGCCCCGCGGGACCGCGGATTCTCTCCGACAGGATCGGCCGTGAGCATGCCCAGCTCGACCTCCCTCACGACAATGCTGCTCGCCGTCGCGCTCGCGGCCTGCACCGTCCCGGCGCGGGCGCAGGAGATCGTGCCGCCCGGGCCCGACGGGCGCGGCGCCATCCTGATCTACGGGAATTTCTGCGGCCCCGGCAGCCGCGGGCCCGGCTACCCGCCGATCGACGCGCTGGATCTCGCCTGCGCGCACCACGACGCGTGCTCGCCCGAGCCGGCCGCGGGAACGCTGCCGACCTGCGCCTGCAACGGCCGCCTCCGCGTCGAGGCGGGGCTCGTCGCCCGCGATCCGGCCGCGCCGGCCCAGACCCGCCAGACCGCGCAGTTCATCTCGGATTTCGCCGCGGCGCTGCCCTGCCAGTAGGGCGCACCGCGGGACAGCTCAGGCGGCGTCGGCCGGGTTGGCGGCTGCCTTCGGGCCGCCCTTGGCGACGCCCACCAGGGCCGGGCGTAGCACGCGCTCGCCGATGACGTAGCCCGCCTGCACGACCTGCACGACGGTGCCGGCCGGAACCTCCGCGTTCGGCACCTCGAACATCGCCTGATGGCGGTTCGGGTCGAATTTCTGGCCCTGCGGCTCGACGATCTTCACGCCGTGGCGCTCGAGGGTCTTGCCGAGGTCGCGCTCGGTGAGCTCGATCCCGTCGATCAGCCCCTTCAGGGCGCCGTCGGCCGTGGCCTTCGCGTCGGCCGGGACGCTGTCGAGGGCGCGGCGGATGTTGTCGGCGACGTTGAGCACGTCCCGGGCGAAGTTGGTCACCGCGTAGGCGCGCGCGTCGGCGACCTCGCGCTCCGTCCGGCGGCGCAGGTTCTCCATCTCGGCGAGGGTGCGCAGCGTCCGGTCCTTGAGCTCGTCGCGCTCGGCGGTCAGCAGGGCCAGGGCCTCCGCGACCGGATCGACGGTGGCCGACTCGCTGCCCTGACCCGCGGGCGCGGGATCCTGGGCCGCGCCGGCACCGGCTTCGACCGTGGTCTGGCGCTGGTCATCCTGGGGCATGTCGTTGCTCGTCATCACGTTTCAGTCGTGGGCGGGAATCGGTGAGGGATGATGGAATCGGCGCTGATATCTGGCCACGGGGCCGCGAAATCAACCCGTACGCTCACGCCTCGCGCGGCGGCGGCGCTGCCACCAGCGCCTCCAGACCCTCGGCCTTCAGCGTCGCGACGTCGTGGGCGAACACGTCCATCACGGCGGCCCGGATCGCGGCCTGCCGGTCAGGCTGCGTCACCCGCGTGCCGGTGAGGTCGGTGACGTAGAAGACGTCCACGGCGCGCTCGCCGAACGTCGCCACATGCGCCGACGTGATGTTGAGCGACAGCCGGCTGAAGGCCGTGGTGAGCTCGTAGAGCAGGCCCGGCCGGTCGAGGCCGGTGATCTCCACCACGGTCTCCCGGCTCGACAAGGCGTTGTCGATGATGACGTCCGGCGGCACCGGGAAGGTCTTGGCACGGGTGCTGGTCGGCGGGTGCTTGTCGGCCACGAGGTCGGCGATCTTGATCTCGCCCTTCAGCGCCCGCTCGATCGCCGCGGTGATGCGCTTGGTCCGACGCAGCTCGTCGTCGTCCCGCTCGAAGGCGCGCGAGATGAAGATCGTGTCGAGGGCGAACCCGTCCGTGGTGGTGAAGATCTGCGCGTCGACGATGTTGCTGCCGGCCGCCGCGCAGGCGCCGGTGACGATGGCGAGCAGGCGGGGATGGTCCGGCGAGTAGACCGTGATCTCTGTCACGCCCCGGACGGGATCGAGGGCGACGTCGGTCGCGCTGGTCCGCCCGTCGCGCACGACGTCGCGCAGGAAGATCGCGTTCTTGAGCTGGCGCGTGCCGTCGACCTTGAGCCAGTAGGCCTGGCTGTGGCGGGCCGCGTAGGCGTCGAACTCCTCCGAGCCCCAGCCGGGCAGCTGTTCCCGCAGGCCCATCTGCACGAGGCGCACCCGGTCGGTGCGGGCGATCTCGGAATGGCCGCCCGAGAGGTAGACCTCGGTCTCGTCGTACAGGGTGCGGACCAGGGTGCCCTTCCAGGCGGTCCAGACGCCGGGGCCGACGGCGGTGATGTCGGCCACCGTCAGGATGGTCAGGAGCTTCAGCCGCTCCAGGCTCTGCACGCTCGCGGCGAAGCGCTCGATCGTCTTGGCATCCGAGAGGTCGCGGCTCTGCGCGGTCATCGACATCAGCAGGTGGTGCTCCACGAGCCAGCGCACCGTCTCGGTCTCGGCCTGGTTCAGGCCGAAGCGCGGGCAGAGCTTCTCGGCGATGGCGGCGCCGGCGATCGAGTGGTCCTCCGGGCGGCCCTTGGCGATGTCGTGCAACAGGATCGCGACGTAGAGCGCGGTGCGGTTGTGGATCGAGTGCACGAGGCGCGAGACCAGCGGGTAGGTCTCCTGGGCCCGGCCCGATTCGATGTCCGCCAGCACGCCGACCGTGCGCAGCAGGTGCTCGTCCACCGTGAAGTGGTGGTACATGTTGAACTGCATCATCGCGACGATGCGGCCGAAATCCGGGATGAAGCGGCCGAGCACGCCCGCCTCGTTCATCTCGCGCAGCGCCTCCTCCGGCGCGTTCCGCGAGGTCAGGATCTCGACGAACAGCCGGTTCGCCTCGGGGTCCACGCGCAGCGACGGGTTGACGAGGCGCAGGGACCGGTTGGCCAGCCGCTTGGCGTCCGGATGGATCGCGAGGTTGTGCCGGTCGGCGAGCCAGAACAGCCGGATGAGGTTGACCGGGTCGCGCTCGAAGGCGTCCTCCGCGCGCAGGTTCACCCGGCCGTGGTCGATCCAGAAATCCTCCGCCTCCATGGCGGTCGCCCGGAACCGGTCGCGGAACCGGCCGATCCAGCGGTCGAGAACCGGCGTGCGCTTGGCGTGGCGCGCCTCCAGCTCGGCGCAGACGATGGCGGTGAGATCGCCCACATCCTTGGCGATGCGGAAATAGGCCTTCATGAAGCGCTCGACGCCGGAGAGGCCGCCCCGGGCCTCGTAGCCGAAGCGCTCGGCGATCCGCGGCTGCAGACCGAAGGACAGGCGCTCCTCGGCGCGCTTCGTGGCGAAGTGCATGTGGCAGCGTACCCGCCACAGGAACTCCTCGCAGCGCTCGAACAGCGCGTACTCTTCCGGGGTGAACAGGCCGGCGCTGACGAGCTCGATCTGGTCGCGGACCCGGTAGGTGTACTTGGCGATCCAGAACAGCGTGTTGAGGTCGCGCAGGCCGCCCTTGCCGTCCTTGACGTTGGGCTCGACGAGGTAGCGCGAGGTGCCGGCCTTGGAGACGCGCAGGTCGCGCTCGCGCAGCTTCGCCTCGACGAACTCGGCGGCGGACCCGACCACCAGCTCGGCGTCGAAGCGCGTCACGAGCTCCTCGTAGAGCACCCGGGTGCCGAACAGGTACCGCGCCTCCAGGAGGGCCGTCCGGATCGTCATGTCGGCCCGCGCCTCGCGCAGGCACTCCTCGACCGAGCGGGTGGCGTGGCCGACCTTCAGCTTCAGGTCCCACAGGACGTAGAGCATCCCCTCGACGACGCTCTCGGACCACGCGGTCTGCTTGTAGGGCAGCAGGAACAGCAGATCGATGTCCGATCCCGGCGCCATCGTGCCCCGGCCGTAGCCGCCGGTGGCGACCACCGCGAGCTGCTCGCCGGTCGACGGGTTGTCGTTGGGATAGAGCCGCCAGACCACGGCGTCGTGGATCGCCCGGACCACCGCGTCGGTGAGATTCGACAGGGTCTGCGCGCACAGCAGCCCGTTGCGGTCTTCGAGGAGCTGCGCCTCGGCGGCCCGGTGGCCCTCCTCGATCACCCGGCGCAGCTGCGGCACCAGCGCGGCCCGGAGCTTCGTGGGCTCGCGGGCCTCGCGGTCGAGGTTCTCGAGAACCGTGTCGAGGGCGGCGACGGGATCGAACATGGTTCCCGTTAGCATGATATCCCTAAGCCGCCAGCCATGCGGCGCCCGCCGCTACTCCGCGGCCGGCAGATCGAGGGCGAGCAGCCGCGCCGTGCGGTTGCGGGTCGCCGCCCGCGGCTCGGTCTCGCTCGTCTGCCGCCGCGCGTCGGCGATGGCCGCGTGGACGCCGTCGACCGCCAGGATCAGCGCGCTGACCGTGCGCGCGTCGATGCTGCGCTCGCGGGCGTAGCAGACCACGTCCGCCACCAGTCCGTCGGTCTCGATCGCGATCGCGTCGAGTTCGGCGGCGCTGGTCGCCGCGCGCACCTCGCGCATGATGTCGAGGAGCCGGTCGAGGACGAAATCGACCCGCTCCCGGCGCTTGCGGGCGAGGCGCTGGCCGAGCCACGCGAAGCCGGAGCCGATCGTGCCGCCGAAGAAGGCGAACAGGTAGATGTAGTCCTCGTAGCGGTCGAGGAAGGTCTGCTGCTCGCGCTCGAAATAGTCGACGGCGCCGGGGTGGTTCGGCAGGCGCGCCGAGGTCGCCGCCACCGTCGTGTCGAAGTCCGGCGCCTTCATCAGCTTGGCCACCGGCGCGGTCGAGGCGAGCCGCGAGCGCCACTCGAACAGGTGCTGCGTCGCCGAGGCGACCGCGACGCGGCTGACCGTGCCGCGGGCCATCAGGCGATAGGAGGCGCCGACGGTCTTGACCTCCTCGTCGGGCCGCTTCGGGCGGCCGCCGAAGGTGCCGGCCGGGATCGTCACCGACTGCAGCTCGGGGAAGCGCTGCAAGATCGCGTCGCCGTCCGGGATCGAGACGAAGCCGATCTTGCGGTCCGGCGCGCCCAGCTCGACGGCGCGGACGACCGCGGCCGCCGGCTTGGAGGCCGGGCTCGCGATCACCGCCACCGCGTCGACCCGCTTCTCGGTGAGCGCGGCCGTGACGTCGCCGACCTTCAGCGGCACCACGACCACGTGGCCGGGCTCCGCCTCGGCGGCGTGGCCGGCCTCCGGCGCGTCCTCGCCCACGATGTCCGGCACGAGGTCGTAGAAGGAGAGCAGGTTCGTGAGGAACGACAGGTCGGCGCTGTGGCGGACCACGATGCCGAGCCGCTTGCGCGCCAGGGCCGGCACGTCGTCGAGATCGGCCGCCTCCGGCGCCGCGATGACCAGCGCCTCGTCGTGCAGGATCGCCAGGGTCAGCCCGTTCTCGGGCAGGAACACGTCCGGCCGCACCACCGCGAGGTCGGCCTTGTTGCGCTGGAGTGCCAGGGCGCTGTCGCGCACGTCGCCGTAGCGCACCACCTTGAGACGGACGTCTTCCCGCGCCCGGTCGAGGGCGCCGGCATAGGCCTCGATCAGCGCGGCCTCGGGCCCGTCCTGGGGGCCGACCGCCACCGTCAGGGTGTTCGGGCGCGACAGGTAGACGATCGCGGCCGCGGCCGCGGCGAGCCCCAGGGCCACCAGGACCAGGAGCCACTCGCGCCGCATCAGTACGGCCGCCGCGCCGTGCAGCCGCAGGCGCCATCGGCCCTGCGGAGTGCCGGGCGAAGAACGGTGGTTCGGGCCATGGCCGAGCCTGTCGCGTTGCGCGCGTTCCATACCCGAGTCATGGAACGCAAACCTGTCGAGATCGTGAAGAACCGGTGAAATCTCCATTCGTTGCAGGATCCGCGCCAGAAGGTCGCGATCGCGAGATCAAGCCGCCCGGCCCCGTGAGCCCGGCCTGGCTGGAGCGTGCGGCGCTCCACTATCTGGAGCGCTACAGCGCCTCGACCGAGATGCTGCGCCGGACGCTCGCGCGCCGCGTCCAGAAGCGGGCGCGGGCCCGGGGCGAGGATCCCGAACGCTTCGCCGACCTCGTGACGGCGACCGTCGCGCGGGCGCTGTCGGCCGGCCTCGTGGACGACGCGCGCTTCGCCGACACCCGCCTCGCCACCCTGCGGCGTCGCGGCACCTCGACCCGCGGCGTCTCGGCCAAGCTCGCCGCCAAGGGGGTCCCGCGCGATGTCGTGGAGGCCGCCATGCTGGCGGAGCGCGAAGCCCTGCCGGATGGGGAGGCGGACGCGATCGAGGAGCAGGCCGCCCAGGCCTACGCCAAGCGGCGACGCCTGGGACCGTATCGCCGCCCGGACCAGCGGGCGACGCACCGCGACCGCGACCTCGCCGCCCTGGCCCGGGCCGGCTTCGCCTACGGCCTCGCCCGCCGTGTGGTCGACCGGGATCCGGGCGAATCCGACGAGCCCGCGTGACGGGTGCGGCATCGCGGCCCGGGGTGAACGCCGCGCCGGCCTTGCACCTTCGGCCGCGTTGTTCATTGTCTGTTCGATGGACGAGACCCTGGCCAAGAAGCTGCGCATCCTCGCGGACGCCGCCAAGTACGACGCCTCCTGCGCCTCCTCGGCCGCGCCGAAGCGGGCGGCCGGCAAGGACGGGCTCGGATCGACCACCGGGGCCGGGATCTGCCACGCCTACACGCCCGACGGGCGGTGCGTCTCGCTCCTCAAGATCCTGCTGACGAACTGGTGCCTGTTCGACTGCGCCTACTGCGTGAACCGGCGCTCCTCGAACGTGCGGCGGGCGAAGTTCACCGTGGAGGAGGTCGTGAACCTCACCCTGAACTTCTACCGGCGCAACTACATCGAGGGGCTGTTCCTCTCCTCCGGCATCATCAAGTCGCCGGATCACACGATGGAGCTGCTGACCCGCGTGGCGAAGTCGCTCCGGCGCGACCACGGCTTCGCCGGCTACATCCATCTCAAGTCGATCCCGGAGGCGAGCCCCTGGCTGATCGAGGAGGCCGGTCTCTACGCCGACCGGCTCTCGATCAACGTCGAACTGCCGACCGAGGCGAGCCTGGAGCGGCTCGCGCCCGAGAAGGACGGCGCCGCGATCCAGGGGGCAATGGCGCAGATCGGCGAGCGCATCGTGCAGGCCAAGGCCGAGAAGCGCCGCTTCTCGCCGGCCGGCCACTCGACGCAGGTGATCGTCGGCGCGGACGCCACCACCGACGAGGCCCTGATCCGCAAGAGTGCGCTCCTCTACGGCAGCGTCGGGCTGAAGCGGGTCTACTACTCCGCCTACAGTCCGATCCCGGACGGGTCGGCGATCCTGCCGCCGAAGCCGCCGCCGCTCCAGCGCGAGCACCGCCTGTACCAGGCCGATTGGCTGCTCCGGTACTACGAATTCACCCCCGACGAGGTGGCCGACGCCTCCGAGGGCGGGATGCTGGCCCTCGACATCGACCCGAAGCTCGCCTGGGCGCTCAAGCACCGGGACAAGTTCCCCGTGGACGTGAACCGCGCCGACCGGGAATGGCTGCTGCGGGTGCCGGGGCTCGGGGCGCGGGCGGTCGACAAGATCATCCGGGCGCGCCGCCACGCGACCTTGCGCCTCGACGACGTCGCCCGGCTGACCTCCGGATTGAAGCGGGCGCGGCCGTTCCTCGTCGCCGCCGATCATCGCCCCGTCGCGCTCACGGACCGCCTCGACCTCCGGGCGCGGCTGGTCGAGCCCGCGGCGCAGCTGAGCCTGTTCTGATGGGGGCGGGGCACGCGCCGCGTCCCTCGCCCCGCGGTGACGGGGCGGATCCACGGTCGGCGCGCGCCGTCACGCTGCGCCCCGGCGCCGATCTCGACGGTTTCCGCAAGGCCGTCCGGAGCCTCGTCGCGCAGGGCGTCGCGCCCGGAGCCGTGACGTGGTCGGTGACGGACTCGCCCGGCCTGTTCAGCGGCGACGGGGAGCCGGCCGCCGGAGCGCCGCTCGTCCTGCCGAAGGCCGTCGCCAGCCTGATCCCGCAGGTGATCCCTCACCGCGATCCGGAGCGCTACGGCCTGCTCTACGCGCTGGTCTGGCGGGTCTGCCGCGGCGAGCGCCACCTGATGGAGGTCGGCAGCGACCCGCTGGTCCACCGCCTGCACCGGATGGCGAAGGCGATCGGGCGCGACCTCCACAAGATGCACGCCTTCCTGCGCTTCCGCCGGGCGGAGGGACCGGACGGCGAGCGCTACGTCGCGTGGTTCGAGCCGGACCACCACATCCTCGAGGCGGCGGCGCCGTTCTTCGTGAACCGCTTCCGCGGGATGCGCTGGTCGATCCTGACCCCCGACGGATCCGCCCACTGGGACACCGAGACCCTGACCTTCGGGCCGGCCGGGGACCGGGCGCAGCTCCCCGAGGGCGACGGCTTCGAGGCGGGCTGGCAGACCTACTACGAGAGCACGTTCAACCCGGCCCGCACCAACCTGAAGGCCATGCGGGCGGAGATGCCCAAGAAGTACTGGCACAACATGCCCGAGACGGCCGCGATCCCCGCCCTGGTCCGGGCGGCGGCCGGGCGCACCGTAGCCATGATCGAGAGGGAGCCGACCATGCCCACACGCCGCGAACCCGCCCGGGCCGTCGCCGCCATGGCCGACCAGGATCCCAAGAGCCTCGACGAGCTGAACGCGATCATCCGCCGGACCGAGCCGCTGGTGCCGGGGGCCACCCAGGCCGTGCTCGGCGAGGGGTCGGTCGGTGCCACGGTGGCCTTCGTGGGCGAGCAGCCCGGCGACCAGGAGGACCGGCAGGGCCGGCCCTTCGTCGGGCCCGCCGGCCAGCTGCTCTCCCGCGCCATGGCGGAGGCCGGGATCGACCGGGGCGCGAGCTACCTGACGAACGCGGTCAAGCACTTCAAGTTCGAGGAGCGCGGCAAGCGCCGCATCCACCAGAAGCCGACAGCCGGTGAGGTCAGCCACTACCGGTGGTGGCTCGACCGGGAGCTCGAATTCGTCGGTCCGAAGCTCGTCGTGGCGCTCGGCGCGACCGCCGTGCTGGCGCTGACCGGCAAGGCGATCCCGATCACCCGGGCGCGCGGCCCGTTCCGCTTCGACCGGCACGACAACCGATTCCAGGGCTTCATCACGGTCCACCCGTCCTACCTGCTCCGGCTGCCGGACGAGGCGAAGGCGGAGGCCTACGCGGCCTTCGTGGACGACCTGCGCCGGGTGGAGGCGCTCGGGCGCGAGCTGGCGGCCTGATCCTCCTCTGCCGCGCTTCTGCTATGCTGACGGCCGCCGATTCCCTCCGGTCCCGCCGCCATGGACAAGCTCGCCGCCCTCGACATCCTGCGCGCCAACGAGGCGGAACTGCGCCGCCGCGGCGTGCTGCACGCGGCCTTGTTCGGTTCGGTTGCCCGGGGGGAGGCGCGGGCCGACAGCGATCTCGACGTGATGATCGAGATCGATGTGTCCGTCGTGGGCGGTCTCTTCGGCTATGTCGGCCTGTGCCACTTCATCGATGATCTCTTTCCGATCCGGGTCGACGTGGCGGATCGGGCGGCCCTGAAGGATCGGGTTCGCACGCACGCGGAGCGCGATGCCATTTCCGCCTTCTGAACGCGAGCGGGCCGCCTGCGCCGACATGATCGCCAACGCGGAGCGCGTTGCCCGCTTCGTGGCGGGATTCACGCTCGAGACGTTCGAGGCAGACGAACGCACCCACTTCGCGATCGTGCGCTGCCTGGAGATCATCTCGGAGGCGAGCCGCCGATTGAGCGCCGAGACGAGAGCCCGATATCCCGCCGTGCCGTGGCGTCAGATCGCGGATGCGGGGAACTTTTATCGCCACAGCTATCATCGGGTGACGCTGGACATCGTCTGGCTCACCGTCCACCACGAATTGCCCGTTCTCGTCGCGGCCTGCCGCGCCGAAATCGCCCGCGCGCCCGACTCCTGATCGCCCCGAGCCGCCTGAGCCCATGACCGACTCGAAGCCCGACTCGAGCCCCGAGACCAAGCCCGTCGGACCCGGCGATCAGGTGATCCTGGTCGACGGCTCGTCCTTCATCTTCCGGGCCTATTTCCAGTCGATCAACCAGGACCAGAAGTACAATTCGCGCCCCTCCGACGGGCTGCCCACCGGCGCCGTGCGGCTGTTCTGCACCAAGATCGCGCAGTTCCTGCAGGACGGCGCCGCCGGCACCATGCCGAGCCATCTCGGGATCGTCTTCGACAAGTCGGAGGGCTCGTTCCGCAAGGAGATGTTCCCCGACTACAAGGGCCACCGCCCGGACGCGCCAGACGACCTGAAGCGCCAGATGCCGCTGATGCGCGACGCGGTGCGCGCCTTCGGCCTGCACGCGGTGGAGCTGGAGCGCTACGAGGCCGACGATCTCATCGCCACCTACACCCGCCAGGCCGAGGCGCGGGGCGCGGGCGTCATCATCGTCTCGTCCGACAAGGACCTGATGCAGCTCGTCGGGCCGCAGGTGCGGTTCTACGATTTCGAGTCGGGTGCCAAGGGCAAGCCCGGCTACCGGCCCGAGCGCAACCTCGACGTCGAGGCGATCGTCGCCAAGTGGGAGGGCCTGCAGCCGAACCAGATCGGCGACGCGCTGGCGCTCATCGGCGACACCTCCGACAACGTGCCGGGCGTGCCCGGCATCGGCCTGAAGACGGCCGCGGCGCTGATCAAGGAGTTCGGCAGCCTCGAGGCCCTGCTGGAGCGGGCGGGCGAGATCAAGCAGCCCAAGCGGCGGGAGACGCTGCTCGCCAACGTGGATCAGGCCAAGCTGTCGCGCAGGCTCGTGGCGCTGATGGAGGACGTGCCCGTCCCGGTGCCGCTGGACGACCTCGGCGTGCCCCAGCCCGATCCCGAGAAGCTGGTCGGCTTCCTGAAGGCGATGGAGTTCAACACGCTGACGCGCCGCATCGCCCAGATGCTGCACGTCGATCCCGAGGCGGTGAAGCCCGATCCGCGCCTCCTGCCGGGCGCCCGGCCGCACGGCTACGGCAACGCCGCCGGCGGCAGCGACGCGGTGCCGTTCTTCGGCGATTCCGTGCCGCCGGATCCCGAGACCGCGGCCGCCGGGGCCGAGCGACCGCCGGGCGCCGCCCCGCCGGAGGGCGGCGAGATCGATCCCTTCGCCGATCTCGACCTGCCGGACGCGCCCGCCAAGCCCCGGGCGCCCGTCGAGGCGACGCCCGGCAACGTGGTGGCGGCCCGGGCCGCGGAATCCGTGGCGCCGTTCGACACCGCCGCCTACGAGACGGTCTCGTCGCTGGAGCAGCTCGACGCCTGGATCGCCGAGGCCGAGGAGGCCGGCGTGATCGCGGTCGATACCGAGACCGACTCGCTCGATGCCCACAGGGCCGGCCTCGTCGGCGTCTCGCTGGCGGTCGCCACCGGCCGGGCCTGCTACATCCCGCTCGCCCACGTCCAGGCCGCCAAGGTGCAGGCGGACGCCACCGACCTGTTCGGCGAGGGCGCCGCGCCCTCCGACGTGGTCGAGCCGGTGCCGGGCCAGATCCCCCTGAAGGAGGCCGTCGCCCGGCTGAAGCCGCTCCTCGAGCACCCCGGCGTCCTGAAGGTCGGCCAGAACCTCAAGTACGACTGGGTGGTGCTCGCCCGCTACGGCATCGAGGTCGCGCCGTTCGACGACACGATGCTGATCTCCTACGTGCTCGACGCCGGCAAGGGCGGCCACGGCATGGACGAGCTGGCCCGCCGGCACCTCGGCCACCAGCCGATCACCTTCTCGGACGTGGCCGGCACCGGCCGCAACAAGGTGACCTTCGACCGCGTCGCCATCGACAAGGCCACCGCCTACGCGGCCGAGGACGCCGACGTGACCCTGCGCCTGTGGCGGATGATGAAGCCGCGCCTCGTGGCCGAGCACCGGGTCGCCGTCTACGAGACCCTGGAGCGGCCCCTGCTGCCGGTGATCGCCCGGATGGAGCAGCGCGGCATCCGCGTCGACCGGGAGATGCTGAGCCGCCTGTCCGGGGATTTCTCGCAGATCCTCGTCCGCCTGGAGGAAGAGATCCAGGAGGATGCCGGGGAGAAATTCTCGGTCGGCTCGCCGAAGCAGATCGGCGACATCCTGTTCGGGAAGATGGGTCTGCCGGGGGCCAAGAAGACGCCGTCGGGCCAGTGGGCCACGCCCGCGACCCTGCTGGAGGAGCTGGCCCAGGCGGGCCACGAGCTGCCCAAGAAGATCCTGGAATGGCGGCAGCTCTCGAAGCTGAAATCCACCTACACGGACGCGCTCCAGGCCCATGCCGACCGCGAGACGGCGCGGGTCCACACCTCGTTCTCGCTGGCGGCGACCACCACGGGGCGGCTGTCCTCCTCCGAGCCGAACCTGCAGAACATCCCGATCCGCACCGAGGAGGGTCGCCGGATCCGCCGCGCCTTCGTGGCGGCGCCCGGCAACCGGCTGATCTCGGCCGACTACTCGCAGATCGAGCTGCGGCTGCTGGCCCACATGGCCGACATCCCGGAACTCCGGAAGGCGTTCGAGGACGGGATCGACATCCACGCGGCGACGGCCTCGGCGATGTTCGGCGTGCCGCTCAAGGCGATGACCCCCGACCTGCGGCGCCGGGCGAAGACCATCAACTTCGGCATCATCTACGGCATCTCGGCCTTCGGCCTCGCCGACCGGCTCGGCATCGGCCGCGAGGAGGCCTCGGCGTTCATCAAGCAGTATTTCGAGCAGTTCCCGGGCATCCGGGACTACATCGAGACCACCAAGAAGAGCTGCCGCGACAAGGGCTACGTCACGACCCTGTTCGGCCGCGTGTGCCACTACCCGCAGATCCGCTCCAACAACCCATCCGAGCGCGCCAGCGTCGAGCGGCAGGCGATCAACGCGCCGATCCAGGGCTCGGCCGCCGACATCATCCGGCGGGCCATGACGCGGATGGAGGCGGCCCTCGCCGCGAAGAAGCTCAGGGCGCGCATGCTGCTGCAGGTGCACGACGAGCTGGTGTTCGAGGCGGCCGAGGACGAGGTGGAGCGGACGATCCCGATCATCCGCGGCGTCATGGAGGAGGCGCCGGCGCCGGCCCTGACCCTGAAGGTGCCGCTGGTGGTCGAGGCCAACGCGGCGGGCAACTGGCAGGAGGCGCATTGACGAGTCGGACCGAGGCTCAGCCGGCCGTCTTCGCGAGCGGAGCGAGGCGATCCAGCCGGCGCCGCGCTTTCCGACGTCCCGTAGCCCTGGGTCGCTTCGCTCCGCCCGCGAGGACGGCGGCGCGCTGAGACGACGTCGTCGAACCGCGACCGGGCATCTTGGAGATGCCGCCGAAGACGGTCATACGCCGTACGCCCATGACCTGCATTGCTCAGAGCCCGTGACCGACTCCTTCCCCTTCCTCTCCGGCGGCGGTGAGGCCGCGCGCATGATCCGCGCGCGCGACTGGTCGGGTCATCCCCTGGGGCTTCCGGAGACATGGCCGGCGGAGTTCCGCGCGGCCCTGTCGCTCGTCCTCAACTCGCCGGAATCGATGATCCTGGCCTGGGGGCCCGACCTCCACTTCTTCTTCAACGACACCTACTTCCCGCTGCTCGGTCCGCGGCTGCCCTGGGCGATGGGCGAGCGGTTCGACGTGGTCTGGGCCGATGCCTGGGATCAGGCCAAACCGATCATCGACGCCGCCATGGCGGGCCGCCCGGAGCGTTTCGTCGACCTGCCGTGGCAGCTCGACACCGATCGGGGCGCGCGCGAGACGTGGTGGACCTTCTCGTACTCGCGGGTTCTCGACGCCGAGGGCCGGGTCGCCGGCCTGTTCATCCTCACCAACGAGACCACCGGCCGGGTCCTGGCGGACGCCGCCCTCAAGGAGAGCCAGGGCCGGCTGGAGGCCGCCCTGGCCGAGTTGCGCCAACTCAACGCCACGCTGGCGCAGCAGGTCGAGGAGCGCACGGCCGACCGCAACGCCCTGTGGACGCTCTCGTCCGACATGATGCTGCGCTGCCTGTTCGACGGGACCATCACCGCGGTGAACCCGGCCTGGACCGAGGTGCTGGGCTGGGGCCCGGACGAGCTGATCGGAACCAAGCTCATCGCCTTCGTCCACCCGGACGATCTCGACCGCACCGTCGAGGGCGCGCGCCAGCTCTCCGCGGGGTCGAGCCTCGCGCGCTTCGACAACCGCTACCGCCACCGGGACGGCGGCTATCGCTGGATCAGCTGGGCGGCCCGGCCGGGGGAGGGCGTCATCAACGCCGTCGGCCGCGACTTCACCGCGGAGCGCGAGCGCGCCGACGCCCTGGCCGCCGCCGAGGAGGCCCTGCGCCAGTCACAGAAGATGGAGGCGGTCGGCCAGCTGACCGGCGGCATCGCCCACGACTTCAACAACCTGCTCGCCGGCATCTCCGGCTCGCTGGAGCTGATCCAGACCCGGCTCGGCCAGGGCCGCGTCATGGACGTCGACCGCTACATCAACGCCGCGCAGGGGGCCTCGAAACGGGCCGCGGCGCTGACCCACCGGCTGCTCGCCTTCTCGCGTCGCCAGACCCTCGACCCGAAGCCCACCGACGTGAACCGGCTGGTGGCCGGCATGGAGGAGCTGATCCGCCGCACCGTGGGCCCCGCCGTGGTGGTCGAGGTCGTGGCGCCGCCCGGCCTCTGGCCGGCCCTGGTCGACCCGCCGCAGCTCGAGAACGCGCTCCTCAACCTGTGCATCAACGCCCGGGACGCGATGCCGGAGGGCGGCCGCATCACGATCGAGACCGCCAATGCGTGGCTCGACGAGCGCGCCGCCCGGCGCCACGACATGCCGCCGGGCCAGTACCTGTCGCTGTGCGTCACCGACACCGGCAGCGGCATGGCGCCGGAGATCGTCGGCAAGGTGTTCGAGCCGTTCTTCACCACGAAGCCCCTGGGGCAGGGCACCGGCCTCGGCCTGTCGATGATCTACGGCTTCGCGCAGCAATCCGGCGGCCAGGTGCGGATCCACTCGGAGGTCGGCAGGGGCACGACGGTCTGCCTGTACCTGCCCCGCCACCGCGGCGCGGTCGCCGAGGAGGACGCGCACGCCGCCGTCGGCGCGCCGCCGCTGGCCGCGCCGGGCGAGACCGTGCTGGTGGTCGACGACGAGCCGACCGTGCGCATGCTGGTCACCGAGGTGCTGGAGGATCTCGGCTACACGGCGATCGAGGCCGCCGACAGCGCGGCCGGCCTCAAAGTGCTGCAATCCGACGTGCGCATCGACCTGCTGGTGTCCGACATCGGATTGCCGGGGGGCATGAACGGGCGCCAGATGGCCGAGGCCGGGCGGCTCACGCGCCCGGGCCTCAAGGTCCTGTTCGTCACCGGCTACGCCGAGAGCGCGGTCTTCGGCAACGGGCCCCTCGAGGCCGGGATGCAGGTCATCACCAAGCCGTTCGTGGTGGAGGTGCTGGGCGCCCGCATCCGCGAGATGATCGGAACGGCTTGACCGCACGGTCGGTTCGGGCCTGATCGGCCGGGACACGCCGGGGAGGAGGGACGCCATGCGGGCGCTGCTGTGCACGAAGCTCGACGGGCCGGAGCATCTGGAGATCGTCGAGCGGCCCGACCCGGTGCCGGGCCCCGGGCAGGCGCTGGTGCGGATGCGGCTGGCGGCCCTGAACTTCTTCGACACGCTGATCACCGCCGGGCGCTACCAGGTGAAGCCGACCCTGCCGTTCTCGCCGGGCGGCGAGGGGGTCGGCGTGGTCGAGGCGCTGGGCGAGGGCGCCGCGGGCGTGTCCGTGGGCGACCGGGTGATCGTCCATGCCGGGCACGGCTGCTGCGCGGAGCTGATCGCCCTCGACGCCGCCCGGCTCACGCCGGTGCCGGACGCCGTGCCGGACGAGCAGGCGGCCGGGCTGACCATCACCTACGGCACCTCGCTGCACGCCCTGGCGAACCGCGCGCGCCTGCGGCCCGGCGAGTGGCTGGCGGTCCTCGGCGCCTCCGGGGGCGTCGGCCTCGCCGCCGTCGAGCTCGGCCGGCTGATGGGCGCCCGGGTGATCGCCTGCGCCTCCTCGGAGGAGAAGCTATCGGTCGCCCGCGCCCACGGCGCCGAGGCGGGCGTCGTCTACGACCCGGCGACGCTCAAGGACGAGCTGCGCCGGATCTCGGGCGGCGGGATCGACGTGGTCTACGACGCGGTCGGCGACGCCTACGCGGAGCCGGCCCTGCGGGCGCTCGGCTGGCGCGGGCGCTTCCTCGTGATCGGCTTCGCCGCCGGCGCCATCCCGCGGCTGCCGCTGAACCTGATGCTCCTCAAGGAACTCGACGTGCAGGGCGTCCACTGGGGCGCCTTCCTGGACCGGGAGCCGGAGGCGCACCGGGCCGATCAGCGCCGGCTCCTCGACTGGGTCGCCGCGGGCAGGCTCACCGCGCAGGTCCACGGCGTCTATCCGATGGCGGAGTACCCGGAGGCCTTCGGCCTCCTGACCCGCCGCGCGGCGGTGGGCAAGGTTCTCCTGCGGCCCTGACCCGGGGCGCGGCCGCCCGCCTCAGCCCGGATCGGCGCGCGACCCGCAGCGCGGCGTCGGCGGGCGACGCGCTATGCGTTCCGCGCCGATCTGCGGCGCAGATCGCTGCCGCAGTAGAGGTTGCGGAAAAATCTGTCTTTCATCTTCATGCATCCCGACGCGACGGTGTCGTCCTCTGTGGTGCCCGAGATGAGACTGCGAAAAAGTATCGTATCGAAGCTGATACTCCCCTCGATCGTCGGCTTTCTGCTTTTCCTGGCAAGCTCGGCCGTCGGCTTGATGCAGATACAGGCCATCAACGCCGCCGCCGTGGAGACCCGCGACGTCTGGGTGCGCAAGGACAACGATCTCCATACGATTCGATTCCTGATGCTGCGGTACCACACGACGACGATCCGCAAGGTGATCGCCGTCGACGACGGTGAGAACCGGGCCCTCGATGCCGAGTTCGTCGAGATGGATCAGTCCATCCCCGAGGCCTTCCAGAGCTATCGCGCGCGCGCGACGACGCCCCGGGAGCGCGCGCTCTGGGACGCGTTCGAGGGGCGGTGGAAGGTCTATCGCACCGACCAGGAGGCGATCCTCGCCCCGCTCAGGCGCGGCGACCGGAACGCGGCCCGCGACGCCATCGCGCCCGCCCGCCCGCCGCTCGTGGCCGCCTTCGATGCCCTGGCGGATCTCGCCCAGGTCACCGCCGAGGGCACGAACGTCTCGGTCCAGCGCTCCGAGGACGCGTTCCGGACGGCGTGGTCCGTCACCGTCGCGCTCGCGGTCATCGGGTTGCTCATGACCGGCGCGGCGGTCTGGTGGGTCTGGCACCGGGTCGCCCGCCCGATCCGGTCCCTGGCCGGAACCATGGGTCGGCTCGCGGCCGACGACCTCGACGCGGCCGTCGGCGGTTCCGAGCGCGGGGACGAGATCGGCGTCATGGCGGCGTCCGTCCAGGTCTTCAAAGACGGCCTGATCCGGGCGCGCACGCTCGAGCACGACGCCGCACAGGCCCGCGCCACGGCCGAGGCGGAGCGGCGGAGCGGCATGCACCGGATCGCCGACGCCTTCGAGGGCACGGTCGGCGGCATCATCGGCACGGTCTCGGCCGCCGTCGCCGCGCTGCAGGACACGGCCTCGGCCATGAACGAGGCAGCCGCCGACACCGCCGATCGCTCCATCCGGGTGGCGAGCGCGGCCGAACGCGCCGCCAGCACCGTCAGCGTCGCGGCGGCGGCGGCCGAGGAGCTCGGCGCCTCCGTCCAGGAGATCGGCCGCCAGGTCGCGGGTTCGACGGAACTGACACAGTCGGCGGTCGCGGACGCGGAGGCGACCGCGCATCTGGTCCAAGAGCTGAACGGGGCGGCGATCCAGATCGGTCATGTCGTGACCCTGATCTCGACCATCGCCCAGCAGACGAATCTCCTCGCGCTGAACGCCACGATCGAGGCGGCGCGGGCCGGCGCGACGGGCCGCGGCTTCGCCGTCGTGGCCGCGGAGGTCAAGGAACTGGCCGGTCAGACCGCGCGGGCAACCGACGAGATCGGCGGCCACGTCGCCCGGATCCAGTCTTCCACCGGCGACGCCGTCACGGCGATCGGACGCATCGGCGGTCGGGTCCAGGAACTCAGCGCGGTGGCGACGCGGATCGCCAGCGCCGTGGAGCAGCAGGGCGCCGCGACGCAGGAGATCGTCCGCAACGTCTCCCAGGCCGCCCAGGGGGCAGCGGACGCCACCAGCACCATCACGGGCGTCGCCGACGCGGCGAAGGGGACCGGAGCGGCGGCCGATCAGGTTCTCACGGCAGCCTCGGAGCTGTCGAACCGGTCCGGCCACCTCAGGGACGAGGTGACGCGCTTCCTCGCGACCGTCCGCGCGGCCTGAGTGCGCCGGATCGGCGCGGTCGCGGACCTCCGGCCGCACGCCCGGCGCGCCGGCTCAGAGGAGCCCGCGCGCCTTGGCCAGGCCGACCAGGTCCGCCTGCGGGCGGGCGCCGATATGCTGGATGACCTCGGCGGCCGCGAGCGTGCCCAGGCGGGCGCTGGCGACGTTGTCGAGCCCGCGGGCGTGCCCGGCCAGGAAGCCGGCGGCGAACAGGTCGCCCGCGCCGGTCGTGTCGACCACGGTCTGGACCGGGCTCGCCTCGACGGCCCGGACCTCGCCGCCCTGGACCACCAGGGCGCCGTCGGCCGAGCGCGTGACGAGGCCGAGCAGGTGCCGGCCGCGGGCGTTGCGCTCGTCGCGCAGGGCCGCCACGGCGGCCTCGGGATCCTCGGTCTCGTAGAGGCTCTGCAGCTCGGCCATGTTGGCGAACAGGATGTCGATGCTGCCGTCCCGCACGAGGCCCAGGAACTCGTCGCGGTAGCGGCCCACGCAGAACGCGTCAGAGAGGGTCAGCGCGACGGCGTTGCCCGCCTGATGGGCGAGCTGCGCGGCCTTGCGGAACGCGTCCTTGGCGGCCGGCGGATCCCACAGGTAGCCCTCGAGATAGACGACGCGGGCCGAGCTCACGAGCGCCTTGTCGACGTCGTCGGGCGACAGCCCCTGGCAGGCGCCGAGATAGGTGTTCATCGTGCGCTCGCCGTCCGGCGTCACGAGCACGAAGCACCGGGCGGTGGCCGGCCCCTCGGCGGCGGCCGGGACGGCGAAGTCGACGCCGGTCGCCTTGAGGTCGTGGCTGAACAGGCCGCCGAGCTCGTCGTTCCGGACCTTGCCGACGAAGCCGGTCTTGGCCCCGAGGAGCGCCGCGCCGACCGCGGTGTTGGCGCCCGAGCCGCCCGACACGATCGTCGCCGGTCCCATCGCCTGGAACAGCGCCTCGGCCCGCGGCTCGTCGATGAGCTGCATCGCGCCCTTGGTGACGCCCTGCGTCGACAGGAAGGCGTCGTCCGTGCGGGCGATCACGTCGACGATCGCGTTGCCGAGCACGAGGAGATCGAGGGGTGCAGTCATCCGGGCGTCCTGATTCGCGTTCGCGCCGCTGTGGCATCCGCCTCGGATCGGATCAAGCGCCGTCGTCGGCGGGCGCGAGGTCGGCGAACAGCTCGGGCACGGGCAGGCGCAGGCCGGGGGGCGTCAGGTCCAGCGTCTCCCGGGTCGCGATGCGGGTCTCGATCAGGCCGCCCTGCGCGCGGCGGTGATGGATGACGAGGCGCTTCACCGGATCCACGATCAGATAGTGGATGACGCTCTCCAGACCGAAGTAGCGGGTCAGTTTGAGGCCCGAGTCCACCGCGCGTGTGCCCGGCGACTGAACCTCGACGACGATGACGGGATCCGGCACTTCGACGGCATCGAGATCCATCCGGGGCCCACAATAGACCAGCGCATCCGGTTCGAACGTCGTCGTGCTGTCGATGCGGACCGTCATGCCGTCGGGCATCATGTGGCAGACGACACCGGAGGCTCTGATCGCGCGATTCAGGGCTGTCTGTGCTGCGAACTTGACCAACGCATGTCCGGCCCGCTCCGGTGACATCGCGAACACCTCGCCATCGACCAGCTCGAAGCGCCCCGGCTGCCCCTCGGCCCAGGCGAGAAACTCGTCGACCGTCATCCGGGATCTCGGCTGAGCGACCATGCCCGAGGTTAGCACGGATTCGGCTTGCCGGGAGCTGTGCTCCTCACGGGCCTCACCCCGCGATCTTCTCCAGCGCGACGTCCCGCGTCCGGGGACCCAGCAGCCCGACGAGCAGGCCCGCGGCCAGCATCGCCGCCGAGATGAACAGGAACACGCCCGGCGTCCCGGCCTCCCGCAGCACGAACGCGATGACGAAGCCGGTGAAGATCGCCGAGAAGCGGCTCCAGGAATAGACGAAGCCGACCGCCCGGGCCCGGATGCCCGTGGGGAACAGCTCGGCCTGATAGGCGTGGAAGCTGTACGACATCACGTTCGAGGCCAGCGTCAGGCCGATGCCGAGCGCCACGATGACGGTGACGTCCCGCGTCTGCGCGAAGGCCAGGCCGCAGGCGATGTAGAGGAGGGCGGCGGCCACGATGACGTGCTTGCGCTCGAACCGGTCGGCGATGGCGAGGCCGATCAAGGGCCCGACCGGGGCGGCGAGCGCGATCAGCGCCGTGTAGGCGAGGCTCGACGTCACCGTGATGCCCTGGGCAACCAGGAGGGTCGGCACCCAGTTGGCGAAGCCGTAGAAGCCGACCGTCTGGAAGACGTTGAACCCCGCCATCATCAGGGCGCGGCGCCGGTAGGGCTGGACCCACATGTCGCGGAACGCGCCGCGCGGCTGCACCGGCTCCGGCGCGGCCGGTGCGGGAAGCGCGCCGCCGTGCTCGGCCGCGATCCGCGCCTCCAGCCGCCGCAAGACCGCCTCGGCCTCCGCCAGACGGCCGTGCTCGACGAGCCAGCGCGGGCTCTCCGGCAGGCCCGCCCGCATCCACCAGACCACGATCGCCGCCGAGGCGCCGATCAGCACCACCCAGCGCCACCCGTCGATGCCGAGGGGTGCCGCCGGGATCAGCAGGTAGGACAGGAACGCCACGACCGGCACGGCGGTGAAGCCGATGCCCTGGCACAGGGCGAAGGCCCGGCCCCGGATCGCCTTCGGCACCAGCTCGGACAGGTAGCTGCCGATCGTCACCATCTCCAGGCCGAGGCCGATTCCCGCGATCAGGCGCCAGAGGTTGAGGCCGAAGGCGTCGCTCTGGCAGGCCATCACCACGTTGGCGGCGGTGTAGGACAGCAGCGACCACGTGAAGATCGCCCGCCGGCCGAACCGGTCGGCGAGCCAGCCGCAGGCGATGGTGCCGATGAACAGGCCGGTGAAGAGGGCCGCGACGAAGCTCGCGACGCCGCTGGCACCGAACAGGCCCGGAGTCGTCGGCGTCAGGATCCCGGCCTTGACGAGCCCCGGCGCGACGTAGCCGGTGAACAGCAGGTCGTAGAGTTCGAAGAAGAAGCCGAGCCCGAGCAGCATCACGAGGCGCCAGACCGTCGGCGTCGCCGGAAGCCGGTCGAGACGGGCCAGGATGGCGCCGGGATCGAGACCTTCGTCGGAAGCCCGGACTGCCGTACGCGTCGCCATGCCGGTGAGCCTCGTCTCGGCGCCGCGGCGCCCCGCCGGCGCAGTGCCGCGGAAGCGTGCAGCGCGCAAGGGGGCGCGACGCGGGCCGCGCGGCGGAGCCGTCAGGCGCCGAAGACGGACCAGCCCATGCGCTGCGTCAGCCGCTCCAGGGCGATGCGGCCGAGATGGGAATTGCCCGCCGCGTCGAGGCCGGGCGACCAGACGGCGATGGACGCCTTGCCGGGCGCGATCGCCAGGATGCTGCCGCCGACCCCGCTCTTGCCCGGCAGGCCCACGCGGTAGGCGAACTCGCCCGACCCGTCGTAGTGGCCGCAGGTCAGCATGATCGCGTTGATGCGGCGCGCGCGCTCCGCCGACACCACCGAGTGGCCGGTCGACGGGTTGACGCCGTTATGCGCCAGGAACCGTCCGGCCCGCGCGAGCTGGCGGCAGTTCATCGCGATGGCGCAGTGGTGGAAGTAGACGCCGAGCGTGTAGTCGACCGGATTGTCGAGGACGCCGAACGACTTCATGTAGTTGGCCAGCGCGGTGTTGCGGAAGCCCGTGCGCTTCTCCGAAGCCGCCACCGTCTCGTCGATGGTGATGCTGGAATCCTGGGCCAGGAACTGCATGAAGCGCAGGATCTCGCCCAGCGCCTCGCGGGGCTCGTGGCCCGAGAGGATCACGTCGGTGACCGCGATCGCGCCCGCGTTGATGAAGGGATTGCGCGGCACGCCGCGCTCCCGCTCCAGCTGCACGATGGAATTGAACGGGTTGCCCGAGGGCTCGCGGCCGACCCGTTTCCAGAGGCGGTCGCCGACCATGCCGAGGGCGAGGGTGAGCGTGAACACCTTCGACACGCTCTGGATCGAGAACGGCGTCTCGCTGTCGCCGCCGGTGAAGACCTGCCCCTCGGCGTCGATCACCGCCAGGCCGAACTGGCCGGGATCGACCCGGGCGAGCTCCGGGATGTAGTCCGCGACCGCGCCCCGGTCGGGGCGCTGGGCCATCTCCTCGGAGATCTCCCGGATGACGTGGGCAAGGTCGGGCACGGTCGGGCTCGGGCGTCGCGTTGCGTCGGAACCGGGCCGGTTCGCGACGTCTCAGGCGATGCAAGGTCCGGTCCGGCCGCGCGGTGATCTAGCAGTGCCGGGCGGACGTGGGAACCGGAGCGGCCGTGCCCGCGCGACGATCGGCCGGCGAGCGCCGGCCGCCGGGCCGTCACTCGATCCGCACCGTCATCGCGAGCGCAGCGAAGCGACCCAGGGATGCGCCACGCTCGGGCATCGCGTGCCTCACTGGATTGCTTCGCTGCGCTCGCAAAGACGGCTGCGGTGCGTCCGCTCGGCGAGAAGGATCATCACGCGGCGGCGAGCGCCATCGCCATGGATTCCTTCTTCATCAGCTCCCGGAAGAAGCCGTCGAGATGGGTCAGCTTGTCGGGCGAGCCGTCCTGCGCGATGCGGCCGCCGTCGAGCACGACGATCCGGTCGAAATCCTGCAGCGTCGAGAGGCGGTGCGCGATCGCGATGACGGTCCGGCCCTTCATCAGGTTGGCGAGGGCGTGACGGATCGCCTGCTCGGATTCGGCGTCGAGCGCCGAGGTCGCCTCGTCGAGTAGCAGGATCGGCGAGTTCTTCAGGATCGCCCGGGCGATGGCGATGCGCTGGCGCTGGCCGCCCGAGAGCTTCACGCCGCGATCGCCCACGATCGTGTCGAAGCCTTCCGGCAGGGCCTTGATGAAGTCGGTGCAGTGCGCCGCCTCGGCCGCCTGCCAGACCTCCTCGTCGGTCGCCTCGGGCCGGCCGTAGCGGATGTTCTCACGCAGGGAGCGGTGGAACATCGAGACGTCCTGCGGCACGACCGTGATCGCTTCGCGCAGGGATTCCTGCGTGACGCGCTCGATGTTCTGGCCGTTGATGCGGATCGCGCCGCTCTGCACGTCGTAGAAGCGCTGGATCAGCGAGAACAGGGTCGACTTGCCGCCGCCCGACCTGCCCACGAGGCCGACGCGCTGGCCGGGCTCGATGACGAGGTCGAAGTCGGTGAAGACGGGGCGCCCGTCCGGATAGCTGAACGCGACGTGCTCGAACTCGATCTTGGCGCCCTGGCCGCTGAGCGGCTGCGCTTCCGGATGGTCCACGAGGTCGTGGGGCTGGAGCAGGGTGTGCAGCGCCTCGGAGAGGCGGGCGGTGTGCTGGGTCGCGTCGACCAGCGCCACCGCGAGGTCGCGGGTCGCGGCGAGGATGCGGATGCCGAGCGTGCAGACGAGGACCACCTGACCGTTCGTCGCCTGGCCGGCCTCCCACATCTGGATCGCCCAGTAGAGCAGGCCGAACACGGCGAGCACGGTGAGCACCGCGTGCACGATGCGCAGCTTCTCGAGGTAGAGCAGGGACGAGCGGCGGGCGCGCATCTCGGTGGCGACGGTGCCCTCGAAGCGCTGACCCTCCCGCTTGAACGCCGAGAAGGCGCGCACGAGCGACATGTTGCCGACGAGGTCGACCATCTCGCCGTCGACGGAGGCGGCCTTGGCGGCGAAGTCGTGGTGCAGCGGCTTGCCGGCCGCGGCCATCTTGAACATCAGCACGACGACGGCGGCGAACACGCCCGCCAGGATGCCCGCCATGGTGAGGTTGACGGTGGCGATGTAGGCGATCGACCCGAAGGCCGCGACCGTCGGCGGCATCACGTTGAACACGAACATGTTCTCGACCGTGAAGATCGCGTTCGAGGTCGCCGTGATCCGCGACGCCAGGGTGCCCGGCTGGCGGTCGGAGAAGAAGGTCGGGGAGTGGCCGGTCAGGTGCCGGAACAGGTCGCGCCGGATGTCGCCCGTGATGCCCACGAAGGTGAAGGCGCCGGTCAGCGCGGCCACGCGCCAGAGCATGTTGTCGGCGGCGATGAAGGCGATCAGGACCGCCAGGGCGCCCCAGATCACGGTGTTGTCGGGGCCGGGACCCTTCGTCAGCGCGTCGACCACGCCCTTCAGGGCGTAGTCGGTGGAGACCGAGAAGCCGACGGCGCCGAGCACCGAGATCAGGATGACCAGGTGCGGCAGCCAGCGGCGCCGGAGATACCGTCCGACGAAGGCGAAGGGCCTGTCGGCGTATCGGTGCAGCTCTTCCATCGCGGTGACCATTCCGTATTCGCGCGGCTTTGGCTTACGGGCTGAGGCGGAGTGCAGCGCGGGCGCAGTCTGACCCGCAGCGGCAACGCGAGAGCGTTGCCATATGTTTCACCGGCTCGCACCTTCGCCGCGCTTTTATCCGCAGAACCTGAACGCCGCTTGAGCGGCTTGGAAACACCCAAGCGAATCCGATGCCGCGCCGGGTCAGGCCGCGCGCTCCGGCTGGCGCGTCTCCGGCATGATCAGCGCCACCAGCATGAAGGCCGCGAAGCCGACGACCGCGAGCCCCAGGAAGGCGCTGTGGCTGCCGAGATGGTCGGCCATGATGCCGGCGAGCGAGGTCGAGAGGGCCGCGCCGATGCCCATGGCGGTCCCGACCGCACCGAGGGCGAGGTTGAAGCGGCCGGTGCCGCGGGTGAGGTCCGACACGATCAGCGGCACCATCACGCCCAGCACCGAGGCCGAGATCCCGTCGAGCACCTGGATGGCGACGAGGCCGTAGGGGTTGGTCGTGTAGGCGAGCAGCAGGCCGCGGACCGGGAGGGCGCCGAAGCCGAACAGCAGCACCGGGTAGCGGCCGAAACGCTCGGCGGCCCGGCCGACCGCCGGGGCGCTGACCGCGAGGACGGCCTGCGGGACCATGATGCAGGCCGCCACCAACGCGGTCGCGGTCTCGCTCGCCCGCAGGGTCAGGACGCTGCCGACGAGGGGCAGCATCGCGGCGTTGGCGAGGAAGAACAGCACCATGCAGGCCGCGAAGCACAGGAGGCCGCGGTTGGTCAGGAGCGCGCGGATGCCGTCCTGGCCGGACGCGGGCGCCGTCGAGGCCGCCGCCGCCTGGGCCGGCTCCTTGAACACGCCCGGATCGATGTCCTGGGCGCGGATGCGCGCCAGCGCGATCACCGTCGGGATCCCGAGGGCGGCGGTGAGGTAGAAGACGGCGCCGTTCGACAGGTAGTAGCCGATGGCGCCCATGCCGGCCGCGCCGAGGGCGTTGCCGAGGGCGGCGAAGCTCGCGTTCCGGCCGAGGCGCTCGCCGGCTCGGGCGCGCCCGACCAGACCGATGCTGATCGCCGCGATGGCCGGTGTCAGCACGCAGCTCGCGGCCGAGTGGAGCGCCATCGCCAGGAGCACGATCAGGAAGCTCGGCCAGACCGCCAGCGCGAAGGCGCTGCCGGCGATCCCGATGACCGCTACGGCGGCGGCGAAGCGCTTCGAGCGCACGACGTCGACGAAGGCGCCCCCCGGCACCTGGCCGAGGAGCGCCACGAGGCTGCCGACCGTGAGGGCGAAACCGATGTCGGACTGGGTCCACTTGGCCTGCGAGAAGTAGACCGCCAGGAACGGGCCGAACCCGGTCTGCAGGTTCGCGACGAAGAACGCGAAGGCGTCGAGGCCGTAGCGGCTCGCCGAGGAGATCGCGCGTTCGCCGTGGACCGCCGACGCTGCCGGCGCGCGCGCGGCCTCGGCCGCCTGATCCTTCAGGCGGGTCGGACGGGAGCGGATGTCCTGCCGGGGCACGTCGCGCTCGCGGGGGGCGGCGGCGGTTCTGACCTTCAACCGGGCCA
>NZ_JBKFAL010000055.1:0-8215 GCF_053345625.1 Methylobacterium sp. D53M
AGTCCGCTTTCGGAGCCCGGAGCCAGAAGATCGGACTTGCAGCGAGTAGGATTGCCCAGGTTCGATGTAGACAAAGAACGCTTTCGCGTGAGGTGCTTTCCCGATGCCTAAGCCCGTTCTCCCTAACCACTGAGTTTCGTCGGCAGATGATCGATCTGGAGAGCGCCAGCCGCAGTCCGGCGCACTTCGCCCGCAAGTTCCAGCCCTCCGCTCAGGCCATTTGTAACCGTGCGACAGAGGCCGAGCGTAGCGTAGGTCGACAGGAGGCGAAGCCACGGGCCGCCGATGAGGGATTAAAGACACGAAGCGCGACAATCTCCTCTCACTCGGGTGAGAGGACAAACCGTAGAATCTGGAGCGCGGTAAGCGTTCTCATGCGACCCAGCTGTCATACAATAACCACTCCCTCTGCTCGGTCTGAAATACCGGCGAGGTCAGGTGCCGAATGCACCGGACGGTCGAGCGGCCTGAAGCTGAAGCGCGGTTAAGCCTCGCGGACGCCGGGCTTCTTGCCTGCCTCAAAGATGAATTCGACGCCCGCCTCTTCCAGCGCACGACGCACGGCGAGCAGGGTGTCCGAGCGCGACCGAACCGCCGAGGTTGGGTCCTCCAGCCGATTGAGTGTTGAGACCGAGACATTGGCCAACGCGGCAAGATCATCCTTAGAAAGGCCCGTGATCGCACGGGCCGAGCGGATTTGGCTCGAAGTCAGGGTCTCGTCAGCGGGCGCGGCCTGCACGATTCCCTGCTGCAGCGCAGCATCGGGCGGCGGGGCCCCGTAGCGGGTTCGCCCCGGCACGTTGAGGCACACCCCGACCCATTCTCGGACGGAGCCGTCCTTGTTCAGGACCGGCGCGCCGCGGGCATTGAACCAGCGATAGATCCCGTCCGCGCACAGGACGCGATAGTCCGTGTTGTAGGGCGCCGTGTGCTCCACCGCCGTGGTCCAGGCCGCGAGCGTGCGGGAGCGGTCGTCCGGGTGGACGGCGTCGAGCCAGCCCAGACCCTGCATCTGGGCGTGAGACTGACCGGTCAGGGCCATCCACTGCGGCATCTCGCTCGGCTCACCGTTCGCCTTGTTGACCCAGAAGACCGCTGCCGTCGCGGCGATCAGCGCGTTCAGGCGGTCATGCCGCTGCATGAGCGCGTTCATGGTCTCGTGCTGCGCCGTGACGTCGAACACGACGCCCATGCCCTGGCTCGGGCGCCCGTCCGCGCCGAGCATGACCTCGGCGTGGTGCAGGAGCCAGCGCTGGGTCCGATCCGGCCGGATGATGCGGAACTCGCGACTGACCGGTTGGCCGGAGCGCAGCACGGCGATCTGGTCGCCGTGCGCGGCCTGATCCTCCGGGTGGATCATGTCGAGCCCGAAGCCGAAGGTCATCTCTGTGGTCGGGTCGAGGCCCAGAATCCGGTAGAGGCCCGGCGACGCGTCCAGCCGCTCGGAGCGCAGGTCCGCCGACCAGAAGCCGATTTTTCCCGTATCCTCGATCAGTTTCAGGTAGTGGCGCGAGGAGAAGCCGCGCGGGGCGACGCCGATCTCGGTCTTCGCCTGCGGACGCATCAATGCACGAGTCGGCATCGCCTCACCCCGATCGCCAGCGCTCCAGAATTGAGATGCGAAATGCCATAATCGTGGCCGTGAAAGCGTTAAGAAGACAGCATTCGATCCATATTGACTGACATTTAGTGGCGGCTGTCAGCGTCGTGCAGGCCATCGATCGCATGGAAAAGGAAGCCTGCGGCGGCTTCCTCCTCGGCGGTCGATGGAAACCAGAATTCGACGAGGTATCTATCGGTCGAGCGCGATGGATATGCCGCAGAATGGAACAAAAAATTCCACTGCGCCCGAAGCTTCGGATGTGTCCGGCGGAATGACAGGAAATTGGATCCCCTCGAGCGCGATTGAACAGGAATTCCGGCGATCGGCTTGAGACTCTGGCAGTCCGAAGCGGTCATCCTCGCACCGGAGACGCGGCGAGCCGTCTCCTGCCTGGGTACCTGAATGCCGCTGCCGAATGCCGAATGCCGGGCGAAGTCGAGCACCCTCGACAGTGCACCGGCGTCGATCCAGTTCGACCTCCGCGGCAGGGTGATCGCCGCCGACGGTTCGACGTCCTCGAACGGGCGCGGCCATGAGTGAGATCATCCTGCCGATGGGCGTCGACGACGCGGTGCACCTGCCCGACGAGGACGCGCGCCTGCGCGAGGCGATGCGCGCCACGATGCTCGCCGAGACGCTACAACTCGGCCGATACTCGGCGGTGACGCAGGCCGCCGTCGTGCTCGCGCTGGCCGCCATCTTCTGGGGCATCGTCTCGCACGCTTACCTGTCCGGTCTCGCGGTGGCGGTGACGGCGCTGTGCGCGGTGGCTATGATCGCGATGCGCCGCTATCGCGGCCGCCTCGGCGACGGATCGATCGCCCGGGAGGCCTTCGCCGTCCTTCACGGCCTCGCGCTCGGCCGCGGTCTCGCCTGGGCCAGCATGCCGGCGATCCTGCTGCCCTCGGTCGACAATGCCTACCGGATCGTGGTCGGGGCCGTCTGCGCCGCCCTGATCTCGCACGCCTACGTGGCGGGCCCGATCTTCTCCCTGGCACTCCTGGCCGTGGCGCCGGTGGTGGCCGGCATCTTCGTCGGGCTCGCCGGTTGCGAGAGCCCGGTCGGCGAGTACGTCGCCGTGCTGCTGTCGCTGTACGCGGCCTTCGTCTTCGTGAGCGCGCGTCGGATGTGCCGGCACTCCTACCAGCGCCTCTGCGACCGCGTCATGGTGCAGGCGCAGAGCGAGACCATCGGGTTCCTCCTCAAGGATTTCGCCGAGGGCACGAGCGACTGGCTCTGGGAAACCGACACGGTCGGGCGCCTTCGGCAGGCCCGCGCCGCTGTCGCCGCCCTGCTCGGCGTCGAGGTCGCCGGGCTGCGCCACCGGCCGCTGTCCGAGCTTCTGCGCGCGTTCGCCGACCCGGACGGCGACGGCGCGGACGCCCACGCCGTCGCCGCGGCGATCGCGGCGCGCGCGCCTTTCCGCGATCGCACCATCCGGCTCCGTACCGCGGCCGGCACGCGCTGGATCACGCTCAACGGCAAGCCCGTCTTCGACGCGCAGGGAGCGTTCGCGGGCTATCGCGGCGTGGGCTCGGACGCCACCGAGAGCCGTGAGGCGCAGGCCCGCATCGCCTTCCTGGCGGGTCACGACAGCCTGACCGGACTGCCGAACCGCAGCGGTTTCCAGGACGCGCTGGGGACGCTCTGCCGCACGGTTCGCACGGCGGAGAGACCGAGTGCCCTGTTCTATCTCGACCTCGACGGCTTCAAGGCCGTCAACGACAGTCGCGGCCACCTCGTCGGCGACCGATTGCTGCGCGCGGTCACTGCACGCCTGCTCGCCATCGGTGAACCGCACAGCCTGTTCCGCCTCGGCGGCGACGAGTTCGCGATGGTCGTCCGCGATCTCGGTCGGCCCGCGGCCGAGGCCCTCGCCGCCCGCGTGGTGGCCGAGCTGCGCCGCCCGTTCCAGATCGACGAGGCCCGGCTGGAGGTCGGTGTCAGCGTCGGTATCGCCTACATGCCGGACGACGCGATCGAGCCTGCCAGCCTGCTCATGCGCGCCGACCTCGCCCTCTACGCCGCCAAGGCGGACGGCAAGGGCTGCTGGCGGACCTTCGATCCGTCGCTGGAGGAGCGGGTCGTCCGTCAGCGGCAGTTCGACTTGGACATGCGCGCGGCCCTCGCGGCGGACGAGATGGAGCTGCACTACCAGCCCCTGGTGGACATGCGGAGCGGTCGTGTCGCCGGTTTCGAGGCGCTGCTGCGGTGGAACAAGCCCGGGTACGGCTGGGTCTCGCCGGGGGAGATCATCCCCATCGCCGAGGCGACCGGCTTCATCGTCGAGATCGGCCGCTGGGCCCTGCGCCGTGCCTGCACCGACGCTCGCACGTGGTCCGACCTGAAGATCGCGGTGAACATCTCCTCCATCCACGTGCGGATGCCGGGCTTCCACGCCGAGGTCGCGGCCGTTCTCCGCGAGACCGGCCTCGCGCCAGATCGGCTCGAGATCGAGATCACCGAGTCGGTGCTGCTCGACCACGGTCCGGAGGTTCTGGAGAACCTGAAGCGCCTGCGCGCGACGGGCGTGCGCATCGCGCTGGACGACTTCGGCACGGGCTACTCGAGCCTGAGCTACCTGACCGAATTCCCGTTCGACAAGGTGAAGGTCGACCGCTCCTTCGTGCGCGATCTGCAGGGTCGCCCCGAGAAGGTCGCCGTGGTCGAGGCCATCGCCCGAATGGCGCGGGCCCTGTCGATGAGCGTCACGGTGGAGGGCGTGGAGACCCGGCAGCAACTGGACGTTCTCCGGGACAAGCGCTGCGACATCGCGCAGGGCTTCCTCTACAGCCCGGCGCGCCCGGTCCACGAAGTCGCGGCGCTGATCGCGCGCATCGAGGGTGCTGCGCCGCCGCCAAGCGTGAGCGCCAGCGATCCGGACGGGAGCCCGACCGCCGACGCGCGCCCGGTCCTGTCGCTGGCCCGCGCCTCGTAGTTGACGGGCGGCGCATCGCGTCACCGCCGAAAGGCAGAAAATCTCTCTTGTCGCGCTGAGGACGCCCCCAGAGCGCGATTGCCAGGCAACGCGTCTTTAAATGCGGCGACTTCAAAATTCTGAATTAGTGGAGCATCAGTACATGTCGCGCCTGTCCGACCTCAAGATTGTTACTAAGGTGACGATCCCGCTGCTGCTGGTCGCCGCCGTCGCCGGCGGGCTCGTGTATCGCGCGCACGGCGTCTTCGATGAGTTGAACGAGAAGACGCAGCACATCGTCGATGTTCAGTCCGCGCGACTTGAGAATATCCTGACTGTTCGCACGAACGTCCTCGAGGCGACGGTTCAGAATCGGAACATTCTCATCGAGGACCGGCCGCCCGAGCAGGCCACGTATCGATCGCGCTACGACGAGGCCGTGAAACAGGCCTACGTGGCGGTCGACAGGCTGATCGCGCTGTCGAACTCGCCCGAGCGGCGGGTCGTCAATCAGAAACTGCGCGAGGCCGTCGAGGCCTATTTCCACATCGTCGGGCGCGCGAACGCGGCGGCCCTCGACAGGGACGCCGAGACCGCGCGGACAATCGTGCTTTCCGAAGGTCTCGCGGCGCGCAACAAGGTCCGCGACCTCGTCCAGCCGCGCATCGACAATCTCGCGGCCGAGCTCGCCCAGGCGAAGGCGGAGGCCCAGGCGAGCGCGGAGCGGGCGACGACGGTCCTCGTCACGGCCGCGGTCGCCGGGTTGCTCGCGGCTCTGGCCATCGCGTTCGCCATCGTCCATTTCGGGCTGACGCGGCCCCTGACGCGGCTGGTCGCCGTTCTGCAGCGCATGGCCGGGGGCGATATCGATGCCGACATCGCGGAGGCCGCCCGTCGCGACGAGATCGGCCAGGTCGGCAAGGCCGTTGCGGACATCCGGGCCATGGTCGCGCGGAAGGCCGTCGAGGACGCGGAGATGAAGCGCGCCGCCGACGCGGAGGCCGGCGCGGAGCGACGGCGCCTCATGATGGACCTCGCGAACTGCTTCGAGCGGGCCGTCGGCGGCATCGTCGGGATGGTCTCGGCCTCCGCGACGGAGTTGCAGGCCACGGCCGCGACGATGACGGCGACCGCGACCGAGACGGCCACGCAGTCCACGGCCGTGGCGGCGGCGGCCGATCAGGCAGCGTCGAACGTCGGTACCGTGGCGGCGGCCTCCGAGGAGCTCGGGAGCTCGGTTCAGGAGATTGGCCGTCAGGTACAGGGATCGGCATCCCTCGCCCAGGCCGCTGTCGGCGAGGCCGACCGGACGGCGCGGCTCGTCGAGGACCTCACGACGGCCGTCGCGAGGATCGGCGACGTCGTCGCGATGATCTCGGCCATCGCCGGCCAAACCAACCTCCTGGCGCTGAACGCGACCATCGAGGCGGCGCGGGCCGGCGAGGCCGGCAAAGGCTTCGCGGTCGTCGCAGCCGAGGTCAAGGAACTCGCTTCGCAGACGGCCCGGGCGACGGACGAGATCGGCGGCCATATCGGCCGCATCCAGGGCGTGACAGGCGAGGCCGTCTCGGCCATCGGCGCGATCACGGGGCGCATCCGCGAGATCAACACGGTGGCGGCCAGCATTGCCGCCGCCGTGGAGCAGCAGGGCGCGGCGACTCAGGAGATCGTGCGCAACGTCGCCCAGGCGGCGACGGGCACCGCGGAGGTGACCGGCAACATCGCCGGGGTCGCCTCAGCGTCGGAGGCTACCGGCGCGGCGGCGACCCAGGTGCTGGCGTCGTCCGGCGAGCTGTCGCGACACGCCGAGCAGCTCGCAGCGGAGATGACGCGCTTCCTCACCACCGTGCGCGCGGCCTGAGGCGGTCCCGATGGCGTGCAGCACAGCCAGCGTCCCGGGCCTCGGGGCCAATCCCACGCTTCGGCCGGGTTGCCGGGGAGATGCCCCGGCGGGGCACCGGCGTTGCGGCCCGTACCGGGTCGGGCAGGCGTGATCGCCATGGCCGACATCATCCCCCTCGGCACCATCCCGGGCGCCGAGAGCGCCCGCGCGATGCTTCTGGACCTGCGCCGGCGCCTCGATTCCGGCGAGGACATCGGTCCGCGGATCGCGCAGATCCGTCAGGCCGCGGCGTCGATGCTGGCTCTGGCGGGCGGCCTCAGACGGGTCCTCAAAGCGCCGGACGAGAGGCTGGCCGCCGAGCCGGAGGTGCTGGCCGCGGCCTGGAAAGTCCTCGCCTTGGCGGAGCGCAACGTCGCGAAGGTCGAGGAATTCCTTCGGCTCTCAGACGAAGAGGACTTGGAGCAGGCTTCGCGGTAGCCTTTGCCATAATCTCGCGAATGGGGGATAGGCGATCCGGATCACGGCTCTGTCCCAGACTGAGCGAGTCCCGTACACCGGACGGACGCTTCGGCGCGGATGAAGGCGCAGGTCAAGCGACCGGAAATACCACGTTCGACCTGATGCGCGGACCATGCCGTCGCCAGCCGTGCCACCGCGCGCAGCAGCTCCCGACGCGCGCGCTTGGACCGGCTCTGATCATTTGACAACCGCTGTCCACTCGCCGGCAGCAGCGAAGACTGAAGGCGAGGATCCATCTGACACGGAATAGTTCATGATCCGACCGATATCAGTATCAGGCTCCAAAAATTACTCGAAATGAAACGTGGCGCTGCACGTTCCAGGCCGGATTCGGAGGTGCTGCTAAGTCCAGCTTATTGTCTCTAAGTCACGATATGGCGTCCAATGAAAGTTGCGCCATGTTCCGTAAGTCTGCCTATAATGAAACCCAGGCCACCATCGACGCGCTGACGCGCTCATTGGCCATCATCGAGTTCGGTATGGATGGCACGATCCTGCGCGCCAACCCGAATTTTCTGGCCGTCGTGGGCTACGATCTGGCTTCCCTGCAGGGAAAACACCACCGGATCCTAGTCGGCGAGGAGATGGCCAGTAGTTCGGAATACGACGAATTCTGGTCGAAGCTGCGAGCCGGCGAGTCTGCGTCCGGCGAATTTCCCCGCCGCGCGCGGTCCGGCGCGAAGGTCTGGCTCGAAGCCACCTACAATCCGATCCTGGGCTCCGACGGCAAGCCGTTCAAGGTCATCAAGTTCGCCAGCGACATCACGGCCAAGAAGAGCGAGACCAACCGACTGCTGCGCATGATCGACGAGATGCCGGTCGCGGTCATGACCGCAGACCCGAAGAACGATTTCAAGATCAATTACATCAACAACACCTCGCGCAAGACGCTGGAAGCTATCGACGGTATCTGCCGATCAAGGTCTCCGAGATGATGGGTCAGTCCTTCGACGTGTTCCACAAGAATCCGCATCATCAGCGAAACATGCTGGCTGACGCGCGCCGACTGCCCCACCGCACCAAGATCAAGGTCGGACCCGAGACCCTCGACTTGCAGGTCTCCGCCATCACCGACGCGGATGGAGCCTATGTTGGGCCCATGTTGACTTGGTCGGTCATCACCGCACAGCTCGCCATGGCCGAGGACGTCGCTGGCGTCGTCGAGGCACTCGGGACCGCAATCGGCGAGATGAAAGATTCGGCGGAGGGCCTGAACCGCTCGGCAGACGCGGCGAGCGAGCGCGCGAACTCCGTGGCGGCGGGATCCGAGGAGATGACCAGCTCGATCCACGAGATCTCGGGCCAGGTCGGGCGGGTCTCCGAACGCACCCAG
>NZ_JBKFAL010000056.1:0-8165 GCF_053345625.1 Methylobacterium sp. D53M
TGCCGTCGGACCCGCCGCGGGCAGGTACGTGCAGCCCGACATCGCCGTGACGGCGAGCAGGACGAGGGGAAGTTTGCGCATCCAGATGTTGCCCATCGGTATTGCCGAGCCCGTGCCTAGCCCATAGCGGCCCAGGTGTCCGTAGCGGGTGAGCCACACTCCGCCCGCCACGACCGAGACTGCTAAGTCATCCTCGTTAAGCACAGCTTTTTCGGGGCACAGGGACGACGAATGCCGGGCGCAGCGCGCGCTGCTGAAATATCGGGACACAAATCCGGGCGCTGTCGACGGTAACGGGTCGGCCCATCGACTCCAGGGCCGCTCGGCCCCGGCGCGATCCGCTCACTGACCCTGGGTCACCGCCGCGGTGATGTCGCCGTAGACGGCGCTGACGCGGGACACGTAGTAGCGGATGCTGCCGACCGCGACGAGGAAGATCAGGCCCCCGAGCAGGGCGTACTCGGTCGCGGTGGATCCGCGGAGGTCGCGGGCGAAGCGCGCGGCCGCGACAGGGATCCGATCCGTCAGGGCGGCCGCCGCCCGGGATCGCACCGCGCGCCGCCCCGCCCCGTCGCCGCCCGGCTCATCCATGGTCGAACGCGCCTTCCCGTCCCGCCGTCCGCGTGGCCCCACGCGCTCGGAAGGCTGTTACCGGCCCGCGCTTGCCGCCGGCTTAACGAAGTGTCCGAAACAGGGCATCGGGCCGATTCCGGGCGGGATATGCACCGCCCCGGTCAGCGGGCGCGCCCGGCGAGGGCGCGCTCGCGACGGCTCAGGCGTGGCCGGCCTTGTGGCGCAGGTCGTCGATCCGCTTGGAGGCCTCGGCCTTGTCGAGGTCGGGATCGAACGCCTTCGGCTCCTTCGCCTCCTCGGAGAGCGTCTTCAGGTAGGAGGCCTGCGCGCCGGTCATCGGCTCGCCGCCGGTGGTCCACTGGTCCGGATCCTTGATCTGGTTCGACACGTCCTTCGGGTCGGTCTTGGGGTTCTCCGGCGCGTCCTGATGCGCATCCTGGCGCACTCCGGAATCCCGATCGGCCTTCGACGTCGCCTTCGCGGTGGTGGTAGCCATGCGACTCATGTTCCCTAAATGTTCGCGTTCTGGGTCGTCAACGCGGCCCGCGCCGCGACGGTTCCTGCCGACAGGGCGGCAACGTCGGGCGCGGCGATCTTCCCTTCCGCGCGCGCGCTCCGCATGATCGTGACGCGCGGCGGCCCGGCGCGCCTCGGAGCCACGGTGGTCCGGATGACGTCCCAATCAGACTCGCCATTCGATGCCGGGACGGCCGCTCAGGTGCTCGTGGTCATGGGCGTCTCGGGGTCCGGGAAGAGCACCGTGGCGGCGCTGATCGCCGAGAAGCTCGGCTGGATCTTCGTGGACGGCGACAGCTTCCACGCGCCGGAGCATGTGGCGAAGATGCACGCGGGCCACGCCCTCGACGACGCGGACCGCGCACCGTGGCTCGCCCGGATCGCGACCTGGATCCAGCAGCGCCTCGACGCCGGCGAGTCCGGCGTGGTGGTCTGCTCGGCGCTCCGGCGCGCGTACCGGGACGTCCTCACCCGGGGCAGCCGGCGGGTCCGCATCGTCTACCTCGACGGCGACAAGGCCCTGATCGCGCGGCGTCTCGCGGAGCGCCAGGGTCATTTCATGTCGCCGCATCTCCTGGACAGCCAGTTCGCCACCCTCGAGGTCCCGGGCCCCGACGAGCACCCGATCACCGTCGGGATCCTCGAGCCGCCCGAGGCGATTGCCGACCGGGTCGTGGCGGAACTCGCCACCGCGGCGCGCCGGGATCCGGGTGGGGAGTGACGCGATGACTTCAGGAACCGGCAAGGCCGCGGGGATCGCCCTGGTGATCTCGGACGTCGACGGCACCCTGGTCACCGGGGACAAGCGCCTGACGGCAGCGACGGTGGCGGCCGTGCGCCGCCTGCGCGCGGCCGGGATCGGCTTCAGCATCGCCTCGGCGCGGCCGCCGATCGGGCTGCGGAGCCTCGTGGCGGAGCTCGGCCTCGACCTGCCGATGGGGGCCTTCAACGGCGCGAGCGTCGTCCGGCCGGACCTGTCGATCATCGAGGAGCGGACCATCCCGGAGCCGGCGGCCCGGGCGGCCCTCGACCGGCTCCTGGCCGAGGGGCTGGACGTCTGGGTCTTCGCCGACGGCGCGTGGTGCCTGCGCGACCCGGACGGGCCCTACACCGACCTGGAGCGCCGCACGATCGACGCGGAGCCCCGAGTCGTGCCGGATCTCGGAACGCTCATGGGTATGGCCGCCAAGATCGTCGGCGTCAGCCGCGACCACGCCCATCTCGCGGCCTGCGAGACGCGAATCGCGGCGGCGCTGGCCGGCCGGGCCACCGTCCACCGCTCGCAGAAGTACTATCTCGACGTGACGCCGCCCGATCTCGACAAGGGTCGCTTCGTCGCCTGGATGAGCGCGCATCTCGCCATCCCGCGCGAGCGGATCGCCACGTTCGGCGATGCCGGGAACGATCGCCCGATGTTCGCGCAGAGCGGCTACTCCGTGGCGATGGGCAATGCCGAGGCGAGCGTCCAGGCGGCCGCCAGCGCGGTCACGGACAGCAACGACGCCGACGGGTTCGCCCGCGCGGTCGAGCGCTTCATCCTTCCCTGACCGGCTCCCCAGACCGGCCGACCGCGTCCGCGCGCCGCCCTGTGGCGCGCGGATCACAAGCACGCCCGTCGCCCCGGCCGCCCACAGGCTGCCGAACGGGGGCCGCTTTCCGGCCTCATTTCCCCGTGACCTAGCTTGACTACAGAACAAGCAGCACCGGGTCTCGGAATGCATCGCCTCATCCTGGCCGCCGTCCTCGCGGTCGCGCCCGCCGCCGCCTTCGGGCAGGGCGCGCGCGACAATATCGACGCGTTGATCGAGCAGCAGGCGAAGGCGAACGGCGTTCCGGCGAGCTTCGTGCACGCCGTGGTCAAGCGCGAGAGCAACTACAATCCGCGGGCGAAGGGCGGCAGCGCCCTGGGTCTCATGCAGATCAAGCACGCGACCGCGCGCGGCATGGGCTACACCGGCGACGCCGCCGGCCTGTACGATCCGGAGACCAACCTGCGCTACGGCGTGGCCTATCTGGCGGGCGCCTACCGCACGGCCAAGGGCAACGTCGCCCAGGCCTACCAGTACTACAACCGCGGCTACTACTACGCCGCCAAGCGCCAGGGCATCTCCACCGAGGTCGCCTCGGTGGTCGCCCCCGTGGCGGCTTCGGCCAGCGCCCTCGCGAGCCTGTTCGGCGGCGGCGTCGCCGACTCCAAACCCAACCCCGCGGCCGCCGCCCTGGCCTACGCGCCGACGGCCGCCGCCGTGGCCGAGGTTCCGACCGAGACCGTCGAGGTGCCGCTGCCGCCGCGCCGGCCCGCCGCCCTGGCCGGCGCCGCGGTCGAACTCGCCAGCCTGTCCATCGACCCGGCCGCGGGCGCGCCCCCGGCCGCCCCGCAGGCCGCCTCGGTTCCCGCCGTGGAGGTGCCGCTGCCGCCGCGCCGACCCACGGCCCTCGGGAGCGCGGAGGCCTCGCCGGCGCAGATGGCGGAACTCCGGCTCTCGCCGCAGCCCGCGGCGGCCGCCACCCCGATGACCCCCGCGGCCGCTTCGGCACCGGCCACCGAGGCGGCGGTCGAGGCGGTCGAGGTGCCGCTGCCGCCGCGCCGTCCGTCGCTCCAGATGCTCGCCGCCGCCACGCCGCGGCGCGCCCCGGCCGCCGCGGCGCTCGCCACGCCGGTGCGCGAGGCCACGGCCCTGCCGGTCGAGTAGCGCGCCCGCTCCGGCGCGGGCGCAGACCGCCGATCGCCCGCCCGGCCGGGCCTTCTGCCCACACAAGGATCATGCCCAAGGCTTGACCATCGGGTCGATCCGCAACACATAGGCGCCACGCCAGCAACGTGGTTGGATCGTTACGGTACGGACCGGCGCCGCGAGACAGCGGCCGTACGCGGGTGGCGCACGACGGATCTCAGGGCAGGAAACGCCGGTCTACACGCGCACGTTCTCAGGCAGCTTCCTGTCTGGCGGAACGCCAAAGCGCGATGGATCTCGAAGCGGCAGGCATGCAGGGCACGGACTCTGCTTTCGAGCTGGCAGGAAAGCGGACGGCGCCATGACCGGCGTGGAACAGGAATCTCTCTTTCTCACGGACCTCGGGCGACGCGTCAGGCACGCGCGCACCGTGCGCGGGCTGTCGCGCAAGGTTCTATCGCAGACCTCGGGCCTGTCCGAGCGCTACATCGCGCAGCTAGAGGGCGGCCAGGGCAACGTCTCGATCATCCTGCTGCGGCGGGTGGCGAACGCCATGGGTGTGCGGCTGGACGACCTGATCACCGGCAACGACGCGCTGCCCGACTGGCCCGTGGTGCGCGACCTCCTCGCCCAGGCGAGCCCGGCCCAGATCGTCGCCGCCAAGGAGGCCCTGTCCGGCGGCAGCCGGCCCGAATCGAGCAACCGGCCGCGCGTGGCGCTGACCGGACTGCGCGGCGCCGGCAAGTCGACCCTCGGCAAGCTCGCGGCCGAGCGCCTCGGCTGGACCTTCGTGGAGCTCAACGCCGAGATCGAGCGGGAGAACGCCCTCTCGGTCCAGGAGATCTTCGCGATCTACGGCCAGGAAGGCTACCGCCGGCTCGAGCAGGCGGCCTTGCGGCGCCTGACCGAGCATCCCGGGCCGCTGATCCTCGCGACGAGCGGCGGCATCGTCGCGGAACCGCTGACCTACGATCTGCTCCTCCAGGCGTTCTACACCATCTGGCTGCGCGCCCGGCCGGAGGAGCATATGAGCCGCGTCCGCGAGCAGGGACACCTCGCCACGACGGGCGACCACGCCTCCGCGATGCAGGAGCTGCGCGCCGTGCTGGCGAGCCGCGAGCCGCTCTACGCCCGGGCCCCGGCGACGGTGGACACCTCCAACATCCCTGTCCAGACGATGCTGGACCGTCTGACGGCGGCGATCGAGGCGCGGTTCGGACAGGGCGTGCCGCTGGCGGACTGACCCGCCCGCGTTCGCTGACAGCCATGCGATCGATGCGACCCCCGGGCCGCGCCGGCCCTTGATCGCCGAGGTGCAGCGCACCACGCTAGGGCAGTACCCGCGGTCCGTCGCCGCCGCTGCCGTCTCTCCGGGCGGGACAACCACCCCGCCGAGCGGGCGCTGGACCGGCCCCGCCCCACGCGCGACCGGCAGACCCTGCGAAGTCCCGGACATGAGCATCCGACTATGAGCGCCAGTCCTGCCTTCACTCACCCATCGCATGACCTCGCGGTCGTCGACCCGGTCTGGTCGCGGTTGCGGAACGAGGCGGAGGATGTCCTGCGGACCGAACCGCAGCTTGCCTCCTTCATCGTCGCCACCATCCTGAACCACACCACGCTGGAGGGCGCGGTCTCCCACCGGGTCGCGGCGCGGCTCGGACACCCGTCGCTCCCGGCCGAACTCGTCGCTCACGCCTTCCACGAGGCGATCACGGTCGATCCCGGAATCGGCGAGGCGTTCCGCGCCGATATCGGCGCGGTGATCGACCGGGATCCGGCGACGCTCCGGGCCCTCGAACCGGTCCTGTACTTCAAGGGCTTCCACGCCCTGCAGGCCTACCGCCTCGCCCACCATGTCTGGAACCGCGGTCGGCGCGACCTCGCCCTCTACCTCCAGAGCCGGGTCTCGGAGGTGTTCCAGTGCGACATCCATCCGGCGGCGCGGATCGGTCGGGGCGTCTTCCTCGACCACGCCACCGGCCTCGTGGTCGGGTCGACCGCGGTGATCGAGGACGACGTGTCGATCCTCCACGCCGTGACCCTGGGCGGCACCGGCAAGCAGCGCGGCGACCGCCACCCCAAGATCCGCCGCGGCGTGATGATCGGCGCCGGCGCCAAGATCCTGGGCAACATCGAGGTCGGGGCCTGCGCCCGGGTGGCGGCGGGCTCGGTGGTGCTGCGGCCGGTACCGCCGAACACGACGGTCGTCGGCGTGCCGGCGCGCGTGGTCGGCACCGCCGGCTGCGACGATCCGGCCCGGGCGATGGACCAGCTCGTCGCCCTCGATCAGTTCATCCACCTGGGCGACGGGATCTGACCCGGGGCCGTCGCGCTTGCCGCTCCGCCCGCGGCGTGGCAAGCCCTCGGCCCATCGGCGGCGCCAGCGCCGCCAGGGGAGATCGACCAGCGTGACCAAAGCCGAGACCGCGAAGCTTCAGGACTATCTGCGCCGCAAGTTCGCGAACAACAATATCCGCCTCACCGCGATGAAGACCGGCGACTCCGCCGAGGTGTTCATCGGCGAGGAGTCGATCGGCGTGATCGCCGACGACAAGGAGGACGGCGACGATTCCTTCGTCTTCCGGATGGCGATCCTCGACATCGATCTCGAGGAAGAGGCCTGAGGCCCCGCGCTCCGGCCGGACCCGCGTCTCGGATCGAGTCCCGCCGGCCGCACCTGTGCACGGATTAACGCTAACAAAGACTCGTGCTTAACAACGGGTAAACGGCGTGAGTACAGTGCGCGCAACCTGTATCAGGAGCGCGAATAATGGTCCTCACGCCCGTCGCCCTCGAGTCGATCCGGACCCTCTGCATCGGACTGGCGCTGTCCGGCCTGATCGCCAGCGCCTTCGAGCTGTTCGCGGCGCGGCGGGCGAGCTTCAGCCTGCTGGAGCGCGGTGGTCTGCCGGCGGTCGCCGCCCTGCCGATGCTGGCCTTCTCGGCGCCGTTCATCATCCTGCGCAACACGGTGCGCGGCCGGCGGATCGAGGGGCGCCCGATCCCGTTCGTGATGCTGGCGACGGTCATCGCGTGCGGCTGGAGCCTGCTCTCCGGCCGCGTCGCCCTCGACCTCGCCGCGATGCTGGTCGGCGCCTGATCGGGTTCAGGGCTCGGCGGTGGCCACCTGCGCGGTCCCGTCCTTGCCCTCCAGGGACACCCACGCCGCGCCGTCCTGGCCGGCCCGCTTGATGAAGTTGTAGCCGGTGCGGCGCCAGGAGCGGATCGCGTCGGTCTTGTTGTCGAGGATGAAGTCGCCGCGGTCGGTCCGGACCGTCAGCACCGCGTGGCCCTCATTGGTCTCGTCGATCACCACGGTCATCAGCAGGGCGCGCCGCGGCAGGCCGCGCTCCACCAGCATCCGCCGCTTCAGCAGTTGGTAATCCTCGCAATCGCCGAACCCGTCATCGGGGAAGTCCCAGCGGTCGACGACGCCCCAGTGCGCCTGATCGGTGATCGGCCGGATGCGCGCGTTCACGCGGCGGTTGACGCTCTGCAGGGTCCGCCACACCGCCACGGTCAGGGAAATCTCGGCCGGCTCGGCCGTGTCGACCGTGCATTCCTGAGGCGTGCGGGCGCAGAAATCCGTCCAGCCCGCGATCGCCCGCACCGGCCCGGTCGGTTCGGCGGCGGTCACCTGATCCGGCAGGACCAGCCGCGCGTGGGCGTGGGTCGTGGCGCCGCCCATCGCGAGGATCGTGCCGAGCAGGGCGAAACTCGCCGCCTGCCGCGCGCGGCACGCCGCGTGCGTCCACCCGCGCCACCGCAGCGGGCCGAAGACCTGACACGAGATACCGCCATCCGCGTGCCGCATGGTTCAAGCCCCCGCCGCCCGATGATGACGGAAGGGTGACACGGCCACGTGCGACGCACAATGGGTCAGGACGAGACAGGCAACGCGCGGGAAGCCGTATCGGTTCCGATTTAAGAGAGTGTTGCATCCGCGGGGCTGACCGAAACCGTATGCACTGAGTGAATAGCCGCTCTGCGCCTTCTCGGAAGGCCTTGATTCACGTCAGCTTTGCCGGCTTCTCAGCACGGCTCGCACGGGGGATTCGCGGCGGGCTCGATCGAGACGCGTGAAGCCGGCCAGCCCGTCGCCGACGGAGCCGCACCCCAGGAAAGGACCCGCCATGCAGCCCGCCATCCAGCAGGTGATCAGAGCGCTCGCCGAAGATGGTCGGGCCGGCGCGATCAATATCGCGGAGCACGCGGTCGATTCCTACCTCGCCGACGCGCCGAGCGAGGGCGACAGGGCGCTGTCGCAGGACATCCTGGTCCGGGATCTCGCCAGTCTCCGGGGCGTCGCCCCGCATCTCGCGGCCTTCATCGGCCGGGTGGAGTCCTACGTGGCGAGCCTCGCCCAGCCGTCGCTGAGCCGGGCGGCCTGAGGCCGCG
>NZ_JBKFAL010000057.1:0-7788 GCF_053345625.1 Methylobacterium sp. D53M
AATACCGGTCAGGTCAAGGAGACGCCCGAACCGAGGCTATGAAGATGAGGGCATATGTGGACGTTCCGCTGGCGACCCATGCCGGCCGCCCGGATCGCGGCCAAGCTTTCGCTCAAGGCGGTCATCTGCGACCAGCCGTGCACGGTCGGTAGCCATCGAAGTCGGCGGCGACTGTACCTGAGATTCCCTGTTCGAAGCAGTTCAACGCGGCGAATTCTTGAACTCGAGCAGTTTATGTCGCGAGCAACGTCGGTACTCTCGCCCCCCGGCGAACGCAGCCGTCGCCGTGAGTGCGCTCATCGACCGGTCCCCTGCTGCATCCGCTGGCGGGGCTTCGAATGCCGTCGCTTGCTCACCCTGCCGAAGGGCAGGCGCAACGTCGCGATCACCGGATAGACGGCGGGAAGAACGACGAGCGTCAGCAGCGTCGCGGTGATCAGGCCGCCGATCACCACCGTGGCGAGCGGGCGCTGCACTTCCGCGCCCGCGCTGGTCGAGAGCGCCATCGGCAGGAAGCCGAGCGCTGCGACAAGGGCCGTCATCATCACCGGGCGCAGGCGCCTCTCGGCCGCCCGGGTGGCCGCCCCCCGCGGGTCCAGGCCGGAAGCTTCGAGGTCGCGGATGGTGCTCGTCAGCACCACGCCGTTCAGGATCGCGATGCCGAAGGTCGCGATGAAGCCGATCGCCGCCGAGATCGAGAACGGCATGTCGCGCACAGAGAGGGCAAGGATGCCCCCCGTCGCGGCCATCGGCACGTTGAGGAAGATGAGCCCGGCGCGGCGGATGTCGCCGAACATCACGACGAGGAGGACGAGGATCCCCGCCAGCGCCGCCGGCACCACCACCGAGAGGCGGGCGGTAGCCTCCTGCAGGTTCTGGTACTGGCCACTCCATTGCAGCGCGTAGCGGGGCGGCAACTTCACCTGATCGGACACGGCCTTCTGCGCGGCGTCCACGAAGCTCTGCACGTCGCGGCCGCGGACGTTGGCCTGGATCGAGATCCGCCGCTGCAGCCGCTCGCGGCTGATCTGGGCCGGGCCGGAGGTGACCTCTACCGAGGCCACCATCGCGAGCGGCACCGTCATGGCGGGACCGGTCTCCTTGCCCGGCCGTCCCACCGGCAGGGCTCGGATGCGCTCGATGTCGCTGCGGTCGGCCGGGTCGAGCCGGACCACGATGTCGGTGATGGAATTGTCGTCGCCGTAGACCATGCCGGCGGTGCGCCCGCCGATGCTCTCGACCACGTCGAGCACGTCCGAGACGTTGATCCCGTAGCGGGCGGCCTTGACCCGGTCGACCCGGATCGAGAGCGCCGGCATCCCGGCCTGCGCCTCGGCCTTCACGTCCGCCGCGCCCTGAATGCCTGAGACCACCCGCACGATGGAATCGGCCGTGTCCTTCAGGACCCTCAGGTCGTCGCCGTAGAGGTTGATCGCGACGTCGCCGCGCACGCCTTCCAAGAGGTCGTCCATCCGCATCTGGATCGGCTGCGAGAAGCTGTAGGCGACGCCCGGCACCTCCTCCCGGAGGCGCTTGTCGAAGGCCGCGACGAGCCCTTCCTGGCTGTCGGCGGTCCTCCAGGTCGAGGGGTCGGTCAGGGTGATGAAGCTGTCGGTCGATTCGACGCCCATCGGGTCGGTCGGGATCTCGGCGCTGCCGGTGAGGGAGACGATCCGCTTCACCTCGGGGAAGGATTTCAGCACCCGCTCGATGCGGGTCACGGTGGCGAGCGAGGCGTTCAGCGCGATGCCGGGCAGCTTCTCGGAGGTGATGACGATCGAGCCCTCCGACAGCTTCGGCAGGAACTCGCCCCCGAGCCGCGTGGCCATCGCGCAGGAGCCGGCGAACAGGGCGACCGTCGTGAGCACGGTGGTGAGCGCGTGCCGCTCGGCCCAGCGCAGCACCGGCGTGTAGACACTCCGCACCGCGTGGACGAGACGCGTCTCGCGCTCATTGACACCGCGCCCGGCGAGAAAGAGCGCCGCGAGCGCCGGCATCAGGATCAGGGTGACGACGAGCGACGAGGCGAGCGCCAGGATCACCGTGAGCGCCATCGGGGCGAACATCTTTCCGGCCACGCCTTCCAGCGCGAGGATCGGGACGTACACGATGATGATGATCGCCACCGCGAAGATCACCGGGCGGGCCACCTCGGCGGCGGCGTCGCGGATCACGTCGTGGGCCGGGCGGTCCGGGTGCTCGCCCCGGGCGCGGAGCACGTTCTCGATCATCACCACCGCGCCGTCGACGATCAGCCCGAAATCGATCGCCCCGAGGCTCATCAGATTGCCCGACAGGCCGAGCAGCCGCATCCCGGCAAACGCCATCAGCATCGAGAGCGGGATCGCGGCGGCGACGATCAGCCCTGCGCGCAGGTTGCCGAGCAGCAGGAGCAGCACCACGATCACCAGCACCGCCCCCTCGAGGAGGTTGTGCTCCACCGTGCGGATGGTGCGGTCCACCAGCGCGCTGCGGTCGTAGAACGGGACGATCTCGACCCCCGGCGGCAGTTGCTGGCGCAGGGCGGCGATCGTCTTCTTCACCTCCGCGACCACGGCGCTGGCATTCTCGCCGTAGCGCATCATCGCGATGCCGACGACGGTCTCGCCTTCCGCGTCGTGGGTGACGGCGCCGAGCCGGACCTTGGGGGCCTCCTGCACCGTGCCCAGCGTGCCGAGCGTCACCGGCACGCCGCCGGGGCCCGTCGCGACGACGATGTTCGCGATGTCCTCCGGGCCCTTGGCGAGGCCGAGGCCGCGGATCGTCTCCTGCTGGTCGTTGTGCTCGATGTAGGCGCCGCCCCGGGCGGCGTTGTTCTCAGCGAGCGCCGTGTAGACCTGGGCCAGCGTCACGCTGTAGCGGCGCAGCGCGTCCGCCGAGACGCGGACCTCCTCGGTCGGCATCTGGCCGCCGTAGATGTTCACGTCGGCGATTCCGGGGGTAAGCTTCAGCTTCGGCGCGATGGTCCATTGCAGGATGCGCTTGAGCTGCATCGGCGTGTAGGCGGGCCCGCGCAGCTCGAACTGGTAGATCTCGCCGAGGCCGGTCGCCATCGGACCCATCTGCGGATCGCCGACTCCGGCGGGCATCAGGCTCTTGGCCTGGGGCAGGCGCTGGAACACCTCCGCCCGCGCCGCTGTGACCGACACGGATTCGTCGAAGGTGACGTAGACCGCCGAGACGCCGGCCCGGGACGTCGAGCGGACGTTGGAGAGCCCCGGCGCGCCGGCCATCGCGTTCTCGACAGGAAAGGTGACGAGCCGCTCGACCTCCAGGGGGCCGAGCCCCGGCGAGAGGGTGAGGATCATCACCTGCTTCGGCGAGATGTCCGGCACCGCGTCGATCGAGAGACCTTCGAGGTTAGCGGCTCCGCCCGCCGCCGCGGCCAGCGCGATCATCAGCACGAGGAAGCGGCGGCGGACCAGGATGGCGAACCAGCTCTTCATCGCCGGCGCTCAATCCGTCGAGCCGAGAAGGCTGCGCAGCAGGATGGCCTTCAGGCCGAAGCTGCCCGCGGTCGCAACACTCTCACCCGCCGCCACGCCTCGGCGCACCTCCACCCAGTCGGTTCGCTGGATGCCCAGCGTCAGGGCCCGCCGCTCGAACCTGTCCGGGGCCGTGCGCACGAAGGCGATGGGGCCGGTGTCCGTCTGCTGCACGGCCGCCGCCGGGATGGTCACGCCGTCGCGACCGAGATCAGCCCCGACCGTCACCGAGACGAAAAGGTTGGCGCGCAGGAGATCCTGCGGGTTGTCGAGTTCGATCCGCGCCGGCGCCGTGTTCGTCGCCGGATCGAGGGCGGCGTTGACCGAGCGGACATGGCCCTCGAAGGGCGGATGGCCGGGCACCGGGCTCTCCACCGAGACCGCATCCCCGGCCTTCACCCGGGAGATGTCGGCCCCGTAGAGGTTCGCCAGCACGACGACACGGGTGGGATCGGCCACCGTGAAGGCGTCGCGCCCGGTATCGACGACCTCGCCCAGGGTGATGCCGACGCTCGTCACCACGCCGGCAATCGGCGTGACCACGGCGCTGGTGCCCGGCGCGGCGCCCTCGGCCGGGGCGAGGCGCTGGTACTGCGCCCGGTACATCTCCGCGTTCGCCTGCGCAGACTTCACCGCCGCCTGTGCCTTGGCGAGATCGACCTGCCGCCGCTCGACCTCGGCTTGCGCCACGCCCCCGAATTTCAGCTGCTCCAGCCCACGCTTTACTTGGAGCGCCGCCACCGCCTCGGAGGCCCGCGCCTCGCCGAGGGCGGCTTCAGCCGCCTGAAGCCCGTTGCGGGCGTCGAGGAGGCCGGCGGCATCGAGGGTCGCGAGCGTCTGCCCCGCCGTCACCCGGTCCCCGGGCTGGACGGCGAGGCTCAGTACACGTCCCTGCGTGCGCGGCTTGAGATGCGTCACCCGCCGCTCGTCGAAGGCGACGGTGCCCGGCGCCCGCACCGGGAGCACGATCCGGCGGGTCTCCGCCGTGCCGAAGGCCAAGCCGATCCGCGTCTGCCCCGCCCCGTCGAGGGTGACGAGATCGGGGTTCGCCGGGGCGTCGTCGGAACGGTCCGCCTTCGCCTCGGGGACCGCGGGCGGGGCGAGGCCAAGGCCGGCGAGGAGTGGGCCGCGATAGGTCCAGCCCGCGAAGGCCACGGCGGCCAGCACCGCCAGGATGAGCAGCACTCGCGGCGCGCGGCTCCGGCTCACAATCGGAGCCGGCGCGGAGGCATCCCCGCGCCCGAAGCCATCGGTCTCGGATGCCTCGGAGACCTCCGCGGGGGGCGCGGACGCTTCGGTGTTCAGCGACATGGACAGGCAGCTTGCCGACCGGTCGGGCCGGACGCTCCGCGGATGAGGTTCATGCGTCGAAGCCGGTGGGGAGCACCTCGTCGCTGACGAAGCGCCCGGTCTCGACCTCGCGGATCACAACCTCGAAGCCCTCGCCGCGCCATTCCCGCAGGCGTTCGACGGAGACATAGGTGCGGGTCTCGACGTCGTAGAGCCGGCTCTGGGCGTAACGGTTGATGAGGCGGCGGGGCCGCCGCTTCCGGGGCATGTGTGGACTCCCTCAGCGGTGGGGGATCGCGGCGGATGCGGGGAAGCGGCGTAGCAGGAACAGCATCGGAGGAGCCCGCTGAGGATCGCGCCCAGCCGAACAGGGCCCGAGGTGCGCGCTAGAGTCATTCTAATAAATTGGACGAAGCCGATGGAGCGCCACTAAATTCTGGTTCACAGTCGCTTCCTCGCGCAGACCGCAGGGCCGACATGCGACACACTGGCAACGCGGGAGGACCGGGTTCACGTGGCGAGGCTGCTGCTGATCGAGGACGACGGGGACACGGCCGGGGACGTGCGCGACGACCTGCGCGGGCGCGGCCACGAGGTCGCCTGGGCCGCGACCGGGCCGGACGGCGCTCGCTCGGCGCGGCAGGGCGGCTGGGACGCGATCATCCTCGACCGGATGCTGCCCGGCCAGGACGGGCTCGGCGTGCTGCAGGACCTGCGCCGGGACGGGGACCGGACACCGGCCCTCGTCCTGAGCGCGCTCGGCGACGTCGACGAGCGCATCCGCGGCCTCCGGGCCGGTGGCGACGACTACCTCGCCAAGCCCTTCGCGCTCGGCGAACTCGCCGCACGGATCGAGGCGCTGCTCCGCCGCCCGGTCGACACCCGCGAGACGCTGCTGCGGGTCGGAAGCCTGGAGATCGATCTCATCGCCGGAACGGGCCGGCGCGGCGCGCGCGACCTCGACCTCCTGCCTCGGGAACTCAAGCTCCTCGCCTATCTGATGCGCGCGCCCGGTCGGATCGTCACACGGGCGATGCTGTTCGAGGAGGTCTGGAACTACCGCTTTACTCCGAAATCGAACCTCATCGACGTCCATCTCGGCCGCCTGCGCCGCAAGCTTGAGGCGGCCGGGGAGGCGCCCCTGATCCAGAACGTCCGCGGGGTCGGTTTCACCCTCACGCCCGATGACTGACCTCCTGCGCTCGACCACCCTGCGGTGGGCGGTGGGGATCGCCCTGTGGTCGGTGCTTCTCGCCCTGACGATGTTCGCCTTCATCTACTGGCAGACGGCCTCCTACCTGCGGGAGGAACTCGCCGAGACCCTGCGGCTGGAAGTCCGCGCGGCCGCCGCCGACCCCGCCGCCACGGCGTTGCGGGTCGACACCTGGACCGCCATGGACCCGCATGCCCGGCACTATGGCGGCGACTTCGCTCCGGACGGCGTCCGGCGCGCGGGTAACCTCGATGCGATGCCGAAGGGGCTGCCGCGGGACGGGGATGCCTACCGGGTGAACGCCACGGTGGAGGTCGGGGGCCGCAGCCTCGCCGACGAGATCTGGGCCGCGGCCCTGGCGCTGCCCGGCGGCGGCACGGTGGTGATCGCCCACGACACCGACGACATCGACCGGGTGCGGGTCACGACGCTGCGGGCGCTCGGCCTCGGGCTACTGCCGATGCTGGCGCTCTCCGGGATCGGCGGCCTCGTCCTCGCCCGCCGGGGCCGCAGGCGGTTCGCCGCCACCGAGGTGGCGCTCGCCGAGGTGATGCGCGGCAACCTCGGCAAGCGCCTGCCGGTCGGAGGCCGGGGCGATGAGTTCGACCGCCTTGCCGCCAACGTGAACCGCATGCTCGACGAGATCGAGCAACTTATGGGCGAAGTCCGCAGCGTCGGCGATGCCGTCGCCCACGACCTGCGGACGCCGTTGACCCGCCTGCGGGCCCGGCTGGAACGCAGCCGGGCGCAGGCGCGAACGGTGGCGGAATTGCACGAGGCGATCGATCAGGGCCTCGCCTGGATCGACCAGACACTCGCGATGGTGACGGCCGTGCTTCGGATCGGCGCGATGGAGGAGGGCCGCCGGACCGCCTTCGCGCCGGTCGACCTCGGGGAGGTCGCCGCTGCGGCGGTCGACTTCTTCGAGCCCGAGGCTGAAGAGAGGGGCGTCCGGCTCGTCCTGTCGGCGGTGGGGCCTTTCACCGTCCACGGCGACCGGGACCTCTGCTTCGAGGCCCTGTCGAACCTCATCGACAACGCCGTGAAGTTCACGCCCCCCAGAGGGACCGTCCGGGTCGGGGTCGCCTGGACCGGCCAAGCGATCGAGGTGGCCGTGGAAGATACCGGCCCAGGCCTGCCGGCGAGCGAGCACGAGAAGGTCTTCCGCCGCTTCTACCGCGCCGAGATGTCCCGCCAGACCCCCGGCAACGGCCTTGGCCTCAGCCTGGTCGCCGCCATCGCCAAGATTCACGCCGCAAGCGTGAGTGTTCGCACGTCGGAAAAGGGTGGTTGCCGTTTCGCGATGACGTTCCCGAATTTGACCATCGAAGACCGCACGTCTTCTACTTATTGGACGGCTTCGAGAAAAGGTCCGCTTGTCAATTCATGAATGAATTTCTGGCCCTACCCGCTAAATGATCTGCCAATGGGCTCGCGTATCAAGAAGCCTCGCGGCATGTCTGCTTCCATGTCTATGCCAGTCGAAAGCAGGCCGTTTCAGATCCACCCATCTTGGACGTTCAGAAGAGCGCGTCGTGGTGGTGACCTGGCCGGTCACTAGGTCGAGCGGGGCGCGTTCGTGCCGGTCCTGCAGAGCTTCGCCACTGAGCGCTCTGTGTTCACGGCGCTGTGGCCGGAGAGCCGACGCGGCGATCCAAACGTGAAGGCTTTCCCGGCATTCCTCGGTGGTATGCTCCCATCCCCGACACCTTGGGACAAGCTGTTCGAAGGTGCGGCGAGGGCGTGAGCGGTCCCCGTGGAGATGTCCGCTTCGGGACATCCGCCGATCGGAAGCAGGCG
>NZ_JBKFAL010000058.1:0-7117 GCF_053345625.1 Methylobacterium sp. D53M
ATCCGACGAGCATGTCGGGACAGTGCCAAAAGCCCGTTTATCCGGCAATAGAAAAGCCGACACGTTTCTCCGACAAAAACCCGGCTGTTCTAGGCGGCTCGGCAGGGACGCTTTATCGGTGTCGGAAATACGATCGATTTTCGGACATGCAACGCGATAGGATGAATGTCCGGGAAGGGTGGATTTCCGCTGAGCCGCTTTGGGGCGATAAGGTAGGAAAGCGGACGTGGCTGGCTCGTCTGTTCCCGCCTTCTGGTGGTCATTCGGGTAGGGGTTCGATAACAATCCGTGCGATGTTGGCACGGATGGAGCCGTACGCACCAAAGCAGGGTGCGAGCTCGATCAGCCACTCGCCCGGCTGACACCCGACGCCAAGTTCCCAGGGCTGTATCTCGCGCTCGACCGCGCGGCGCAGCTTCAAGCCGCCAATGACGTTCTGATGGCTGAAGCCGCGTACGTCTGCATCGATTCAGTCGGTCAGTTCGAATACGAAGATCGCGCTCTTCGCGTGAGGGGTAAGCGCGACGCGAAGGACACTCTGACCTCGGCGATCAAGGAGCAGACTGACGATCTCAGCGTCCCCGAACTCGGGCGCACCGTCGAACCACTCCACGAGATCACGACCGCCAGAATGTCAGCGAGCGCCGCAGCGAGTTGCTGCTGCGCTTGATCCCGCAAATGACGAATTTCATCCATCGAAGGCGTCATTTCTGTCAGCCTGACACGCCTCTCCTCGCCATGTAAGGGGCAGGCATCTGTTCCTTACCGCGGACCGAAGCTGCCAGACGGCTGACGAGGGACCGCTTTAGAGAAGTGCTGATAGCGTCACCAGCGGCAGGGCTGGGTTGCTATCAGACTGGCTGCTCGGGGTGGATTTTGGCCTGTCTGCTTCCGGACGGCGTAGGCGTCGACGCGGACGCCGCTGTTCCGCACGCTCTCGACCCTGATCAGTCCCCGGCAGCGCGTTCCACGGCGACATCCAGAGTGGTCCAGTTGAACACCTCAACGCCGGTCTCGTCGTAGATCAGGTATCCGTGGACCGCCCCTTCGGGCACCTCGATGGCTGTGATCCACCCCTCGCCCACGCGCTGCGATCTCGGCTTTAGGCCGGAGGCCAGGTCGGCGAGTTCGCCTTCAGTGATGGGCTCAAGTGCCTTTGCACCCGCCTCGGCGGCCCTCTCGCCGGTGGCGAACACTTCCGTGAGGGTCTCGTAAGGCACAGGCGCTTTCCAGGGCGGAAAGATCGCCAACTTGACCGTGTAGCTCATAGGCGCACCGTCCCACCGAAAGCCCAAACGCCGAAATCCGCAAACCACTCCGGGCCGACAATGCCGGACGGCGCATGAACGGCTTCTTTGGGGGAGCGCCGATAGGGCTTCCAGCGTCCAAGTTGGGTCGGTATCGGAATGACGGCTCGGGGTGGAAAGCAGTCCGGCTGCTTTCGAGAAGAGGGCGTGCGATAGCTGCCATCATCGGGTAGTGCCGCTTTCTCGGCGACAATCAAATCTCAAGAAAAACGTGATGTCCTTAGATGCCCTTGCAATAATTGGGCTTAAAAGGGTAATGCTGCTGATCGGCAATGATCCAGCGATTTACCGTTCAACTGATCAGCATGATCGCCGTCTGATCAACGTGGAAGCGACGAACGCCGGCGCCGGGGCGTCGAAGCTGTCGAACATCGCGATGGCTCGCTCGGCCATGTGGTCGCTATTCTGATCGAAGGTCGTCAATGCGTATGACGGCCAAGCGGCGATGGGGATGTTATCGTAGCCGATGATCTTGAAGTTGTCGGGTGCCGTCAGCCCTGCCTGGGCCCAGCGGTCCACGACGCCGGCGGCGATCAGGTCATTGCCGCAGAACAGGGCGTCCGGTCGATCGGGGCGCTCAAGCAGCCGCGTCGCTTCCTCATAGCCCCAATTATGGTCATAGCCGCCATGGGCTGCCGCAAGCGGAGAGATGCTCAAGCTCCGGAGGGCAGCGGCGAACCCGCTGGCGCGATCACCGTGGCTCAACGTCGCCGCCGGCCCCATGATCGAAGCGAAACGCGTGCCTCCGCATGCATGAAGCAGCCCTGCGGCCTGCCGCCCCGCCTCGGCGTTGTCCGAGTTGACGGTACGGACCCATGCGCTGGCGATCGTCGAGTTTAGGGTCACGATCGGCAGCCGATGGCGGTCGAGAATGTCTGCGATGCGCTGCGAAGATACCGACAGCGCGCTCAGCACCCCATCGATCCGGAGCGAGACGAGGTCGCCTATCGCCTCGTCGAGGTCGCGGTCGTCTTCCACCCGAACGAGCATGGTCTGCTTGCCCGCCGCCGCGAGCGCGCGCGTGAACGAGTCCAGCGTCATCGTGTGGAAGGGGTTGTAGAGGCCTCCCACCACGACGGCGATGATGCCGCTCCTGCCCCGCCGCATGATGCCGGGCAGCCGGTTCGGCCGGTAGCCGAGCCGGAGGGCGACCGCCTCGATCCGCTCGCGCATCTCCGGCGATACGCTGGCGCCCGGCGTGAAGGTGCGCGAGACCGCCGACTGCGAGACGCCTGCCTCGCGCGCGACGTCATGACTGGTCGGCGCACGCTCTCTCACGGCGCCTCGATCGGCATGCGGGCGACGAGGAATGGAGGTTTGCGCATGTCCATACCACTATGGAACTGCGGCAGGCGGGTCCACTGGCCGAGCACCACCCAGACGTATCGATCATCCGCGAAGATGCCGTCGGGCCAAACGAAGCGCGCGTCGCGGGCGATGAGGTCGAACGAACCGTCGAGGTTACGTCGGAACACGGCGTCCTGATCGGCGGCGGTCGTGTAGATGCGTCCCCAGGCATCGGTCGCGAGGCCGTCCGCCGCGCCCTTCTCGCCTTCGTTTGTAACGGCCGCGGCGAGCGTGGCGTCGTCCTTATCGAAGTCGGCGAGAAGCGCGGTTGGGATGCTGTAGAGGCGGCGGCTGGACAGGGGCGAATAGTAGAGCCGGCTTGAGTCCTTGCTGAGCGTGATGCCGTCTGCGCCGCCCGTGGGCATGGTCAACTGCTTGGGATCCGCAACCAGCACCCGCCCGTCGAGTACGGTGAGGTAGCCAGGATCGGGGATGACTGAACGATCACCCGCCAGAACGCGCCGCTGCCGGCCTGTGGCGAGGTCCACCACGACCAGCGCCGCGTCCTTGACCGAGCTGTCGGTGACGTAGGCAGTACCCTCGCGCCCATGCGTAAGATCGATGCGCAGGTCGTTCATGTTGCTACCCGGCAGCATGGCGTCGGTTAGGATCACCTTCGCCACGATCGCGCCGGTGGCCGGGTCGAAGCCAACAATCTTGGCGGCACCCGGCTCGTACGGCTTGCCCTTCACCTTGCCGTCGTCGATCGCCCAGAGCCGCCCGCGGGTGTCCGTGGTGAGACCGTGCACTGATACGAGCCGATCCGACGCGGGGCGAGTCGAGGGCAGCGAGAGCGCCACGGACGGCCACGGGACGGCCCGCTCGTCGCGCCATTCGATCAACGTTGGGCCGGGGTGATCGGCGTCCTGCTTGGGCGAGCTTAGGAACAGCCGGCCACCGATCACGGCGATACCCGAGGGGTCTGGTCCGGGCAGTGCGGCCACGATCTCGATGTGGCCGACCGCTCCGAATGATGGATCGACGTTCGCGACGATCGGCGGGGTCTGCGCCCCCGCGGGCATGGCGAGCAGGGCAACACCGACGGTGGCAGCAGCGGCGAGGATGAGGCGCATAGGGTCGCTCCGGATGTCATTCGATGCAGCACAAACCTCGACGGCCATCTTTCGTTGCATCGCGATGCAACGAACTTCGCGGATCGGTGTTCTAGCCATGTATCCCGCTGAAGGAGCGCCGAATGCGCCTCTTGCCTCTCATGCTGCTCAGCCTTGCAACGTCGGCCGCGGCCGCGCCTGCAACCACGCCCACGATCGCTTATCGCCACCTGTGGACCGACGCCGCGGGACAGAGCCACTTCACCCTGTGCCGGCTCTCGAGCTTCGCGTCGAAGAGCATGTCGTCGCCGGCTGGCCCGCAATGGCAGGACCAGCTCGGCCAAGGACGCACGACGGTGATCGCGACCGTCCAGCCTGACGGGTGGGACGGCGCGTGGCATGAGGACCCCAAGCCGCAATGGATCGTGCCCCTGTCGGGGCGCTGGTTCATGCAGGCGCAGGACGGGACGCGGTTCGAGATGGGGCCGGGCGATATCGCGCTCGGCGAGGATCAGAACACCGTCGCTGCCGCATCGGGACCCATGCAGGGCAAGAAGGGCCATCTCGCTGGCAACGTCGGACAGGGTGAGGTCAAACTCCTCGTCGTCCAGCTCGACGTGGCGCCGACCGTCGACCAGCCCTGCCGGTTCAAGTGATGGGACCGAGGATGAGCGATCAGTCCCGCCCGCGCGGCATCGACCATGTCGGGATCACCGTCGCCGACCTGGACGCCGCCGCCCGCTTCCTGGAGCAAGCGTTCGACGCGGTCGCCCTATACGACAACGTCACCCCCGAGACTGCTCAGGCGGGGCCGGACACCGAGCGGACTCTCGGGCTGCCGCCCGGCACCGCGATCCGGCACATGCGCATGATGCGGCTGGGAAACGGTGCGTCGATCGAGCTGTTCGAGATGGCCGTGCCCGCCGGCCAGCATCGCCCCGCGCTGGCGTGCGACCTCGGCCTTCAGCATATCGCCGTCTATTGCGACGATGTGGCGGCCGCCGCCCGCCGGCTCAAGGTCGCCGGCGGCACGCTGATGACCCCGCCGCAACCCTTGATCGGCATCGAGGCCGCCGGGGCCAATACCTTCTGCTACGCGCGTGCGCCCTGGGGCACGGTGATCGAACTGATCGCCTGGCCGGACGACGCCGCCTGGACGCGCACCGCGCCCGCACCCCGCTTCAAACCCACCGTCGTGAAGGACGCCCCATGACCCGCATCCCTCCCCAGTCGCAGAACCGCATGCCTGGCCGCGAGAGTGAGCTTGTGCCGCCCGCCGAACACATTCGCGCTAGCTACAAGGGGTGCGGCCGACTTGCCGGGCGACGCGCGCTCGTCACCGGCGGCGATAGCGGCATCGGGCGTGCGGTCGCGCTTCACTTCGCGCGGGAAGGTGCAAGCATCGCGATCGTCCACTTGCCCGAGGAGGCCGATGACGGCGCCGAGGCGATCCGCCTGATCGAGGCGGAGGGTGCCCCCGCGCTGGCGATCGTCGGCGACCTGCGCGACGCCGGCTTTTGCGATGGCGCCGTCGCGCGGGTCGTGGAGGCGTTCGGCGGCCTCGACATCCTCGTCAACAACGCCGGCATCCAGAAGGTCGCCAAGGATCTGTGTGAGATCGGGGACGAGGACTGGGCATGGCATTTCGACGTCAACGTCCATCCCATGTTCCGGCTGTCGCGCGCGGCGCTCCCGCACCTGCGCGGAGGCGCGGCGATCATCAACACCACTTCGGTCAACGGCTATGTCGGTAACGAGCAGCTCGTCGCCTATTCCAGCACCAAGGGCGCGATGATGGGCTTCACGCGCGCCCTGGCGCTCCAGCTCGCGCCCCGCGGCATCCGCGTCAACGAGGTGGCCCCCGGCCCGATCTGGACTGCAATCCAGCCGGCGGGCTTCGGGCCGGTCGATCCGCAGATGGTGGCCGACATGGGTAAGGACGTTCCGATGGGCCGCATCGGCCAGCCGAGCGAGGTCGCGCCCGCCTATGTCTATCTCGCCAGCGAGGAGGCTTCCTACGTCACGGGCCAGACGATCCACGTCAACGGGGGGATGCCGGTCAATGGCTGAGGCTGTGAACGATAGAAACGTGCTGGCCTGGATCGATGCGCCACTGCACCGCCGTTGGCTCGACGACCAGGGGCAGCGGCTGCTCGACTTCTCGAAGGCATCGTGCGTCGCCGATGGCTTCGCCGCGCTCGATGACGATGGCCAGCTGCCCGAGGATGCTGTCGCGGACACGATCATAACTGCGCGCATGACGCACGCCTATGCGCTGGCAGCGTTGCGCGGCCTGCCTGGCTGCCGGCCGCTGGTCGAGCATGGCGTGGCAGCGCTGCTCGGCCCCCTCCACGACGACACCCATGGCGGGTGGATGCCGCAGGCAAGCGATGCCGCAGGCCGCAAACTCGCCTACGTGCACGTCTTCGTCGGCATCGCCGCTTCCTCGGCGAAGGTCGCCGGCGTGTCAGAGGCGGACGTGCTGCTCGATCGCATCGTATCCGTGCTGGAGGGGCGCTTTTGGTCGGAGGACGAGGGTGCGATGCGAGAGAGCTTCGCGGCTGACTGGAGCGATGAGGAGGATTATCGCGGCGCCAACAGCAACATGCATGCGACAGAAATGGCGATGGCGCTGGCCGATGTGCTGGACGATCCGCTGTGGCGGACCCGCGCCATGCGGATCGCGTCCCGTATCATCCACGACCTTGCTCGTGAGAACCGTTATCGTGTGGCCGAGCACTTCGATCGCACCTGGCAGCTCCTGCCCGAATACAACCGCGAGAAGCCCGACGACGACCTGCGCCCGTACGGGATGACGCCCGGCCACTTCCTCGAATGGTCACATCTCCTGCTGAAGCTGGAAGCAGCCCTCCTCGCCCACGACCAGTCGGCGCCCGCATGGCTGCTGGAGGATGCACTCGGCCTGTTCGCGACCGGTACGAAGCTTGGCTGGGCGCGAAACGGGACCCCGGGCATCGCCTATACGATCGGTTGGGACGATGAGGTGGTGGTTATGAACTGCCCGCATTGGGTGCTGGCTGAAGCAGCAACCGCCGCCGCGACGCTGTTCCGCCGTACCGGCACTGCAACCTACGCCGGATGGTATCGCCGCTTCTGGGATTACATCGATCTGGCGCTGGTTGATCGCAAACGAGGGAGTTGGCGTAACGAGGTGGATGCCCGAAACCGTCCTTCCTCACGTGCGTATTCGGGCAAGGCGGATCTCTATCACGCCTACCAGGCCACGCTATCGCCACAGCTGCGCGCGGCCCCCTCCTTCGCGACCGCGCTCGCATCGAACTTGAGAGGGTAACACCCCAAACGGCAAGGTTGGCTATCGTCGAAAGCTTCCCCGCGTCACAATTTCAATCGAGAAAGGCGGCTTTCGGCATGACCTGACCGGTATTTTGC
>NZ_JBKFAL010000059.1:0-7045 GCF_053345625.1 Methylobacterium sp. D53M
CCCTCGCCGTTTTAGGCGAGGCGGTCGGATGCAGCACGTGGGGTTGCGGCCTTCGTTACCGCGAAGCGGCCTTCTTCGGCTTTGTGGCGGTACTGGCTAGCGATAAAGAGCCCCTTCAACGGCCGGATGAGCGGCACGCAGGCAAGCAGCAGCAGTTACGGCGCCTAATGTTCGCTGTCCCACATCTCAAGCCTTAGGGCGGACATGCCGCTTACTGTTGTTGCCCCTTAAAGACCGGACACGGGCTCCTGGGTTAATCGGCTGATAAACTCTCGCGGCGAGCGGTAGCCCAACGCGCGATGAGGGTGTTCGCGCGCTCGAACCGCACGGTGGCGCTGACGCCGGCCGGGGAAGGCGTTCCTGGTCGAAGCGCGCGCGGTGCTCGACCGCTTCGAGCGCGCGGAGAGCGTCGGACGTCGGGCCGGGCGCGGCGAGATCGGCCGCATCGAGGTCGGGTACGTCGGCTCCGCCGTCTATGCCGGGGTGCTCCAGGACCTGATCGTGGGCTTCCGGGCCTCGCATCCCGACGTCGAGACCGTGGCGCGGGAGTTGCCGATGCCCGACGTGCCGGCCATGCTGGAGGCCGGTTCCCTCGACGTCGGCCTCGTCCGGCTACCCATGGACCTGCCACCGGGCCTGCGGCGGCACGTGCTGGCCGAGGACGACTTCTGCGTCGCCCTGCCGGCCGGCCACCCCGAGGCGTCGGCTGCCGGAGCCATCCGGGCGGCGTGCCTGCGGACGGAGCGGTTCGTGATATCCAGGCCCGCCTCGTTCAAGCGTTGCGGGCGGCGATGCCGGCAACGACGTCCTCGACGATCCCCTGCAACTCCGACGATGCGACGCCGTCCCGCGCCTGGATCGAGATCCCCTGCATCACCGCGGCCACGTGCCTCGCCACCCGCCGCACCTCATCGTCCGAGGCAAACGGTGACAGCGCCTTCGCGATGCGGCTACGCAGCGCCTCGCGCCGCGCAGCCGCATCGCGCGCCAGTTCGGCATGGTCCGGATGACAGGCGACCAGCCCGCTTGAGATCATGCAGCCGCGCACGTCCTCCCTCCGCGTGACGGCGGCCACGGCCCCTTCGAGCAGCGTCCTCACGGCGTCCGGCAACGACGAAGCGGACCCGATGGCCGCGAGGTCGAGGCCGCCGTATTCTTCTTCGTAGCGTGCCAACGCCTGCAGATAGAGGCCCGCCTTGCTGCCGAAGGCGGCGTACAGGCTCGGGGGCGCCACGCCGATTGCCTTCGTCAGGTCACCGACCGAGACACCCTCGTACCCGTGGCGCCAGAACAGCCGCATCGCGGTCTCGACGGCCGCGTGCCGGTCGAAGCTCCACGGCCGGCCACCACGCGGTCTCAGGTCATGTTCCATAACGAACACTAAACTACGCTTGACAGGACGCGTCAAGCGCGGTTTGCTAGTGAACGTTAAACAACGGAGCGAGCCCATGTATCCCACGCGACGCCACTTCGTGACCGCAGCCGCCGTCGGCGTAGGAATGATGCAGCAGAGGTTTGCAGTTGCCGGGCCGTCTTCGTCGACCGGCGCGGGTGCGTCCACCGCTTCCGCTGATGCACGCGAGACCTTCTCGGCCCGCTCGCCGGACGGCACCGTGCTAGCAGGCGAAGCCAAGGGTGATCACGGTGCGCCGGAGATCCTGTTCATCCACGGGCTGCGCCAAAGCCGGCTCAGTTGGGACAAGCAGTTCGACGACCCGGCGCTCTCGGGCCTTCGACTGGTCCGCTTCGACCTGCGTGGCCACGGCGATTCCGACAAGCCGATCGCCCTGGAGGCCTACTCCGACGCCGACCGCTGGGCGGACGACGTCGCGGCCGTGATAGATGCGGCCAAGTTGCGCCGACCCGTCCTCGTCGGCTGGTCGCTCGGCGGCTACGTGGCGGGAGCGTACCTGCGCAAGTACGGCGGTTCGCGCATCGCCGGGGTCAACCTCGTCGATGCCGTGACCAAGCTAGCGCCCGACCTGCTCACCCCGCTCGCAGGCGACTTCACGGGAAGCGCGACCTCGCACCACCTCCCGACGCGCGTCGCCGCGACGACCGATTTCCTCGCCGCCTGTTTCCACCGGCCACCGACAGGCGTCGAGCTCCGGCGGATGCTCGTGGTCAACGGCATGACGGCACGCGCTGCGAACGAGGGCTTCGTACGGACTTCGACCACGGACCTCGGGCCGGCCTTCGCGGCCTACGATGGTCCGATCCTTCTGACGCATGGCGCCCACGACAGGCTCGTGCGCCAGGCGATGGCCGAGCATGTCCGCTCCCTCAAGCCGCAGAGCCGCCTGTCCGTCTACGCCGAGAGCGGGCACAGCCCGTTCCACGAGGAGCCCGTACGGTTCTCGCGCGAACTGGCGGCCTTCGTGGCCGAGGCAAACAGGAGCTGACGCGTGACCGTGCCGCGTGAGCCCGACACCATTCCCCCTTCACCTGGCCCGGCGTTCTTTCCGGGTCTTCGAACGCTGGACGTGGAAGCGGGTGGCGTCCGCTTCGGCGGCGTGCTCGGTGGTTCGGGACCGCCGCTCCTCTTGCTGCACGGCTACCCGCAGACGCACGTCGCCTGGCGCAAAGTGGTGCCGGTGCTGGCGCACCGTCACACCGTCGTCGTCCCGGACCTGCCCGGGTACGGCGCGAGCCTGCAGCGCGTGAGCGCGCCGCGTTGGACCAAGCGACGGGTCGCGGCGGCGCTGGTCCACCTCATGCGGGCGCTGGGCCATGACCGCTTCGCCCTGGCCGGGCACGACCGCGGGGCGCGGGCCGGTTACCGCTTGGTGCTCGATCATCCCGGTGTCGTGACGCGCTTCGCCTCGCTCGCGGTCGTGCCGACCCGTGACGCGCTGGCCGCGGTCGACCACCGGTTCGCACGGAGGAGCTTCCACTGGTTCATGCTGGCGCAGGACGCCGACCTGCCCGAGCGGATGCTGGCCGCCGCTCCCGACGCCTTCATCGATCAAGCCTTTTCCGTGATGGGCGCGGACGGGGACGCCGTGATCGAGCCTCCCGCCCGGGAAGCCTACCGGGCGGCGTTCCGCGACCCGGCAGTCCGACATGCGATGTGCGAGGACTACCGGTCCGCCCTGGACGAGGATGCGGCGCACGACGACGCCGATCATGCGGCGGGGCGCAAGCTCGACTGCCCCGTCCTGGTGCTCTGGCCCTGTGCCGACGGGAGCGGGGGGCGCCCGCGGGATGCCTGGGCCGCCTGGGCCGACGACGTCACCACCGTCACGACCACGGGCGGCCACCTCCAGCCGGAGGACCGACCGGACGAGGTGGCCTCGGCCCTGGTCGCATTCATGGCCGGGAGTCCGGACAAGGATGCCATCCCTCCCGCGCAAGACACCCGTTGAGGTCGTCCCACCCGCCAAGCGCGGGCGGACGCTGGCCCCTCACGCCGCACCGCGGGCGTAGTCCATCGCGTCGAGATCGGCGATCAGGCCCCCGCCGTTCGGCTGCCAGCCGAGCCGTGACCGCGTCAGTGCGCTCGACGCCGTCATATCGGCCCCGGCAAACCCTGCCAGCCATCCGAAATGCTCGGCGGCCGCCTCGGGTGCGACGGAGACCGCCTGGACCCCCAGGCCCCTGCCGACGGCCTCCGCGATGGCCCGGAGCGAGACGCCCTCCTCGGAGACGGCATGGTACCGCGCCCCCGCCTCGGCACGCTCCAGGGCCAGCACGTAGAGGCGGGCGACGTCGCGCCTCGGTCCCGCCGCCCAGCGGTTCGCGCCGTCGCCGACATAGGCGGAGACGCCCTTGGCCCTTGCATGGGACACGAGGTAGGTCACGAGGCCTTGCTTGACGGTGTCGTGCACCTGCGGGAGCCGCATGACCGACACGTTGACGCCCGCGTCCAGCAAAGCCGCACCCGCCCGCTCGGAGGCGACGCGGGGGTTCGGGTGGTCCCGGTCGAAGACGTCCTCAGTGGCCGGCTGGCCGGGTGCCGGGCAGCCCATCGCCACGCCGGACGTGATCAGCAGGGGCCGGTCCGAACCCTTGAGCGCGGAGCCCAGGGCCTCGATGGCTCGCCGGTCCTTCTCGCAGTTGGCGACGAAGTCCGAGAAGTCGTCGTGATCGAACGCGGCGTGGATCACGCCGTCGGCCCGGGCGGCTCCGTCGCGCAGGCTGCTGGGGTCCGTCAGGTCTCCCCTGTGCGGCTCGACCCCCGCCGCGCGGAGCGCCGCCGCGCCGGCCTCGGACCGGGTCAGCCCGATCACTTGGTGCCCGGCGGCGAGGAGCTCGGAAATGAGCGCCGAGCCAATGAAGCCGGTGGCGCCAGTGAGAAATACACGCATGGATGACTGTCCACGTTGTGTGGAAGGCCCACTTTCCCGCAGGTGACGTCACCGTAAAATACGTGACCGTATCAGGGTATAATCTCTCACAGGATCGCCATGCCGGCCGGCTCGGAGAACCCCCTCGGCGCCTACTTGCGGGACAGGCGGGCGAAGCTCGACCCGTCGTCGTTCGGGTTTTCCGGCCGCAGGCGGACGCCCGGCCTCCGGCGGGAGGAGGTCGCGCAGCGCTCGAACATCAGCGCGACGTGGTACACGTGGCTGGAGCAGGGGCGCGGCGGCGCCCCGTCCGCGGACGTGCTGAACCGCATCGCCGCCGGGTTGATGCTGACCGACGCCGAACGCGAGCACCTCTTCATGCTCGGTCTCGGGCGCCCGCCAGAGGTCCGCTACGCGGTCGGCAAGGGGGTCACGCCCCGGCTGCAACGGCTGCTCGACACGCTGGAGACCAGCCCTGCGCTGATCAAGACCGCCACCTGGGACGTCGTCGCGTGGAACCGGGCGGCAGCCGTCGTTCTGACCGACTGGGACTTGGTCCCCCCGGGCGAGCGCAACATTCTGCGCCGCATGTTCGGCTCCAGCCAGGTGCGCGCGATCCAGCATGACTGGGACAGCGTGGCCCGCTACGTGGTCGCGGCGTTCCGCGCGGATGCGGCCCGCGCCGGTGCGGCGTCCGAGGTCGGCGCGCTGGTCGAGGAACTGTGCCGGACGAGCGAGGACTTCGCGGCGCTGTGGCGCGAGCACGAGGTGCACCATCACGGCGAGGGGACCAAGCGACTGAAGCACCCGATCCTCGGCGCCATCGAGCTTGAATATTCCTCCTTCGCAGTCGACGGTCGCCCCGACCTCGGCCTGATCGTCTACAACCCCACTACGCCGTTCATCAGGGGGCAGATCCGCAGGCTGATCGATGCCCAGCCTGGCGACGGCAACCACTCAGACCCGTCGCGGTAATCGCGCGGTCGGCATCGGCGCCTGAACGCTCCGGAAGCGCCAACCACATCGAAGCGTTCCTCCCGTCTGTTACCTGAGACGGGCTCGCTCCGCCTTTTTGGACGAAGCCTCCCAGTGCGTATCAGCCTTCCGGGCTGCGAACGGCCGCGCCAGCCCCCGTCGCGTCTCTGTCGGTGACGAGCATCCAGGCGGGTTGACCTTCACTCCGTTACGTAGCATCAATTGATACATGAAACGAGATAGCCGCCTTTCCGGCATCCTGCACGTGCTGCTGCACATGGCGGAGGAACCCCGACCGCTCACCTCCCAGGCGCTCGCCGCCGCCATGCAAACCAATCCGGCGGTCGTGCGTCGGACCATGGCAGGGCTTCGGGAGGCAGGGTTTGTCAGGTCCGGGCGCGGGCACGGCGGCGGCTGGACCATCGCGCGCGACTTGGCCGAAATCACCCTTCTCGACATCCACGTCGCGCTCGGTTCACCCGGCCTGTTCGCCATCGGCAACCGCACCGAGGCGCCCGGCTGCCTCGTTGAGCAGGCCGTGAACGCGGCGTTGGACGACGGCTTCCGAGAGGCCGAGCGGGTGCTTCTGGAACGCTTCGGCGGCGTCACCCTCGCCGCGCTCAGCGCCGACTTCCACGCCCGCCTCGCCGCGCGCGGCGGCACCCTGACCTTGGAGCAAGCCCATGCCGTTTGACGTCATCGTCGTGGGAGGCAGCTTCGCCGGCTTGGCGGCGGCCACCTACATCGCCCGCGGACGGCGCTCGGTCTGCGTGATCGACGCGGGCAGCCCGCGCAACCGGTTCGCCGCGGCCTCCCACGGCTTCCTCGGCCAGGACGGCAGCGATCCGCGGACAATGCTCGCGCAGGCTCGCGGCCAGCTAGCCGCCTACCCGCAGGCGACCATCATGCAAGCGGAGGCGGTCGACGCCCGCGCGGGACGGACGTTCACCGTTACCCTCGCGAGCGGGCAGACCCTGGATGCGGCCCGCCTCGTCCTAGCCTACGGCATCTCGGATGTTCTTCCCAAAATTCCCGGCTTGGCTGAGCGATGGGGCAGGAGCGTCCTCCATTGCCCATACTGCCATGGCTACGAGTTCGCCGACCGTAAGCTCGGCGTTCTGGCCGTGTCCCCGCTGTCCGCTCATCAAGCCCTGTTGATCGCCGATTGGGGGCCGACGACATTCTACCTGAACGGCGGCGATACGCCCGACGAGGCGACATGCGCCCGGCTCGGGAGCCGTGGCGTCGAGATCGAGCCTGCCGGCGTTGCGGCCCTCGTCGGCGAGGGCGGGTCGCTATCCGGCTTGTTGCTCGAAGACGGCCGCACGGCGCCTCTCGACGCCCTGTACCTCGCCCCACGGACGCGCATGAACAGCCCGCTGGCGGAACGGCTCGGCTGCGCGTTCGACGACGGCCCTTTCGGTTCGGTCATCCGCACCGAGGCCACCAAGATGACGACGGTGGCGGGGGTGTACGCGGCCGGCGACGTCGCACGGGCGCCCCACAGCGTGAGCTGGGCCGTGGCGGACGGGGTCACGGCGGGTGTCTCCGTCCACCAGTCCCTCGCTCTAGCGAGCTTGGCTGCCTGATCGTGCCCGACGAACGTCGCGTCGACTTCGGTGCGTCGACCGAGAGTCTGTGAACGGCCGTGGTGGTCCGCGAGGTTACCGTCCAATTTCCCGACTTGTCGGCTCGGCAGCGGATGTTCCGCTGACAGATGGGTCCAGCCTCGCTTACATGGCCCTCTGAATGACCAGGGTGGGTCGAAAGCGGGGGACGGCTTA
>NZ_JBKFAL010000060.1:0-6643 GCF_053345625.1 Methylobacterium sp. D53M
GCACCGATCCTTTCCAGGATCGCTCTCCGGATCGCCGTCCTCCCGCTTCCGGACGCGTTGCGAAACTCGTCCGAGCCGAAATCGATCGTTGCGGCGGGCCGAAGGCGTTCTCGGAACGCAGACGTGGTCACGTTCTTGTTGGCCAGGAAATCGGGGACGATAATTCGCAACACGTCGAAGAGCGCCTGCACGCCGACGGTCTTGATGATGAACGAGCGGCGCGATGCGGTTTTCCAGAAAAGCTCATCGCACGCTTCAAGAAAATTCTTCGCCGTCCGATAGATGGCCTCGTCTCTCGTATTGACGTAGTAGCTGCGCAGCGGGGTTCGGTCGGAGGGCCCTGCGCTCAAGGTGAGGCGATTTTGGCCAAAGCTCGTCAGAATACGGTTCGCGTCCCGTTTAGGATTTGCCGAGAAGAGCCGAAGAAGCCCTTCGACCACGACGGCGGTTGAGATCTGCCAGTCGATGCCGCGCGAGAGCCGATCGAGCGCGGGACCACGCTTGGGCGCGACGATGATCCGGCCGTGAAGCGGAGAGTCGTCCTGTACGTTCAACCGCCGGGTCAGGAACACGGCCAATTTCTCCGGCGTCCACGTATCGGGGGCCTCCTCGGCAACGTTGTACCCGAATAGTTCGTAGGTCAGGCTCTTGTCGACGCGCTTCTGCGTCGAGTTGATGGTGGCGAAGAGCTGAGCCTGGAAAGGCTTAGGTAGATCAAAGTAGATCGAACAGATCAGAGGCATGTCCAGATGGAGCGCCGCGGCCGGCTCAGTGAAGGCGAACAGGCGGTGCTGCCCATCCACAACCGCCGCCAGTCGCGCAGCGCTCGGCACCACGACCGTCCAGAGGCCGTCTGCATCGAGCCTGACTGTCCAGGCATCGGGCTCGACGTCGGCTTGGTCGTCGCCGACCTCGTCGGCAGGCAATGAGTTGGCAGCCAGGATGATGGCGTTGGGGAACGCGCTGTCGGAGCGCGCTATGTAATCTGCAATCTGCCTAAGTCGCTTATCCTGGGTGAAGCGCTGGTTACCGTCGAGCGTATAGCCTCCGTGGGCCATCTCCGCCCTGGCAGCGTGACTGTGGCAGACCGCCAAGAGCACCCGTGCCGGCATGACGGCCACGTAACATAGCCCTAGGGGCTGCCTGACCTCGAGGGCCCGGACCTCAAGAGGGAATCGGATCGGATCCATATCAGGCTTCCAAATCCCCGAGACCACCGCTGAGGTCGGCGTTGGGATCGCCGCCGATCGCCGCGGACGGGTCGTCCTGGAAAATGGCGGCGTCCGCATTTGCCGCGACCCAGAACCACATCGAAGAAGCGCAGAGCGACCCCAGCAACAACATCCGCCCCCAGACTGCCTCCGCCGGGACGAAAGAGAGGTAGCCGGCCGACGCGAGGGTGCCAACGAGCCACGTCGTCGACGCCGCAAGGATGCGCTTGTCCTCGTGCTGCTCCAACAGGACTTGGACAAAGGTGACGCCGGTAACGGCCGGAAAGAACGTTACCAGAGCTCCTTGCAAGCTCGCTGTGTCGTGAGCGGGCAGCTTAAGGTGTATGGCGAGCAATTCCAGCCATATGGCCCAGCCACTGAAGGCGATGTTGAGCAGGAACCCGAAGAAGAAGGTCGCATTCCGCCACGGCTCCGTGGAGCGGCGCTTCAACTCCGCCCTCAATCCGGCGATGCCGATGCCCCCTATGCGACCGCCCACCCCTACCTCCTCGACCGGCAGGGGCGGCGTGCCCTGCGGAACTCGCGGTGGTGGGCAGTGCCATGGTTTTCCTATGGCGTCGATACCTACGGGTGGTAAGGCGGCAACATGGTACCTCTGTGCGATGATCGAGGCATGAAAAGGCTGGTCCGCGGCTTTTGGAAGATTGCGTCAGGGCCAAAGTAGCCGGTCGGAATCGCGTTGGTTCACCGGCTTCACCTGTTCGGCCAAGCTCGCTCGGCTTTCAACGCGCCGTCCTTGACGCGCGTCACGGCGGCCTGTCTTTGGCCGCCTCGCAAACCGTCGCCCCGGTGCATTCTGGCTCCACGGCGGCTCGCAACAACGTTTGACTCGAGGCCCTACGTCATCGGCGAGGCTTAGGCGCCGCGACGGCAGTTGGTGCCCGCGCAGGTCTGCTCCTCGTCCCGGCAGGCGCCGGGGTCTGGCCGGCGAACCGGATCCGTTGACGGATGCGCGGCTCAACTCACCGGATGGTCCTGAAGGGCACGGGCCACCTCGTAGCGTCGGACGGTCATGGTCCCGCTCGGAAGGTTCAAGAGGCGGATCGCGCGCCCCTCGATGGCAGCACGGTCCTCACGCTCGGGCCCAGCCTCGGCATAGGCCGAGCGGCAGACCAGCAGGAGGCTCTCGGCACCCTCATACGTGCGATCTCTGATCGTCTGCCGCCCGAGATCGACCCGGACAATGCGCGTGACCTGCGGGAGGCGGGCGTCGAAGTCACGGACGAAATACAGCGAGAGGGTACCCTTCGCCGAGTTCACTCGCAGGATCTCCGCGTCGTCGAGGTCGCCGAAGATCACGCTCGCGCATCCAAGAAATCCGCGCAGCCCCAGCGGGAGGTCGTGTCGACGCTCGCCACGGAAGTGCACGACAGCCTCCTTCTCGTGGTGGGCCAGTCCCTGCGCCACAGCCTGGTCGCAGGCCTCCAGGATCCGCGCCGTGTCACCGAGGGAGAACAGGAACGCCTGCGAGGCCTTGCGGGCTCTCGCGATGCTGCCGAAGAACGCCTTAGCATCACGCCTGAGGCTATCGGCCAGGTCCGCCAGCGCCGCGGATCGCGTGAAGGCGCCGAGGGCGAAGTACAGGGTCAGGTCGTCACGGCGGTCGCAGGCGGCCTGCGCGTACGCTTCCCGGTCGAACATCGCTTCGCACCAAGCGACGGCGCGGCCGAGGGAGACATTGGAGGACTTCAGAAGGGCCGCCGCGTCCGGAGGGATCTCGTCCGGCGAGGGTGGACGGCCGAGACAGAGCATCCTGCCCCAAAGGGTCTCAAGGGCGGGTCTCAGCCGATCCGCAAGGGGCTTGCCGACCGCGGCGGCACGCTCGCGCGGCGAGGGGCGGAACACGATCTCGCGCGCGACCCGCTGCACCTGCCGGCGGTATAGGAAGTCGCGCTCGTCGGCGGCATGGCGGAAGGCAAACATGACCCCGTGCGCAACCGCCACCGCCTCGACACCCGTCGCAGCGCCGACGATTTCTCGAAGCTCGTCCGGGGTGAAGTATCGCTGGAAGGTTCCGCGCGAGGTGAGGTACCCGTCGCCGTAGGGTTTCAACCCGGTCGTGAGCCGGTGGCCGGCGACCATGACGGCGACGGCGAGGACGCGTCGGCACAGGGACCAAGCCTGCCTGAGCGTCTCCAACCGCTCGGCGGGCCTCTCGATGACGTTAAGTACGAAGCCCAGATTCACGGTGTCCGCCGGCTCAAGATCCGCGTCAGGCAGGAAGTGCGGGTCCCATCCGCGCGCCGCCACGCCGCTCTCGACCAGGGCGCGCACGTCGTCGCCCTGGCCGCAGCCATAGTCGAGCACCTCGACACCGACCTCCACGAACCCGTGGCGGGTGAGGGCCTGCATCGGTGTCGACAGCCGGTTGCGCGCAAGCGCAGTCTTGTGGCGCGCGATCCCGGACGTCGCAGGTGTGGGCGCGATCTCCACCAAGGCATGTCCCTCCACGCGAAGGCCGGCGCGCTCCAACCGATCCTCCCAGGCACGCACGGTGCCGATCCGACGTGGGTCGGCGAAGAGGCCACGCTCCTCCGCCGAGACCGTCAAAGCTGTGAACCTGGGGATCCGTGGGTCGCTGGGACGAAGGAGGTGTTCCTTTCGGTGGAGGATCGGCGGATTAGCTCGATGAGAGTAGTCCATCCGCCGAACCTCTGCACCGGTGACGCGGACCCCGTGCAGTAGGCGGGGAAACGGACTCGCGTCGAAGTCCTCGTAGAGAAGGAGCGAGACCCCGCCCATCCCAACCTTCGCCACGTTCCAATTCACCGGGGCCGCTTTCGCCTCCGCCGCTGCGATGGACGCGCGGTCGGGTGCGCGGAGTAGGTCGACGGCCTCGCGGTGCAGGTAGGTCGTCCCGCCGATGTGCTTGCCGATGTGCGCCCTGCGCGCCATGTCGATTATCCTACCGGCTCTCACGTTCGAGGCGCCTCGCTCGGCACGGGCCGCCGATCGGTCCGGATCGGGGAAACCCGATCGGCATCGACATGATATGGAGGTCCGACATGGCATCCTTCGATCGCCGGAACGATCACAAGCTTCGTCAAGGATCGCTCCGGATCCGTCTCAAGCCTGCCCGACAGGTTGGAGGAATGCGCCGGCGATCAAGGCCAGTCGATAACGTGGCGTGTCGCGTCCCGGCATATCTCAGCATCCGGCCGGATTGCGGGCCATCGGCCCTGGTCTGAACGGCCGCCCCATCGAGCGTGGCGAAAACCGGCCTCGATAGATTCCTGAACGTAACGGTGTGCCGGACACGCGTCTCGCCATGCTTCAGGCCTTCCCGAACCTCGATGGATCGCGACCGAGCAAGTTTCGCCATCGGAGGCCAGCCGAGCCGACGCAGCAGACAATGGCATCGCCTTTCACGCGGGGCTTGCTGAGAGACGCGGCGTCTCCACGGGTGTAGTCCGGGGCCCCGCGGCGGCGGGCTGCTCGACGATCCCCGACGCAAGGCGGTCTGCCGCTTTGCCACGGCCACCCAGGCCGACAGCGGCCGGGAAATGCGTCGACACGGTCACTCACTTGCCGCTGCCGGGCATCGATGCGAGACTACTGAGGACATGGGTCGCTCACTGCGATGCATAGCAAGGCCCTTTCGAGCCAGATCGACTGGCTTCGATCCGTAAACGGACGGCCACTACGTGCGCGCGGGACTGGGCCGACCCGCGTCCTCGCGACGCGCTTGCGAGCTGCGAAACGGCATCGCCTTCATGGCGGGTATCACGATCCTCCCGGCGATCCGCCGGAGGCCGCCAACGTTCGTTCGCTGCCTCGAAGCAGAAGTCCGGGTTGTTTGGCCGCGGGGGCGCACGGCCATTTCCGCGGGTGATCCTCGGTGACGATCCTCGTCCGCAGTCAACGTATCTCGGCCTTCCCGCGAGCGCCCTTGCGCTTAACAGCGATGGCTTTCGCTCCCGGCGGTTGCGGATTGCCGACCGGTCTGCAACTGCGACCACAGAGTTGTGCGGGCACGTGCCCGTCGGCATGGGTCATATCCCCTGATCGGGAGATCGAGATTGAGCACGGACCCGAAAAGTCAGATGGCGGGCTCGGCCGCGTTTCACCCACCGACCGGAGCCGCCGCAACCAGTGCGGGGACGACGCGGGATGCCGCTCCGGCCAGTTCGGGAGCTCCCGCCCCGTCGGTCGGCACTGCCGAACTGGCGCCGGACAAAGCGTTGGAACATCTCTGGCGATTCTTCGCATTGCACGCGCAGCAACGCATCTCGGTGTTCAACTTCTTCGTCGTCCTGTCGGGCGTGCTCGCGACAGCGATCGGTGGCGGCATCCAGGCAGGGCGGCCCATGGCACTCCTGGTAACGGTGCTGGGCGTCCTGCTGATCCTCGTCTCCTTCGTCTTCTGGAAGCTCGATCAGCGTGGATCCGACTTGATCAAGCTCTCCGAGAGCGCGTTGCGGGCGGGCGAGGCTGCCTGCTTGCCCGAGTATGCCCGCATCTTCCGGATAGAGTCGCAGGTGGCGGGCGGCGCGGCCCAGGTTGACGAGCGAAGGCCCCGGACGAGATGGTCCTTTCGAACGGCTTTCAGGCTAATGTTCCTGATGATGGCACTCGCCGGAGCCTCGGCAAGCGCGTACTCGATTTTTCGACTGATCGCGGAGCCGGCGGCCAAACCCGACGGGCTGGTTCGAAAGGACGGCGCAATGGACGCCGTTGGGACGTCCAAGCCGGAGCAGGCGCCCAAGCCTGCGGCACCCGAGCCCATGACGGTGCCGAAGGCGGAACGCACACCCGAGGCTGAACCAGCACCGAAGCCGAATTCTGATGCCTTGCCGGCGGCGAAACCCGAAGCTCCGCCGAAGGATCGGTAGGCCGCAAGCCTACCCGCACCAGACTTACAGTACGCTAATGGAGCCGTTGTTACTCCAAGCATCGCGTTGACCTTGTTGAACCGTGTTCGAGCATCGCAGCGGTTCGGTCTGACAAGGGATGAGTAATGTTTCACTTTGGGCCATCGACAGAGGAGCGAGAAACTGGTCGGACGCGTGAATGATTTTTTGATGCTGCAAGTTCGGCAAAGCAACGAGGGTCAACCGCGCCGACAATGAGGAAGACGGTCGGATGGCGATTCTATTTTTTCCACTTCAAGATTGGCAAATCCAATTCATTGCGAATGCAGCAGTGATAAAATTCAAATCATCTCAAGCGGCAACAGCGCAGCCGAATGACTATCTGTATCTGATGTGCCGTCGGCAACCGGATCAACGGGATCTGTCGCCTAGCGAATGGCAACTGGAAGTTGACAACACCCATCACTGCAGGTATGTTGTCGAGGCATTTGAAGTAGATTGTCTGAACAGTGGCTTCTCGGGATTACGTCAGCGCGCGTCAAGAGAACAGGCGCGGCCCGGGCCGTGACGATTTCGCTTCCCTCCTCGAGGAGAGCTTCT
>NZ_JBKFAL010000061.1:0-6589 GCF_053345625.1 Methylobacterium sp. D53M
CAGGTCGGCGGCCGAGGCGGCGCCGGTCAGGAGAGCCGTGGCGGCGCTCGCGAGCAGAAGCTTCTTGATCATCTGGTCCTCTGTCTCCCGTTGGACGGGATGTGTGCGGGGCGGACAGGACGTCAGGATGTGCGGGCGCGATAGTGCATTGTTGCAACAGCGCCGGCGGGGGTCCGGAGCGGGTGGACCGAAAGGTGCGCTGGAGCACATCATCGCGGCGACGTGATCCGGTGCCGCGGAACTATTTCGCGACTTCTGTCGCGGAGTTCCGCCGCGACGACCAATATGCGCACGCTGCGACCGCACATCTCCGCGCGCCCGATCACGTCGGCGAAACGCTTGATCCAGGTTGTTGCCCACCGCGCCGGTGCCCGACAGACTTGTACAGCGGCACCGCATGGGGCGTTGCCCGATCGATCGGAGTGCTCGCGGCCGCGTCCCACATGGATGAACTCTCCCTGGATCTCGCCTCGGGTCTGGTTCGGGCCGCCCACCGCCTGGCGACCGCCCGGTCCCTGGAGGACACGGTCGCGATCCTGCGCGAGACCGCGCGGGAGATCGCGGGCTCCGACGGGATCGCGGTGGTTCTGCGCGAGGGCGACGCCTCCTTCTACGCCGCCGAGGACGCCATCGAGCCACTGTGGCGCGGCCGCAGGTTCCCGCTGACGGCGTGCATCTCGGGCCGCGCGATGCTCGACGACGCGACCATCGTGATCCCGGACATCGAGTGCGATCCCCGGGTGCCGCTCGCCCTCTACCGCCTGACCTCGATGCGCAGCCTCGTGATGGTGCCGATCGGCTCGCCCGAGCCCGTCGCTGCACTGGGCGCCTACTGGTGCGCCTCGGTCATCCCGGACGACGCGACGGTCCGCCGGCTCGAGGATCTGGCCCGGCACGCGGCCACCGCCCTGGCGCGGCCGCGCCCGGCGGGATCGTGACGGTCGCGGCCGCGCGGGTCCGCGGCCGCAGGATCCCGTTCCGGCCGGGATCGATCGGCCGTCCCGGCCGTTCCCCGCCCTCAAGGCCCCGCACGGAAGACCCAGACCCGCCACATGAAGCGCCTCACCCTCATCGGCATCTTCATCGTCCTGCTGCTCGCCATCGTGGCGATCGCGGCCACGTGGTCGAAGGTCACGCCCGTCAATCCGGCGGTCGCGCCGGACACGTCCGCGACGCCCAACCCCACCGGCGAGCGGAAATGAGGCCGCGCTGACGCATCGCCCGGTACGCCGGTCCCGGCGACCGCGCCGGGAACATGCGGGGACCTCCCGCCTTGGCCCTACACGAAGGACCGCAGGGAGGGACGGATGGGACAGGATGTCGACGCCGCACGCGAGGCCCTGGGGACGGTCCCGCCGGGCCGGCCGGCAGCCCCGGAGAAGCGGGCCGACCCGGCGGCCGGCGGCAGCGGTCCCCACGCCCCTGGCCCCGTTGATCCCGGCTCCGACGCGGCGCCGGAGAGCGGCGGCTACGACACCCGACCGCCCGCGCCGCAGCCCGACAACCGGAAGGGCGGATACGGCGCCGGCTGAGGCGCCCCGACCCCGTCTCTAGCCATCGCCGCCCGGGGCACGCCGCCGCCTCCGTGCCGGTTCGCGGCCGGTTCGCGCGGCTCGCCCGACACGGTCGGTCGGGGCTGCCGCGCGGGCAGCCGGATCATCCGCGACCGCGCGCCGCGATCCCCGACGGTGTCCGACCGGGTCGACGGGCCGCGCGCCCGCGCGGTGCCAGAAAATCTCGAGATATTCATCGAGTCTTCGTTCTATATTTACGCTGTTTAAACCCTTGCCACGCCCAAACCGTGGGAACGTAAATCGCTCGCTGGAAGTCCGATCATGAATGAGACCTTCGATGAGACATCCAACACCTTGGCCGTGATGACCGCCGAGCTTGTGGCCGCCTACGTGTCGAACAATCCGGTGCCGGCCGCGGAGCTTCCGGCCCTGATCGCGCGCGTCCACGGCGCGATCAGCGGGCTCGTCGCCGGGACGCCGGCGGCGCAGGCCGGCGCGGCCCCGCAGACCGAGGTCGAGAAGCCGACCGCGGCCCAGATCCGCAAGTCGGTCCGGCACGACGGGATCGTCAGCTTCATCGACGGCAAGCTCTACAAGACGCTGAAGCGTCACCTCGCCAGCCACGGCCTGGATCCGCGCAGCTACCGCGACAGCTACGGCCTGCCGACCGACTATCCGATGGTCGCCCCCGGTTACGCCGAGCAGCGCTCCGCCCTCGCCAAGGCGATCGGCCTGGGCCAGCCCGGCGCCATGGCGCGGCGCGGCGGCACGGACCACTGACCCCGACAGGCGCGTCGCCGCCCGGGCGGCGAGACCGCCGGCTGTCCGGCCGACCGCCCGGCCAATCGCGCCGTCATCGCCGGGCGCTCAATCCTCCGGGCCGGGACGGCCCCGCGCCCGGACCCCGCCCGCCCCGGTGCGGCCGCGGGCATAGCCCAGCGATATCAGTCCGCCCTGCCGGGCGAGGCGCCGCTCCAGCGCGTCGAGATCGACCAGAGCGTCCGCGATGGCCGCGACGAGCGCGGCCCACGCGTCACCCTTCGCCGCCCTGTGATAGGCCACGGCGATCGTCTCGGCTTCCCTGAGACGAAACTCCGCAGGGGCCACCTCGGGATCTGGGTGCATCGTCGTCCGAATCCGTATAGAACATATCACGAACAAAGCGCATCGGCACGGTGGGTTCAACCGCGGATGCGCCCCGTTCCCGGATCGCGGTGGAGTGCTGTGGATTGATCGAGGGAAGCTCAATGCCGACGCGGCTTTACCGCTTCCACTGCACGGACGGCCACGAGCTGGTGACCGACCTGCGCGGCAGCCGGTTTCCGAACGCGGCGCAGGTGCGGGCCCACGCCGATCGGGTCGCGCTCGCGCTGATGGAGCGGGTCGTGGAGCGGTTCGACTGGTCGGGCTGGCAGGTCGAGGTCTACGACGCCAAGGGCCGTCGGGTCTGGATCCGGGCCTTCCCGGATGTGTGCGTCGACAGGCGGGCTGCCTGAGACGGGTGGCCGAGCAGAAGGAGAAGCAGATGGCGTTCAAGCCGAGATCCGCCGCCGAGACCAAGGCGCGCGACCTGGGTCTGGCCCTGGCCCGGATCGCCGAGGACGCGGGCACGCCGGCCCATATCGGCGTCGACCGCTTGCGGCGCGCGAGTCCCCGGCTGACCCCGCTGGCAGTGGGTCAGATGGTGCGCCGGGAGCGGGACACCGTCGAGGCGACCCTGGCCGAGCGCGGTCTGGCGCTCGTCGACTATTCCGATCAGGGGCCGGGTCGCGGGATGGAATTCGTCATCGACGCGGCGGCCTGAGCGGCGCGGGTCAGGCCGCCGCCGGGCGGCTCCGCAGAAGGCGGCCGACCAGGCGGAACGGCAGGAGCGGCAGCTTGATCAGCGCCGTGACCACCAGCACCGCCACGACGGTGAGAAGCGCGAGAACAGAGTTCATCATGCGCGTCGGACTCCCATGACCGGCTCGCCCCTCGGGCCGGGTGCGCTACGAGGCGCCCGGATCACGGCGAGACTATGGACGGTCGGGCGCCATTCGGTCGCAGCCGGACATCCGCGCGGGGCACTGGATACCGGGCCCCGTTCGGGCGGTTCTTCCCGGCAGGCCTGCCCCGGTCAGGCCGCCACACGCGGAGAGGAGTTCGGTATGCGCACGCGTCTCGCCGGAAGATCGGCCGCGCTCGCGGCCGCGGCCGCGCTCTCGGTGATCGGGGCGTCCGCGGTCCCCGCCCGGGCACAGCCGGCGGCACAGGCGCAGGTGACCGTGCGCTACGCCGCGCCGGAGCGGTTCACCGATGCCGAGAACCGCTTCGGCTCCGGGCAGCCGCTCCGGGTCACCCTGGCCGAGCTGACCCGGATCTTCACGGATCTCGGCACGGCGCGGCTCCGCCCCGACGAGCGTCTCGACATCACGGTGCTCGACGTCGATCTGGCGGGCTTCGACCGGCCCGGCTTCGCGACCCCGACCGGCCTGCGGGTCGTGACGGACGCCACGCCGCCGCGGATCCGCCTCGCCTACAGCCTGCGTCGCGGCGGCCGCACCGTGGCGCAGGGCGCGGATACGGTGACGGACATCAACTTCCTGCTGACGTCCAACCCGCGCTTCTCCACCGGCGGCCTCTACTACGAGCGGCAGATCCTGCGCGACTGGTTCGCCCGGCGCTTCCCGGAGCCCGCGGGCCGCGGCTAGAACCCGTCTGCCGGCCCGACGACGCGACCAGGCCGGAGCCGGCGGCGCCCCTACCGGGCAGAGGAGCGGTGTAGTAGCGTCGGCGTGACCCGTCCGCCGGGCCGGCCGACCCGACCGGTCGCGGACCGGGCTTCCGCCATCCGCGCTGCGCTCGCCCGAGCCGGAGCCACACGAGTCGGTCACCGCATGAGCGAGGCCCGCATCTTCTCGGCCGGCTGCAGCGAGCTCGCCGACCTTGTCCGGAGCTTCGACTGGGCGGGGACGCCGCTGGGTCCCATCGCCCACTGGCCGCAGAGCCTGGTCTTCGCGGTCAGCACGCTGCTGCAATCGCCGGTGCCGATCGTGCTGCTCTGGGGCGAGGACGGCATCATGATCTACAACGACGCCTATTCGGGCTTCGCGGGCGGCCGCCATCCCGAACTCCTCGGCTCGAAGGTGCGCGAGGGCTGGCCGGAGGTCACCGACTTCAACGACAACGTCATGCGCGTCGGCCTCGCCGGCGGGACGCTGTCGTACAAGGACCAGCAACTGACCCTGCACCGCTACGGCCGGCCCGAGCCGGTCTGGATGAATCTCGACTACTCGCCGGTCCTCGGGGAGGACGGGCGCCCGGCCGGGGTCATCGCCATCGTGGTCGAGAGCACCGAGCGGGTTCTGGCCGAGCGCCGCCTGCGCGCGAGCGAGGAGCTGTTCCGCACCCTCGCCCAGGGCATCCCCCAGCTCGTCTGGCGCGCCGCGATCGACGGGGCCTGCATCTGGTCGAGCCCGCAATGGCACGCCTATACCGGGCAGACCGACGCGACGAGCCTGGGCTGGGGCTGGCTGGCGGCGGTCCATCCGGACGATGAGGCGGTCGCCGCGGCCGCGTGGCGCGACGCGCCGGTGAGCGGCCACCTCTCCTTCGAGCACCGGCTCCGCAACGCCGCCGAGGACCGGTTCTGCTGGTTCCAGACCCGGGCCGCGCCGGTCCGCGACGCGCAGGGCCGGATCGTCGAGTGGCTCGGCACCTCGACCGACATCGACGATCTGCGCCAGCTCCAGGAGCGGCAGCAGGTCATGGTCGCCGAGCTGCAGCACCGGACCCGGAACCTCCTCGGCGTCGTGCGCTCCATCGCCAAGCAGACCATGGCCCAGACCGGGCCCGGCGAGACATTCCGGCAGCGGTTCAACGATCGTCTGTCCGCCCTCTCGCGGGTCCAGGGCCTCCTCTCGCGCTCCGATCAGGAACCGATCACGCTCCGCTCCCTGATCGAGACGGAACTCGCCGCCCTCGACGCCCCGGCCATGTCGGCGCGCATCCGGCTGCACGGGCCCGTGGTGCGGCTGCGCAAGGCGACGGTGCAGACCTTCGCGCTGGCCCTGCACGAGCTCGCCACCAACGCGCTGAAATACGGCGCGCTCACCACCGCGCAGGGACGCCTGAGCGTGACGTGGCGGACCTACCGGGCGGACGACGGCGGCGGCCGGCTGCTGGTGGAATGGGTGGAGGAGGGTCTCGTTCGCGGACCGGAGCTGGCGGACGCGGCGCCGCGGGGCGGCTACGGTCGGGAACTGATCGAGCACGCCCTGCCCTACGCCCTGAAGGCGACGACCAGCTACGAACTCGGCGCCACGGCGCTACATTGCTCGATCAACATCCCGCTCCCCGAGGGAGAAGCCGCAGGCAACCCCACATGACCTCGAAACCACGCGCGCTGGCCGGCAGGCGGGTCCTGCTCGTCGAGGACGACTACTTCATCGCCGTCGATCTCAAGTCCGGCTTCGAGGAAGGCGGCGCCCAGGTGCTGGGTCCGGTCGCGAGCGTCGGCGAGGCGCTGGCGCTGATTGCCGGCACGACCGAGATCGACGCCGCGGTCCTCGACATCAACCTGCAGGACGAGCTCGTCTATCCGGTGGCCGACGCGCTGCACGCGCGCGGCGTGCCCTTCCTGTTCGCCACCGGCTACGATCCGGTCGCCGTGCCGTCGCTCCACGGCGCCGTCGCCCTCTGCCAGAAGCCGATCGACCCGCAGGTCGTGGCGCGGGCGCTGTTCGGCTGACATTACCCGGCTGTCGGTGGCGCGAGCCGCGGCGGCGCGGCGGATGTTTCCCGTGAAACATCCGCGCGGGCATCGATTCCCGCGCCGCTGCCGGCGCTGCGCGTCAGCGATCCCCGAAGAGGCGCACGATCGCGCCGGCGGCCAGCCACAGGCCTCTCAGGAGCCACCAGACCAGCCGGCCCGCCTGGACCACGAGCTCGACGGCTTCGAGACCGTCGAGCACGCGCCGGAAGAAGCCGCGCCGGCGGACTGCCAGTGCGGGCTCGGGCGGTGGCTTATCCGGGCCGTCTCTCCCGCGCATGCGCGCCTCCGGACCACGGCGCCGGCCAGGTAAAGGCGGCGCCCC
>NZ_JBKFAL010000062.1:0-6492 GCF_053345625.1 Methylobacterium sp. D53M
CGCGGCGCCGGGACGGTCTCGGCGGCGGGGTCCGTCGCGGCCTCGTCGGCGGCGGCTTCGAGGACCGGCTCGGCCGGGGCCTCGAACATCGGCACGAGGCTCGGCAGGACGCGGCGCACCGGTGCGTCCGGCACCTTCCGTTCCGGGCGCGGCGCCGGTGCCGCCTGAGGGGCGGGCGCGGGTGCGGGCGGCGCGAGGGCGGCCTGCGCCAGTTCCGGCCACAGGATCTTGTCCGGGCGCGGCCGCGCCTCGGTGGCAGTCAGCGTTGTGCGGGCCGAACGGGTCTGCTTGACTTCGACCATGAACGGTCGCGCGCTGCGGCGCTTCATGTAAGATGATCCTTGGAAGCATTCGAGCGCGCATGTCGGCGGCACGAACACACCGAGGTTAAGCCTGATCTCGGCCGTTGTCCAGAAAGACGACGTCGTACTGGTCAAATTTCTCTTTAGTCGAGATGGGCCGCGGTCGTTTCCAGGCCTCGGGTCGTGAAACCGAAGGCGTGATCGCCCGAGCACCTGCGGACACTGCCCCGTCGCCGCCCGGCGAGGGGGCGATCCGCTGCGGGGCGATCTGTTGCGGGACGGGCGTCGCGCGCGATCGGGTCGTCCGGGATCAGGCGGCCTGCGCCTGCGCGGGCGCCGGGCGGCGCCGCAGGGGACCGGGCGCCCCGAACAGGGACTGGTACAGCGCGGCCGGCGTCCGCGCCTCGCCGCTGCCGTCCGTGATCGTCACCTCGGCCATGCCGGCCGCGATCAGGCTCATGCCCTGATCCAGGGCGGTCAGGACCGAGGCGTGCTGGTAGGCGAACCGGCGCGCGGACAGGCGTGCGGTGACGGTGAAGTGCATGACGACGATCCCGGGAAGCCGGACCCGCCGGGTCCGGACGGCAACGGCGCGCGCGACGCGCTCGGGTGAGAACGGGGCTCCGGCAACGCCGCTGCCGGTCCCGCACCTGCTCGCGGCCAATAAAGTCGTTATCTTGACGAAAGCTTGTTCATCCCCGCTTTGCACGAACAAGGCGCACAATTAGCGGCGGGATTTAGTGGTTGCCGCCGCGCCGCTGCCGTCACGCTTCAGTTCAGGCGGCGGCGCCGTTCCGCGACCTGCCGCCGGGCCAGCCGTCGCCCCAGCGCCATCAGCAGCGCGTCCGCCTCGGCCTTCAGGGCCGGATCGCCCAGCGCCGCGACGGCGTCCTGCGCGGCGAGGGCGTGCTCGACCGCCCGGTCCAAGGGCGTGTCGCCGAGGTCGGGCGCGGTCGCGCCGCCGATCGCCTCGCGCGCGCGCAGCGCCGTGATGTCCACGAGGATCCCGCGCCCGCCCGTCGGCCGGCCGCGACGGTCGCTGGTGAAGCGGCCGCGCGCCAGGACCCAGCGCATCCGGCCGTCGACGGAGATCACCCGGTACTCGGCGACGTAGGAACTCCCCGCCGCGACGCTGCGGCGGATCAGGGTGTCGACCCGATCGCGGTCGTCGACGTGGATGGCCTCCTCGTAGACGGCCAGCGGGATGCCGGATTCCGCCGCGGTCGGATCGACCTTGAACAGGAGGGCCACCAGGGCGTCGACCCGCACCCGGTCCGTCGCGGGGTCCCACGCCCAGTGCCCGATCATGTCGGCGGAATCGAGCGCGATCTGGAAGGCTTCGGGACAGGTCTGACCGACGGACGCGTTGGTCTTGGGCATGGCGGTGTACGTGTGCGGCTCCGGTCCGGTCGATCTACGGGTTCGGTGGCTGCAACCTCAAGACTTCTTTGACGCATTCATGCAACTGTTGCGTGCTGGCCACTCGCGTCCCGCCGGTCTTCTGTATTATGAATGCTCGAGCCAGCCCGCGCGCCAGAGCCTGACCGCCGATGGGATCGAAGTCACCTGTCCGGAGCGGATCCTCCGGGGCTGCGGCGCCCGAGGACGACCTGTTCGAGCGCTCCGCACCGCCGCACGCGCCGGGTGCCGGGCGGCTGCTGCAGCGGATCGCCGACGCGCTGCAGGTTCCGGCCACCTCCCTGTACGGCCCACTGGGCGCGGAGCGGGGCGCCGGCGTCGCGGGCGGGCGTGCCGACGAGGCCGACGCCCTGCTGCATGCCTACCGGCGCATCGACGATCCCGAGATCCGCCGCCGCGTCCTGACCCTCGTGCAGGATCTGGCCGCCGCACGCTGACCGGTGCGCTGACCGGTGCGCCCGTGATGCGCTTGTGATGCGCTTGTGATGCGCTTGGCCCGCCGCGTGCTAACCTGAGCGGGATTGCAACGCTCGGGCGAGTCGGCATGCTGAACAGACGATCCTTCATGGCCCTGTCGGGGGCCGCCCTCGCGACCCCGGCGCTGGCGCAGGGCAGTGCCGCCCGGACGCTCAAGTTCATCCCGCAGGCCGACCTGACGGTGCTCGATCCGATCTGGACGACCGCCTACGTCACCCGGAATCACGGGCTCGCCGTCTTCGACACGCTCTACGGCACCGATGCCGCCTACGCCGCCCAGCCGCAGATGGTGGCGGGCCACACGGTGGAGAACGACGGCAAGCTGTGGCGCCTCACCCTGCGGCCCGGGCTGACCTTCCACGACGGCAGCCCGGTCCTGGCCCGCGACTGCGTGGCGAGCGTCGCGCGCTGGGGCAAGCGCGACGCCATGGGCCAGACGCTCATGGCCTACACGGACGAGCTCTCGGCCCCGGATGACCGGACGATCCAGTTCCGCCTGAAGAAGCCCTTCGCGCTCCTGCCGGACGCGCTCGGCAAGGTCGGCTCCTCGATCTGCGCCATCATGCCGGAGCGTCTCGCCAAGACCGACCCGTTCACGCAGGTGACCGAGATGGTCGGCAGCGGCCCGTTCCGCTTCAAGGCGGACGAGCGCGTGGTCGGCGCCCGGGTGGTCTACGAGCGCTTTGCCGGCTACGTCCCCCGCGAGGGCGGCGAGCCGCAATGGACCTCGGGCCCGAAGCGCGTCCACGTCGACCGGGTCGAGTGGAACGTCATCCCCGACCAGGCGACCGCCGCCTCGGCCATGCAGACGGGCGAGATGGACTGGTGGGAGCAGCCGCCGGCCGACCTCGTGCCCACCCTCCGCGGGCTGACGACGCGGATCACCGACCCGACCGGCCTGATCGGCTGCCTGCGGATGAACCAGCTCCAGCCGCCCTTCGACAATCCGGCGATCCGGCAGGTGCTGCTGAAGGTCGTCGACCAGACCGACTTCATGCAGGCGGTGACCGGCACCGATCCCAAGCTGATCCACGTGCCGACGGGCTTCTTCTGCCCGGGCCTGCCCATGGCGAGCGACGTCGGCCTCGACGCCCTGACCAGCAAGCGCGACTACGCGGGCGCCAAGGCGGCGCTGGCGGCGGCCGGCTACAAGGGCGAGAAGGTGGTGCTGATGGGCGCCTCGGACTTCCCGAGCCTGAAGGCGCTCGCCGACGTGGCGGCCGACATGCTCACGCGCGCCGGCTTCAACGTCGACTATCAGGTCATGGACTGGGGCTCGGTGGTGCAGCGGCGCGCCAAGAAGGAGCCGGTCGCCCAGGGCGGCTGGAGCGCCTTCTGCACCTTCTGGGCGGGGCTCGACCAGGCGAATCCCGCGGTCAGCGCCTTCCTGCGCGGGACCGGACAGAGCGCCGCGATCGGCTGGCCCACCAGCGCGAGGATCGAGGCGCTGCGGGACCAGTGGCTGGACGCCCCGGACACCGCCGCGCGCAAGCGGCTCGCGGGCGAGCTCCAGCAGCAGGCCTTCGCCGACCTGCCCTACCTGCCCCTCGGGCAGTACTTCAACCAGACCTCGTACAAGCCGTCCCTGACCGGCGTCCTCGACGGCGTGCCGGTGTTCTGGAACGTCAAGAAGGGCTGAGGCGCAGGGGTCGCCCTCTTTCAAGACTTCGGGACGTGGGCGCGGGATCAGCGGCTCTAGGTCCGTGCGTGCGCGCCTTTTCCGGGTACCCGAACGCGGAGAAGGCCGCGGTCCGGCGACAGGGATCGCGCAGAACTGGCTCCGTGCCTTTGCGAGCGCAGCGAAGCAATCCAGCTGCGCCAGGCTTGACCGATGTCTCGCATCCCTGGGTCGCTTCGCTGCGCTCGCAAAGACGAACAGGCCATCGGCACCCCTACAGCCCCGCTGCACGAGCCTACTGTGTCGCCGGAACGGCGTAGTTCAACGGTATCCTGCCACACGAATACGCCGTTCCCTCCAACAAGTCCGATCGATTGAAGCCGCGCGAGCGCTTCCCAGCCGCATCGGGAACGGGGTAAGCAGATTCGGCACAGGTCACCGCCAGAGATGACCGGCCCGCGAGGAAGCCCGAGATATCCGTCTCACCGCCATCGCGGCGGTGCATCGACGCCCTCGACGCCGCGCGGAGTCCATGACGCGACGAGGACACGCTCGATGACAGGCTTGGCGACAGGCTCCCCGGACGAGGCCGCCCTGGAACGCTCGGCGATGCGCAGGATCGGCTGGCGGCTCGTGCCGTTCCTGATCCTCGCCTACTTCGTCTCCTTCCTGGACCGCGTGAATGTCGGCTTCGCGGCGATCCAGATGAACCACGATGTCGGCCTCTCGGCGACCGTGTTCGGCTGGGGCGCCGGCATCTTCTTCCTCGGCTACTTCCTGATGGAGATCCCCAGCAACCTGATGCTGGAGCGCTTCGGGGCGCGGCTGTGGATCGCCCGGATCATGGCGACCTGGGGGCTCATCTCCGCCGCCATGGCCCTGGTGCAGGGGCCGTGGTCGTTCATCGGCCTGCGCTTCCTGCTGGGGCTCGCCGAGGCCGGCTTCTTCCCCGGCGTGATCCTCTACCTGACCTACTGGTTCCCCTCCGCCTACCGGGCGCGGATCATCGGGGTCTTCATGATCTCGATCCCGATCTCGTCGTTCCTGGGCTCGCCGATCTCCGGCGCGCTGCTCAACGTGACGGGGTTCGGCCTCGCCGGCTGGCAGTGGCTGTTCATCCTCGAGGGCCTGCCGGCGGTGTTCCTGGCCGTCGCGGTCCTGTGGCTCCTGCCGGACGGCCCGCGGGACGCGGCGTGGCTGCCGGCGGCCGAGCGGGACTGGCTGGAGCGGCAGCTCCGGGCCGAGGCGGCGCGCAACACCCGCAGCGGCCAGCCCGCGAAGCCGCCGCTCTGGGACATCCTGCGCGACCGGCGGCTCGCCCTCTTCGCCGCGATCTATTTCGGCTCGACGGCGAGCAGCTACGGGCTGTCGTTCTGGACGCCGCAGATCGTCAAGAGCTTCGGCCTCGGCAACGTCGAGACCGGGCTCCTGAACAGCATCCCGTACGGCTTCGCGTCCCTGGCGATGGTCCTCTGGGGCCGGCACAGCGACCGGACCGCCGAGCGGCGCTGGCACCTCGCGCTCTCGTTCCTGATCCTGGCGCTGGGGCTCGCGGGCGGCACGGTCCTGTCGGGGCTCGGCCCGGTCGTGGCGGCGCTGACGATCGCCGCCATGGGCGTCTACATGCTCAAGGGCCCGTTCTGGGCGCTCGCGACCGAGCAGATGCCGCCCGCCACCGCGGCGGCGAGCATCGCGGCCATCAACGCGGTCGGCAATCTCGGCGGCTTCCTCGGCCCCTACCTGATCGGCGCGATCAAGGACGGGACCGGCAGCTTCACCCTGAGCCTCCTGCCGCTCGTGGTCTTCGCCCTGCTCTCGGCCGCCCTGTCGCTGGTGCCGGGCCGCGCCCCGCGCCCCGATTCGGGCGCGCCGCGGCCGTCGGCCGTCTGAGCCCGCGGCGAACCGAGTCCGGGACCGGCCGGTTGGCCCGGTGCGGCCGCCGCCCGGCGCTGCGACGGCCCGGACTGGACCGGCCCGGACCGGACCGGACGGGGTCCCGCGGGCCGTGACCGCGCCGCCGCCAGGAGATCGCCGTGCCCGAGCTCAACGCCATCCTGGAGACGGCGCTGTACGTCGCGGACCTCGACCGCGCCGAGGCCTTCTATCGCGACACGATGGGGTTGCGCTGCCTCTTCACCGACTTCCGCATGCGCGCCTTCGACGTCGGCGGCCGCGGTGTCCTCCTGCTCTTTCCGGAGGGCGGGTCCCTGCAGCCGATCGAGACGCCGGGCGGTCTCATACCGCCCCATGACGGCCGTGGCCCGGCCCATATCGCGTTCTCGATCGACGCCGACGCCCTCGCGCCCTGGGAGGACCATCTCGCGGCCGCCGGCGTGGCCGTCGAGGGGCGCACCCGCTGGCCGCGGGGGGGCGTCAGCGTCTACTTCCGCGACCCGGACGGGCACCTGCTCGAGCTGGCCACACCCGGCCTCTGGAAGGGCTACTGAGGCGGCGCCGGGTCAAGTCCAGGTCGACGCCGGGTCGAGGCCGGGCCGGATTCCGGCCGCCTGAACGGCGAAGGGGCCGCCTCCTGTGGGAAGCGGCCCCTTCGCGTGTCGGGTCGGGTGCGACGGTCGGGGTGCGAGCGTCGCACCCGACCGTCGCTTGTGGTCTCAGTAGGAGCCGAACTTGTAGTTCAGGCCGGCGCGGACGACGGCGAACTCGTCGGAGCGGCGG